>JAITLW010000013.1 GCA_031277715.1 Sphingobacterium sp. | reverse complement strand
CTTAAAATATCAGGTCAACAACTGGCTACAATTCTCCGGTCGGGTTCGTGCAGACAATTCGACCAACCTGAACGAAGTTCGGAACTTTGCTTCTACGCTTCCCCTCTTGGCCGGCAACTCAAACAATGGGTCTTATCTAAATGCTAACGACAAAACCCGCCAAACTTATGCTGATGTACTCGGGACGATAACAGATAATTTTGGAGATATTGGGCTTAATTTTAATCTAGGAACTAGTTTTCTAAGAACAAACTACCAAATCACGGCAAACTCTTTAGACGCCAACGGTGCTGGTCTCGCCACTGTTCCTAATTTATTTTCTCTATCCAATGTGACTCCTTCGCCTAACCTACAAGAGAGGTATACAGAAGAGACACAGGCTATATTCGCAAATGCACAACTAAACTATAAAAACGGACTCTATCTAGATGTTACAGGTCGCAACGAGTGGTCTTCTCCCTTGGCTAATACGCGCAAAAAATCATTCTTCTATCCGTCTGTCGGACTTTCCTTCATTCTGAATGAGTGGGTTCCTATCAACCCAGGCGTATTGTCGTTTGCCAAGTTACGAGGTTCGTACAGTGAGGTAGGTAACACCCTACCTCGCTTTATCTCTCAAGAGTCCTATCCTGTTAATCCAAATGGTGTTTCTGTAAATCCAAATTTGGCTTTGACAGACCTCAAGCCCGAACGCACAAAAGCAATAGAAGCCGGTATTAACACAAAATTTCTCCACAATAAAATAAGCTTTGACGTCACCCTGTATCAGTCGGACACCTACAATCAGCTTTTTAGATTTGCGGCCCCAGATGGCAGTGGTGTTTCAAATTATTATGTCAATGCGGGTAAGGTCAGAAATAAAGGAATAGAGGCTTCCTTGGGGGGAAACATACAAATAGGCCCCTTGCTATGGCAGCCATCAGCCATCTTTACACTGAATAGAAATAGAATAGAAAAATTAGTAGAAAACTATATTAATCCGGTCACCGGAGTTCCATTTACAAGCAACAGATTTGACATGGGAGGTATTGGTTCCTACCGCAACTACATCGAAAAAGGAGGATCTTTTGGAGATATCTACGTCAACAAATTAGAAACGGATGCGCACGGCTACATTTTAGTTAACCCAACGACAGGCGCTTTATCTGTAGACAATGTAAACCTCTTGAAAGCAGGCAATACCAATCCACGCTTTAATGTTGGTTTTAGAAACTCCTTCCAGTACAAACAGTTCAATCTTGGCTTTTTGATCGATGGACGCTTTGGCGGTGTTATGGTTTCTTCCACCCAGGCCCTTATGGATGGTTACGGTACATCGGCAGCCAGTGAGAAAGCCCGCGACAATGGTGGTGTGGAGATCAATGGGCAGATGTACGATGCCAAACGCTATTACGAGACCGTCGGTTTAGGCACAGGTGTATTATCAAGATATGTCTATAGCGCCACCAATATCCGACTACGTGAAGCCTCTTTAGCTTATACATTCCCCTCAGCACTTTTTAACAATCGGATCAAAAGCATTACCGCGTCTGTCATCGGTCGCAATCTTTTCATGTTTTATAACAAAGCACCATCAGACCCTGAGACCACCGCTTCGACAGGAACCTATTTTCAGGGCATCGATTATTTCATGCTTCCGAGCTTACGAAGCATCGGATTTAGCTTACGTGTAAACCTATAATACAAAGATGATGAAACAGATTATGAAAACTATCAATAGACAGTCCATCGGTTCGGTATTGTTGCTTTTTGCGATAGCAGTAAACACTTCCTGTACAAAAAACTTCGACGGATATAATACCGATCCCGATAAAGCAACAAAAGAACAATTGACCAAGGACAACCTTGCCCTAGGTGGTTACCTCACCCAAATGCAACATCAGGTAATCCCTAGTCTAGTCAACGAAAACAACGTCGACATCAACAACTATCAGTTGATTTTCAGCTTAATGGGCGACATTTACTCTGGACATCAGGGCACCTCAAATTCTTATAATAATAATGGCATTAATAACAGTACCTACTCCATGATCCCTTCTTGGTATGGCGCTCATTTTTTGAATGCCTACAAGAATATCATGGCTCCTTGGTATGCCGTCAAAGAGAGAGCAGAAATGTCTTCTCCCGTCACCTTTGCCATTGCACAGACCATCAAAGTAATGGCCATGCACCGCGTGACAGACACCTATGGGCCATTGCCTTATCTGCAGTTCAAAACAGGTAATATCAGCACCCCCTATGACTCTCAAGAAGCTATCTATGATTCTTTTTTTAAGGACCTTGATCAATCCATCACCGTTTTGACCGATTTCATTCAGAAGAATCCAGGCGCAAAACCTCTTGCCAACTTTGATAGAATCTATAGTGGAGACCTAAGCATGTGGCTCAAACTCACCGCCTCACTCAAGCTTAGACTAGCCATGCGCACAGTCAATATTAGTCCAGAGAAATCCCGTAGATATGCTGAAGAAGCAATTACTACCGGTGTAATGCTGAGCAATGGAGACAATGCCTTCCTCAGAGTTGATGGTGTAAGCTCTACAAATCCACTTTATGCGATTTCAGCTTCATACAATGATACCCGCATGGGGGCCAGCATCGAGTCTTTTATGAAAGGTTATAACGACCCTCGAATCGGACTCTTATTCAATAGGGTTGCCCTTCCAGCGTCCTCTACGCCAGACTATCATGGTATCCGAAGCGGCAGTAGATTTCCTGGCAACTCCTATGCTGCATTTTCGTCCCTGAATATTGCGGCATCCACACCAATAAAATGGATGTCTGCCTCCGAAATATATTTCTTACGGGCCGAGGGTGCCCTGCGTGGCTGGAACATGGGTGGCGATGCCAAGGGGCTCTACGAACAAGGAATCCGAATGGCCTTCAGCCAACCCATGGGCGGAACAAATGGAACCGCAGGGGATGCTACAAGCTATATCAATGATGGCACCAGTACACCAGCTCCCTATGTAGACCCCATTAACAATAGTAATAGCATGGCTGCGACAACACAGATAACAATCCGCTGGGAAGGTGCAGATTTCGACACCAATCTAGAACGGATTTTAACCCAGAAGTGGCTTGCATTATATCCTGATGGACACGAAGCGTGGTCAGAGTTTCGACGTACGGGCTACCCTAAGATCTTTCCTATACCCGCTTCAAACAACATGAGCGGAGGACTTATTAGCACACGACTACACGTCCGCCGAAGCCCTTTCCCACAAAATGAATATTTAAATAACAATGCGGCAGTACTGTTGGGTATACAGTTACTTAACGGACCAGACCATGGTGGGACACCATTGTGGTGGGATACTAGACGCTAACCTAAATTTTTGATAAAAATGAAAACATTACTGCATATATTTTTCTTCCTTTTTGCGACTGTATTTTTCTTCACTGCCTGCGAAAAGCAGAATATGGAAAAAGCAAAAGACCTACAAAAACCTCCTGTACCTACAGAAGAATACCTCGCCAATCTGCGCGCTTACAAAAAGAGCAAACATCAAATTGCTTTTGGCTGGCTAGGAGGCTCCGGTGGCGAAGGTAAATTCCCTTCTTTGGGTTTACGTTGGGAAGGCGTACCCGATAGCATGGATATCGTCAGCTTATGGGGTGGCATCCCCGTAGAAGGTTCCCCTCAGATGAAAGCCATGCGCTTCGTCCAGGAACAAAAAGGCACACGCATCACACAGGTCTATTTTATCTCCTTCTTCGACAACCTGATAAAAAAAGACTTTTCAAATCTCCCTGAGCAGGAAGCCGTAGACGCCATGGCAAAAGCCATCGCAGATACCAACTCCAGATATCAACTGAATGGCCTGGATATCGACTATGAACCCAACGAAGCGAGTGAGCGGAACAGTATTTTTGCCAGAGAAGGTGGTTTAGAACGTTTAGTTAAAGCATTCTCTCCCTACTTTGGACCAAAATCGAATACAGGCCACTTACTTATTGTCGATGGATATATGCGAAACGGAGTAGAACCCTATATAGACTATTATGTATCACAGGCATACAGCACGTCCTCTCCACAGTCCTTACAATCGCGCTACAATACCGCAGAAACATACGGCATCCCTCCCGAAAAGTTTGTCATTACGGAGAATTTTGAATCGTACTGGAGTACTGGAGGTGTCAATTATAGAGACCCCGTTCGTGGTACTATCCCCTCACTTCTCGGCATGGCCTATTGGAATCCCAGACAGGGACAAAAAGGGGGAGCTGGGACTTACCATATGGAATATGAATATGCACTCAAGCCCGACTATAGGTATATCAGACAGGCCATTCAAATTATGAATCCTGCAGTTCAGTAAACACCAAAAGACCGTTAATCATGATGAATATATTACATAGGCTTATTTTTTTATCCATAAGCTACCTATTATTGACCACTACAATCAGTTGTAGCAATGACGACATTACCGATGCCATTTATATCACAGGTACCGAGCAGAACCCATTGGTCACCCTATCTGCTGAAGACGGGGTTGCCTCCAGAACGGCACTGAGTGTTAGCGCTTCACAGCAAGTGACACGCACGACCACCATCAAGCTAAGACTCGCTCCAGAACTAATCGAGCAGTACAACAAGACATCCGGAAAAAATTACGTTCCCGTTCCTACTGGCGATTTTGAGCTTACCGCCAATGAGGTATCCATCGCTGCAGGAACAAATGTGTCAAATTCGGTCAACTTCCAGGTTAACTCCACAAAAAACTTTAAGACAGGCACAAGCTACATGATGGCTGTTACGATCGAGAGTAGCGATGGCGACCTCCCTATTCTAGAAGCCTCCCGCACCATCTATTATGTTGTAAAACCTGTCGTCATACAAAGTGTCGCCAGTCTTACAGGCACCTACTTTGAGCCAGACTTTTCGGAAAAAAATGCGGCTCGACTCACCAACCTTTCACAGGTATCCATGGAAGCCCGAGTATATGTCAACAACTTTGCTAGTTCTTCTCCGTTTATAAGTTCAGTCATGGGCATCGAAGAGCATTTCTTGTTGCGTTTTGGAGATGTAACAATCGCACCTAATCAGATTCAACGTGCAGGCATGGTGGCTTTGACAGCTCCTCAAGGACTCGCTACCCGAACCTGGTACCATATCGCACTGGTACATGACGTCTCTACCACCCGACTATACGTCGATGGCGTTCTAGCAGCTTCAATTGCAGACAACAATAATATCAATATTCTTAAAACATTGGGTTCCGGCGCCTATGGCACAGGCTTTCTAATCGGTGCCTCAGCAGGAGGCCGCTATCTCGATGGCATGATCAGCGAAGCCCGTCTTTGGTCAAAGGCCCTTACGCAGAATGAAATTATTGACGGCATGTGCGGTGTAGACCCTACATCAAAAGGATTAGAAGCCTATTGGAAATTTAACGAAGGTTCGGGCAATATTGCGTCCGATATTTCTGGAAATGGACATCACGCCAAAGCCAGTAGAAATGTCACCTGGGTTCCTAATATCCGTTGTAAAAATTAATTTGATAAGACATGAAAAACCATCCTATTATATACCTAATTATAATATCTTCTCTCGGGTTCTTACTACATTCCTGCGAAAAAGATAAGGAAAACTCTCAGGAGCTTCTCGCTTATATTAAGGGGCCTGACGCGGATCCACACCATAAGCGGTTGAATTTCATCCGTACCCCATCTGCAATTATTGGAGAGAATCAAACCAAATTTACAGCCCATCTAACTCGCGCAATTACGAGTGATGTCACCGTATCTTTGGCTCCTGATCTCGATGCTGTATCAAGTTATAACGCACTCAATAAGACAGCATATCTCCCTCTCCCAAGTGCTAACTATAAAATTCAGGAATCTTCAGATCTGGTGATAAAAGCGGGAGCCACCTTTTCTACAGATTCCATTCATCTTGTTTTGCAACAACAGGAGCTCCTGAGCGACCCTAAAGGCTACCTGCTGCCCATCTCTATCCGAACTGTCTCTAGTGGAGATAGGGGTGTGCGCGCAAGTACTAATTATAAAACGGTCTATATCGTTATAAATAGTATTTTTAACAACATCAACCAAGCTTTAGAGACTACGCCCCCAGGCAATGTTATAAACCGCTCTGATTGGTCTGTGCTATCCTATTCCACAGCATTTGACGACAATTATCAGGGAGAAAAAACCTTAGATAATGACAATGAGACAGCCTGGTTTAGCGATGCAAACAATTTTGAAATCACGATTGACATGAAAAAAGAGCATAAACTGAGAGGATTCATTCTGACTCCAAATTATACTTTCGGTGCCTACTACAATCCATCCCAGATCACGGTTTTGATCAGTACAGATAATATCAATTGGATCGAACAAGGTACTTATTTATCCAAAGCGATAGATTGGTCCTCTTCTCCCCAAAATCCAGATAATCGAAATATAAATTTTTACGCCCCAGTGCAAATGCGATATTTCAGGTTAATTCTAGACAGAGGGTTATCCAGTGGCTACAATGGCTTAGCCGAAATTAGGGGTGTTGACTAGCATTTAGCCCTACTTATTACATCTGACAAAAGCCTTGGTCTTTAGCGACCAAGGCTTTTTTTAATACCCCATATAATTACAAACTATTTTCATACATTTGCAGTCATCAGATGATATGATGAAAAATGATTATACAGAAAAAATCACTCGCACAAGAAGTTGCTGACACCCTACAGCACAGTATCGAACGCGGTGTTTTTGCGATCAATGAAAAGCTCCCTACAGAGCCTGAACTCATGCAAAAATTCGGTGTAGGTCGCTCCACAATACGTGAAGCCATCAAGTATTTATCCCAATTAGGTTTTGTCAACGTACAGCAGGGGGTTGGTACCTTTATTATCAGTCATAGCAGCAACAGCATTCTCGACGAAAAAATCGAACGTGCAGACTTTGCCGATGTCTTTGAGGTAAGACAACTCTTAGAGTTAAAAATTGTAGAAAAAGCCGCGTCCAATAGAACTACAGTTCATTTAAAGAAGATGAAGAAAAAATTGGCCGAACGCAAGCAATATGGCGAAAGCGGCGACATGTTACTTTGTATCCATGCAGATATAGAATTTCACATCGCGGTTGCAGAAAGTTGTGGCAATGCTATTCTTTATCAGCTTTATAAAACCATGTCAGCACATGTAAGCAAGTTTTTTTCAACCCTCTACAAAGACACAAGCACCTTTACCGAGTCACAAGACATTCATGAAGATCTTTTACAGGCCATCAGTGATAAAGATGCAGCAAAGGCTTCAAAGATTGCGGCAAAAATAATTGGAAGAATTTAATTTTTTTATTTTTATTCATCAGATGACCTGATGAATATTAATATTTTATATGTCCACTATATCAGCAAACAAAACAGTATATCCTATACTATTTGCCATTAGTTTTTCGCATTTGCTAAATGACTTAATGCAATCGGTCGTACCTTCGGTATACCCTCTATTAAAACAGAATTACGGCCTTACATTTACACAGATCGGGATCATAACGTTAATTTTTCAATTGACCGCCTCCGTTCTGCAGCCCTTTGTCGGATCTTATACGGACAAAAAGCCCAATCCTAGATCCCTAGCCATCGGTATGATCTTTTCGCTCTCAGGATTACTCTGTCTAGCTTTTGCATCCAACTTCTATCTTATTTTAACATCCGTCAGCCTTTTAGGTATAGGTTCATCCGTTTTTCATCCTGAAGCTTCCCGGGTGGCACATTTGGCCTCTGGTGGCCGTAAAGGACTTGCTCAATCTATCTTTCAGGTTGGTGGCAATGCAGGTAGCGCTATTGGCCCTCTTCTGGCCGCACTTATCGTTATTCCCATGGGCCAGAATTACATCGGTTGGTTTGGCACCTTAGCCATAGTGGGTATGTTCATACTCACCATTGTGGGCAATTGGTATCAGCAAAATATGATCGTTAAAACCGCGACCGTAGGCACTAATCATGCAGCTCAACAACAAACACTGTCTAAAAGAACCGTCACTGTATCCATCGTCATCCTCCTTGTACTGATCTTTTCGAAGTATTTCTATATGGCTTCGATGACAAGCTACTTCACCTTTTTCCTTATCGAAAAATTTGGTGTTTCAGTACAGCAGTCCCAAATATACCTTTTTGTATTCTTAGCATCTGTTGCTGCAGGTACGATTTTAGGAGGTCCTTTGGGCGACAGATACGGCCGTAAATTAATCATCTGGATATCCATTCTAGGTGCGGCTCCATTTACGTTACTATTGCCTCACGTAGGTCTTACGGCGACCGTTGTACTAGCCGGAATTATCGGATTGATTATTTCTTCGGCTTTCTCAGCCATTCTAGTTTATGCCACAGATCTTATCCCCGGTAAAGTTGGAATGATCGCAGGCCTATTCTTTGGATTCGCTTTCGGTATGGGAGGCATCGGTTCCGCTGTTTTAGGTTGGCTAGCCGATCGTACAAGTATAGAGTATGTCTTCTCTATCTGTGCTTTTCTGCCCCTTATTGGTATAGTCACAGGCTTCCTGCCCAATATAAAACGAAAAATATAATACATAAAAAAAGAGAGCCGGTTTAAACCGGCTCTCTTTTTTTATGTATTATGAACTCGCAAGAGTTCTTCCTTTCTCTCCTCGCGCCAGATATAATAATATGATGACACTAACCAACGCATACAATGCTAAAAGACTAAGGCTTAAATTGCCCACAGCCCATTCTGAAGGAAGCAACTCATTCAGTACCGTCATAAATGACAGTCCGATACCCCCTCCTAAGAAATAACTCGTACTCGTCAGACTTGATACCACTCCATAGTTGCCGGGATCTACATCACGAATACTCAGCACCGCCATACTGGTAAAACAAAAAGTAATACCTATCCCTGAGATACACGCGGCCCCCACCAACACCAAAGGTAGTGGATGTCCAAAATAAAGCGAGCTCCATAAAACCAATGCTCCTCCCAACATAAAGGACCAGCCTAATACGCCCATCTGCGCCGAATTGAACCGGCTGGACACAAAAGGAAGCACAAATTTTGCAATCAATGCCGACAGCACACTAAATGGAACCAGCATCAATCCCGCTGCTGCGGCACTATGTCCCATATCACTCTGCAACATCAACGAAATAAGAAACAAGAATCCAATAAAAAAAGCTCCCTGAATAAAGAACACTAGATTGGATATCACGACAGAAGGATGGTTAAATAAGCTCAACTTAATCAACGGCTCGTCGACGGTCTTCAACCTATAGATGACGATTCCCAACAAAGCTAGGCCTCCCAAAAGTGCCCCAACAACAACCAACGGGTTTTCTTCAAAATTTGTTAACTCATGTGAGCCATAGGCTATACCTAACAAACCTAGGACTAATAGCACAGCTGACAATGTATCCGTCCGGGACGACGTTGTATTTACTTCATCTTTTGGGATATAAAAGTAAGCTAGAATCAATGTTACTGCTAGAATCGGCACATTGATCAAAAATACCCAATGCCAACTCAAATAAGTACTCAACAAGCCTCCTATTGACAATCCACTGCCAGATCCAATGGCTGCAAAAGAACTAAAAACACCTATAGCCCGGTTTCGCTCCTGTGTTTCCCGGAATGTATTAGTGATAATAGATGACGATGCCGGCATAATAAAGGCAGCTCCCAATCCCTGCAAGGCCCGAAATACCGCCAATGATTCAAAAGAAGTAGACAGGCCTGCCCCCAGTGAAGTCAGCATGAATACCAGGCCTCCCCACAAAAACACCTTCTTGCGGCCCTTTTGATCAGACGTCCGTCCTCCAATGATTAAAAAACCACCAAACAGAAGAACATACAACGTTTGCAACCACTGCGCCTGCTCCACTCCAATATGGAACTGCTCCTGTATAGAAGGGATAGTCAGATTAATTATCGCGATATCCAACGCTTCTACAAACGTAGCAACCGACGCTATTATTAAAATAAGGTTCTTCCGCAACTGCATATATTTATTTTTTCGGCAAAGGTACTCTTTATACCACAAACGAGGAATAGCCCAACTATATTTAGAGCAAAACGAAGAACACAAAATCTAAGAAGCATAAAAATGTATCTTATATCCCTGTTCGGGAATAAGATACATGCTATCATTATCCGTAGTAGGCTGTTAGAAATTCTTTCACCTGTTGTGGTTCCCTCCCCAGGATATGCCTAAGGTCTTCTCCTCTTTTATCAAATTCCCCCACTTTTATGCTATTTAAAATTCCAGCAAAAAGATCGACAACCATAGCTGGTAGTCCCGCTAGAGACAATCCTTTTCGATAATCTTCATCAGAGGCATCTACATAGTTGATTTCCAACTTAAGAATAGCACTCAAAAATGCCGCGATATCAGCAAATCGAACACTATTTTCATTCACTAGATCCACCGTTTTATCATCAAAATCCTTACTCAACAACACCTTTACTGCGGCCTCTGCCAAATCCTCTCTTGAAGTAAAGGTAACTGGCGTATTACCTGCCGATGCAAATAAAACCTTGTTCTCACGGATTCCAGGTCCGATTATATCAGGTAGCATATCCATATATATACCATTACGCAGTATGGTGTAGGTCAATCCGCTCGCTTTTAACAAATCTTCCGAAAGTTTATACACAGGCATAAGCCCATTTGGGGAATCTACCGCTGTCGATTGATACTGAAAACTAGTAAACACCAAATGCGCTACTCCAGCTTCTTTAGCAGCGGCGATAACGTTCCTATGATGAGTCTCTCGATTTATCAAATCATTCGAAGAAACAAAAAGTACCTTTTCAACTCCTTTAAAGGCTTCTAGCAATGACGCATAATCATCATAATCTCCAACCTTGACGTTCACTCCTTTTTCGCTTAGTGATTTTACCTTAGCCTTATCCCGGCTCAAAACAGTCAACTTGTCTGCACTTTCATACGCTAAAAATGCTGAAGCAGCTGCGCTTCCTAAATGTCCTGTAACTCCTGTTATTAAATACATATTTTTAATATTTTAAATTTTATACTTACTTTTGGTAAGTCAAAGGTAAAAAGTAAGCTACAAATAGACAAGAACTTAACTCTTCGTAATCGACTTACCCGGAGGTTAGTTTTACTGATTATCAGCACAATAATTTTAAAAAAATGAACGATTTTTCTGATCCTCAAAGTTGTCCTGTACGCAATGTACTAGACCGTCTATCCGACAAGTGGACTACACTTGTTATATTGGTTCTTGGCGACCACCCTAAAATGAGGTTTAATGAAATACACAAACAGATTGGAGACATTTCAGAAAAAATGTTAACGGTCTCGCTTCGTAAGCTGGAAGCCGATGGTCTCATTTCCCGTGAGATCTATCCTGTCATTCCTCCCAAAGTAGAGTATCAATTAACGAAATTAGGCAAAGAGTTCCTCCCCCTTATTGCTACAATTACAACATGGGCAGATCTCCATATGCAGGAGATTTTACAAAATCGTCAACAATACAACGCTTAACTTATGGCACAAAAAACTAACGCAGTACGCCTATTAGATACCGGAAAAATAAACTACACCCTTCGCGAATATGAAGTTGATGAGGACGACGTCAGTGCCGAACATGTCGCTTTATCTATGGGGATAGCACCTGAACACCTCTATAAAACGCTTGTCCTGAGAGGCACACAAGATCCTTATCTCGTTGCAATTATTCCGGGAAACAGCCATTTAGACTTTAAGAAGCTGGCAAAAGCCTCAGGCAACAAAAACTGTGAAATGTTGCCGATGAAAGATTTGCAACAAATCACAGGTTATATCCGTGGCGGGTGCTCACCGATAGGTATGAAGAAAGAGTTTCCCACCTTTATAGAAGAGGTGGCGCAACTTGAGGAGGCAATCTCCGTAAGTGCCGGAAAACGCGGCCTGCAGGTCATCTTACAACCAACAGATCTAGCCTCCGTCACCAAAGCTGCATTTGTAGATCTCATTAGCTAAAAAAACTATTTAAAGTTAAACACTGCCCGCAGAATTGCCATCCGTCCACGCAGTTCATAACTATTCTGCGCCTGCATATTCGCAGATATCGTATAAGTTTCAAACTTTTTAATATTGGCAATATTGGACAGGTTCAATTCAAAATCAGTGTTCCATTTCTTATGTCGATACCGAGCGAACGTGTCAAAAAACACATAGCTAATACTTTCTTGTCCCGGCTGGCTGCTATACAAATGTCGCGCACTCAGATTCAGATGCACGAGCTTATAAAAACTAATTGGAAATCCGAGGCTCTGCGACATATTAAAAGCATTACGATTCAATCTCCCTTCACCACCTTGCTGCTTGGTTGTACTCCAGGATAACTGCCCTCGATAAGCTAAGTTCACAGATTTCCACAGCTTGGTCTCAACAGAAGGCAGCAGGTTATAACCAATATTCTGAAACGGCAGCAGCTCATTATTGAACAACTGATTATAGTCTGTCAGCGTCCAATTAAACCCAAGCTTTACCGTACTTGCCAATGGGAAAATATATTTATCCAAACCAAAGCTCGCTCTGTAGGAATTCACTTTATTCTCTTCAGAAATCAATTGCGTCTGCGTTATATCATCATTAACTACATTCGACAACATGGTACTGGCGATAAACTGGTTATAATTCAATCCAAAATTCAAGAACAGCAATTGCATGGTCTTCGAAAGCTTATAATTCAATCCAAAATCGTTACTACGGCTCTCATTAAGTCCCCCACTATTCCTTGCCCAGGTTCTATAGTTTTGGATGATAATCCCTCGGTATACCCCTTCTATGTTACCAAAACTATTTTCACGGCGATAGGAAAAGCTCAACTCATCCCCCAATCCCACCATATACTTAGCGTGCAAAGCTGGGTTAAAGAGGATTCTATTTTGGGTTTGCCTTAATTCAAAATAAGGATCTTCGTAATGGGTCCGTTGCAACGACAATGGCAATGTCAAACGGGAAGAAAAACGTTTTATTTTCCATTCATACTCCCCTTGAGCAAACAGTGATGTACGGAGCCAACTTGTATTATTAGTAGATGAATCTATTGCATCATACAGAGGCCGTCCTCCTGAGACTATATCAATAGTAGAATTCAATCGTTGGTCTTCGATCGATACCCCCGCATTATAATATTGCACCACCTTCTTATTCGGCAGACGGTATCCTACAGAAGCACGAGTAAAAAATGAGGGCACCTCTATATGCTGCCTAGTCTCCTCGTAGGGGTTACCTCCATTCATCAATTCAGGAAAAATACCCGGAGAAAGCCCCAATGTCTGTGGCTTCCTCCCATAATTCATATACCAATTGGCTTGAATAATATCTCCATTTTTAAGTGCTGGCACATATTCCAACTGATTTGAAAACCCCTTGACCGTAAAGTCTCTCAGCACATCAATAGCCACCTCATTACTATAAATTGCGGCGGTACCATTTTCTTTTTGGTACTCCAGCGACAGCGCATTACTTATATAATTATTTTCCTGATTTTTAGTCGCACTGAGTCTAACCGCCCCCATCCATTGCTTGATAACGGAAAGCTGTCTTTCATCAAAGCTATACACATTGCCATTGGTATTAAATGAAGTCTTGCCAGCATACTCAAATGTATTTCGATCCACCAAGAGTTGAATATTCGATTTCAACTGCCACTCTTTTTTAGTATTCATCAGATTGTTAGCATCGAGTACAGCCGAGTTATTCATAAAATAATTATTCTTATCCACTGGCGGGCCACCGACAGTCCCAAGAGCCAAGAGATTGTTTACTGGCGAAGTCCCCATATTAGACAATACCGTCTGCTTATTGAAGCCCGTAAAAGCACCACTTAAGTCGTCACCAATATTATTCCCGCGCAATACATTAAGGAGCTTATGTTTTTTATTAAACAAAATAGCATTCATCTCAGCATCGTATTGCTCCGGGAGCCCCCCTCCGACCTTCACCTGCCCTGTCAGCTTAAGCTTTGCATCATCTTTAATGACAAGATTCAGCGCCACCTCGTCGGTATAACGCTTATTTTTAAGCACCTTCTTATGTTCATGATTATTCAATACCTGAACATCCTGCACCATCTTATGAGGAATAGTCTTCGAGCCGATAGCATAACGGTCATCAAGCAAATCATCTCCATCGATATAGAAATTAGAGATGGCCTTACCTTGATACTTGATTTGGCCTGATTCCGAGACCTCAACGCCAGGCATACGCTTCAATACATCTCCTATAGATCTATCCTCCTCTTTGGCAAAAGAAGACACATTATAGGCCAGAGTGTCACCTATCCGCTGTACACGAGGCCTACTTTTTATATCCACATCTTCTAGCCGCACCATCGATTGCTCCAGTTCGATCCTTATCTTTGTCCCGACAGTAGGAGGCAGTGATTTCTTTTTGTACCCCAGATGGTTTATTTCCAGATAGGCCCCAGTTATATCCTTGTCCGTAGACAATACAAAATTCCCATTCTTATCGGAAGCCTTAAAAGACATCACTTTATGGTCTCCTGATTTGAGGAGTACAGTAATTGCATGCAGGGGATCCTGTGTACCCTTATCAACCAACATCCCTTCGATAGTGGATCGCTGTGCTATAACGGCACCTCCATTCAACAGAAAAAAAAGAAAAAAAACAAGCCTTCTATCCATGTATTATGGAATCAGTTCAATTGGATTATTTGTAATTTTAGACGGTACATAACTGTCGTCATTCTTGACATGTACAGCCTTCACCTTTGACATATCTGATGCCGGAGATGAATTTAAATTGCCAGAAGACGATCTGCCCCCAACTCCAGTAGAAGCCGCTGTAGCGCCAGAACTACGGGCGCTCATATACGCACTAGGATTGGCCCGAAATGCCTTCTGCAATTTTTCGACCTCCGATGCCGTAGATGCGATAGCCATTTCCGATGGCGCTATCCGAATACCGGTCTCGCCCTCTATCTTGTCGAATCCAGCATACTCAAACTCAACCTCCCCTGTGCTATCTTTAGCAGAGAGAATCAACCCTGGCAAGCCATGCAACTTCCATGGACCTGCTGACAAAGGAATCTCTGTAGTAAACCATACCATATAATGGCGTCCTTTAAAGTCCGTTGTTGCCTTTTGACAGCTATATCCACCGATATCCTTAGTCTCCTCCAAAATTTCCCAATCCTGCTCTGGGTAGACTCCTGATAAGACAAACTCATCGGAGGCCACCTTCACAATTTCAGTCATTTTCTGTTGTGCGGGTTCAATAATGTACGTCTCACTGATTGGCGAAGTCCTTTTTAAAATAATCAAGCTTCCATCAAAAGCAGGATCATCCATCTGTTTTTTCATATCCTCCTGCATTCTCGTTCCCGAATAACTAGCATAGTAACTGCCCCCCTCGCCCAGATAAGTCACCACTTCATCTTTGATAAACTTGTCCCGTTGGGTTGTATCATTTATATGCTTAAAGTTATAATGTACCTTAGCCAAAGGCTTTTCTTGAGTGTAGGACTTTGTAGCCCCAAAGAGCAACAGTCCAAAAAATAGAATTCTTTTCATCTAATTACGGTTTAATAGTAAATATACGAATATTTCGTAAATATCAAATTTTATAGTTTTTTTATAAAAAAAACTTGTAACGAATTCTACAATGCATAGACTTACTGTATAAATTTAAAATAACTTGATGAATTATAAGAACCAATAAAGCTGTGAACCAATTGAACGAAAAACTATTCTTGAATCACATCGACGAGCATAAAGGCATCCTCCACAAAGTCGCTCGCATGTATATGCACAGTAAGGAAGATCGCGAAGACCTACAACAGGAGATTATCGTACAACTTTGGAAATCATATTCTAAATTCAAAGGAGATTCCGCTTTTTCAACTTGGATGTACCGTGTATCCATAAACACCGCCATTACCTATTTCAAGAAAGATAAACGTCGTAGCGATCGATATGCCTATGACATCGCTCATGAGCCCGAACATGAGCCCTATAACACCGATAAGGAGAAACAGCTCGAACTCTTTTATTTTGCTGCTCAGCAACTCAATAAAATCGAAAAGGCCCTCATCTTCTATTTCATGGAAGGCCTTTCACACCGAGATACAGGAACCCTATTAGGAATCAGTGAGGGCAATGTTAGGGTAAAACTGAATCGTACAAAGGAAAAATTGCAAAACATTATAAAGAAACTTGATCATGAATTTTGAAGAACTAAAATCGACGTGGAATGCTGACCCCACACAGGAAGTACATATTCCAGAACATATCAAACAGTTACGTAAAGCACAACACCCCCTGGATAAACTCAAACGCAACATGAAAAATGAAGGCTATATGCAGATCGTGGCTATTATCTTCATGGCATTTGCTCCACAACTATTTGCTCTTGCCTCAGACACCTACTTGATATACTATACCAGCTACGCTATAGTCGTGCTTGTCTCTATATATTACTTAAATATATTCCGCCAGTTCTACCAGCGCGTCAGCCATTATACAAATGACACCAAAGACAACCTTAGCGAAATATATTACGAGTTCAAGCTCAACATTGAGCGTTATCATTCCTTTGGTTTTCTCCTTATCCCATTTCTACTCGTCTGGACTTCCGTATATACCTATAGCCGTCTCATTGAACAAGGCAAAAACCTCAATGTCATACCCGACTCCAGCAAACAATCTCTCCTACTGGTTATAGTAATCACTTTATTTCT
Source organism: Sphingobacterium sp. (assembly GCA_031277715.1). GTDB lineage: Bacteria > Bacteroidota > Bacteroidia > Sphingobacteriales > Sphingobacteriaceae > Sphingobacterium. Next base: position 16,055 of record JAITLW010000013.1, on the reverse strand, counting down.
TATCCCTTTGGCGATAGTAGCCTGGACGAGATACTTCTATAGCCCTTATACCAAACAGATCAAAGCTGTGCTTGACGAGTTAAAAAAAGACGAACTCTAGCCCTCACCTCTCGCTGTCTAAAAAGACCGGCCTTATGGTTTGATTTCTTTTTAGACAGCCCATTTATCTCCGCCCTATCTTTTCTACATTCTTTACACGTTTCATAAAACGCCATTGACGAATTGTAAACCATTTACCTTTTCTAAATAGTACTTTCTAATTTTGTTTGAAATCAAATCAAGATATGGCATCATTAAAACAAATCATCCTTGTATTAGCTCTGCTCGTAGGGACCTCCTGTCTTTCATTAGCAAAAGTTAAAATCCCTCTTGGAGAAAGAGAAGTGCTGAATAAAGTCCACGACTTACCTGATACCGATGAATTCAAACTAGAAAACGGCAGTTATCTGGATCTCGCAACCCTACACACCGAGTTTAATATCGCTTATATACTACCATTGTATATCACTGCAGCTCCCAAACTTGTTGGCTATGATGAAAAAACAAAAGAGTACTATGATATTCCGGCCAAAGAGTTAGAAACCTTATTAATTGAGCAGAAATTAAAATCCAGCAACCTTAATAAATTGCCGTTTTACACCCAATATGGAGGAAAACTAGTAGGATTAGCGCTGATTGCCTTTATCATTTGGGGATTCATCCCTTCAAAGAAAAAGAAAATAGAACCAAAGAATATTTAACCTTTAAAAACAATAAATATCATGAGTATTCAAGTAATATTAATCATTGCGTTCACCATTCTTGTCTATGGTGGAATAATGTACTTCACTTACGCGAAAAAAAGAAAATTGAAAGAGGCTATGCAGAATACAGACTTCAAAGCGGAGCTGCAAAAAGCCACAACTTATCGAGACAACTTTCTAGGCGGAGAATATAGCTACCTTCAAAAGCAAATGGGCAATCTTCCCATTGATGCATTCAACTTTGCCAACCTAGATTATGGCAATAAATCTGCTATAAAAGATGGCTTAAAAGACTCTTTAAGAAGCGCGGCTACCCTTGGCACTGTAAGATACCAGACTGTACAGACTCCCAAATACTTAATTTTAAGCGGTGATGACCTTCATCTTTTAGACACAGACACCGAGGGAGACATCAGCAATCATTTCGTATTCGACAAAGACAGACTCGCTCAGGCGACACTTGTAGAAATCCCCCAAAAAGGAACCATGCAGGCATTTGCCAAACAAAAAGGCGATAATGTAAAAGCCTATAGAATCTCACTACCGACAGACGGAAACCCCATTGAGCTTGTACTATTTTCCGCACTAGTTTTCACTTACGCGACAACGAGCACAGCTATGTTATCGATGAATACGCAAAAACTAATTCAGGAAAACGTGATCGCAAATGACTTTCTTCAGCAGATAGGTCAAAAATATCCGAATCTAAAAGTAGCGGTACCTCTTTTGAACTAATAACACCTTCTTATCCATGAAAAACAAAAAATCAATTTTCATACTCATCGGTTTACTGGTTGTATCCACACTAGGAATTGCAATCTGGGCTTATTCCGTATTGAATGGTATCGAAGAAGATAAGGAACAGACGCTAAAATTATCGACAAGGATTTTAAATTGTTTTCCTAGCCATACTTCCATCTTTAATTATCCTGTGTCTCCATCTGCTCCGGCATGGGGCAACAATTACCTTGTCATTGAAAATGGAGGACATGATGAACTAGGAATTACCTACAAAGCAAAGTGGAATGAAGAGCTTGCCACAGCTTCCAACTTTCCTGGCGAACAGGTCAAAGGTCTTGTTGTGATTGCTATGGATATGCAAGCTCGAGGCGAATACATCGGAAAACTTGGACAAAAAGATAAAGCCTATCAAAGGAACTACGTATTGAGTTACTTCGACTTAGACAAAAAAACCGTGATTGCACGAGACACCTTATATGGAGAAGAACCTCCTACCAGTAAAAGATCCACAGGCTCAGAGGCAGGAGCATTTCCCACAGACCAAACTGTGATTGATGCCATATCCAATCGTATAAAATAGATAACTACATACTCTTTTGTTAATCCCGTTGGTTAAACCCAACGGGATTTTTTTATTTGCACAACATATTATATCTGTAGACAAAAATCTACTTTTAGTCAAACTATTTTTTACCTACCTTTAACATTAAAATCTTTCATCAAAAGAAACACCACGATAACTTAAAACACCAATATATTCTTAAATAACAATTATAAATTTTAAAAGTCATGACAAAAAAACTATTCGCCGAATTTTTCGGCACATTTTGGTTAGTCTTCGGCGGCTGCGGCAGCGCGGTTTTTGCTGCTGGCGTTCCCAGCATCGGAATTGGCTTACTTGGCGTTTCTCTTGCCTTTGGTCTCACCGTACTCACTATGGCCTACGCTGTGGGACACATCTCTGGAGGCCACTTTAATCCTGCTGTCTCTGTAGGATTATTTATAGGAGGCCGCTTCTCGGCAAAAGATCTAGCCCCTTACATTATCGCCCAGCTCTTAGGAGCTATCGCTGCCGCAGGCTGTCTTTACACCATACTAAACGGTGCCGGCGCTTTTTCGACAGAAGGTCCTGGAGCATTTGCCACCAATTTCTACGACATGCCTGGTTATCACGAGCGTAGCTACAGTGTTGGCGCCGCATTCCTAGCCGAGTTTCTCCTCACTACCTTCTTCTTAATCATCATCTTGGGCGCTACCGACAAATGGGCCAATGGCAAGTTTGCGGGACTTAGTATAGGCCTCGCGTTGACCCTCATTCACTTAATATCTATTCCGATCACAAACACCTCTGTCAATCCAGCCCGTAGTACCTCACAGGCCCTATTTGTTGGAGGAGCAGCATTATCTCAATTGTGGTTATTTTGGATAGCGCCGATATTAGGTGCCATCGCTGGAGGACTTATATATCGGTACCTTCTTAAAAAAGAAGACAACGCTACGGGATAGGGAGAGCGATCTTTAAAAAAATAGCCACAACTATCTGTCCGTTGTGGCTATTTCTATTCAGGTATTATTATACCCTACTTCAAGAAATCCTTATCCTTGTAAGCTGGGTTTGGATAGGTATAGAAGCCTTCTCCTGTAGATACCCCCAGTTTATTCTTATCTATAAACTGTTCTTTTAAGTACTGTACCGTTTTCGCTTTCAAAGGATCTCCTGTCGCATCAGCGGCCATCTTATTAATATTATAAGCCGTTGTAATTCCGACCACATCCAGTATTGCAAAGGGGCCTAATGGAGCTCCCGTAGCCACCATCCAAGTCTTGTCTATTGTTTCAGCATCCGAGACACCATCGACCAACAGGTTAGTGGCTGCAGTCAGAAGTGGCACCAACAGCGAATTAACAATGTAACCTGGTTGCTCTTTATGCAGTGGCAAAGCAACCATACCAATTGTTTTCGAAAAAGAAACCACTTTATCAAACACAGCTTTATCCGTTCCTGGATGTCCCATTATTTCTGCCGTATTGTGTTTCCATATTTCATTCGCAAAATGCAACGCAAGAAATTTTTCCGGACGGCCAGTCTCATCTGCAAACTGGCTAGGCAATAACGTAGATGAATTGGTTGCAAAAATCGTCTTCTCAGGAGCTACTTTGGCCAGTTTATGATAAAAATCAATCTTTATCTGAGGACTCTCCGGAACGGCTTCAATCAGCAGATCTGCATCCTTTGTAGCCTCTCCTAAATTCGAGCTGTAGGCCAATCTCTTCTTGGCCCCATCGATCTGATCTTGATTAGCATTCAGATCTCTTTTAAAAGCTTCACTCAATATATCAAACTTACCCTTCGCTTTCTCTAAAACCTCATCATTGATATCATATACCGTCACATTATATCCATGAAAAGCACTTTGAAAGGCGATTTGGTAACCTAGTACCCCACTACCTGCTACTGTTACGTTTTTTATGTCCATATCTTAAATTTATTTTATATCAATCATTCGACCTTATCCCCTGATTCCCTTTAACCACTCTTTAAATTTAGTGAGATGTTCGCCGACAAAAGATTCCTGCTCTTCGTCATCCTTCTCCTCCCATGGCAAGATATGGTCGAAATACGTTCCTTTTAACACTCTGCGAAGCAATCCTTCTCCAACAAACGGCTTATCATCATTAAGCGTTTTTGCAGCCTTCAGAAGATGTCTGATGTCATACTGAAGCGGACTAACATCTGGCACCTGTTTATTCAGGTTCAAAAGCTCATATACTGCAATCCGGGCCGTCCGAACAGAACTTTCCATCGTAAAGACCACATCATTGTTAGTCTCCACAAACTGTCCTACCAATCCAAGATTCTTACAGCCCTCCGGTACCACCGCTGGCCTATCTCCCTTAGCCCTTGGCATAAACATCGATGTAATGTAAGGCATGAATGCCGTACGTACGATAGTATTTGCAACTACATCATCCAGCTGATCGATGATACCCAAATGATGGCACAACTCCGCCAAGATTTCATTTCCTGTACATTCCGGCATTGTTTTCTTTACATAATCTCCCTTTTTATCCATAAAGAGCGCATACACCCACAATACCAATACATCATCTGGCTGCTCCGGAAAATGAGGTTGTCTATTACAGGTAAAACTCATCAACCAATTCGAATCCGTTATCGTAATAATTCCACCGGTCACCGTTTTACCCGAATAAGGGTCATTGACAGCATATTCCTTTAATTTATCGATAAGCGCTGATGGTTTACAGGTGAGCGTCGCAGACTCCCAAGATGACTTCTCGATATTACTACAGAATTTTTCCGGATTACCGAAAATAGTCGATTTGGCGGCAAGGTTTTTCCATATCTTCCACCCTGCGCTCTGTCCACTAGTTGCATTATCGATTGCCACAATAGGAGCCTTCGTATTATCTCCATACGAAGTATCCTCTGTCATCGACCCCGTAGTCACAATAACATAATCCTGTTCATGTACAGGAATGATCACCTCCTTACCTTTCTGCTCCGTGATAATTGCCTTTACCGTTTTTCCTTCCGTATTGATATGAATATCCAGATCCTTTACCAGGTTATTGAACTGTATCTCTACGCCTTTATCTTTCAAAAACCGGCCCAATGGTGTGACAAACGTATCATATTGATTGTATTTCGGAAATACTAATGCAGACAGATCATTTAGGCCATCAATAGCATGTAAAAAACGGTGCATATACAGTTTAAACTCTAATAAACTGTGCCAGTTTTCGAAGGCAAACATCGTACGCCAGAATGTCCAAAAATTGCTGGATAAGAAAGATTCTCCAAAAAACTCTTCGATAGAAATATCATCCAGTTCTTCCTTCCTTTTTAGTAAAAGCTTAATCAGCGTTAGCTGATCCTTCTTATTGAGACCAAACTTACTGAAATCCTGGACTTTTCCTTTATTATGAATTAGGCGCGCCTTCGAGAAGTTCGGGTCATTATCATTAATCAAACGGTACTCATCCAAAACACTGTACGGAGCCGGCATCTCTAATGCGGGAATATCCTGAAACATATCCCACAGATTTTCATAAGTCATATCCATCTCGCGTCCACCTCGAATGATATACCCCTCCTTCGCATTACCAGCTCCGTCGAGAGATCCTCCTTCTACGGCTAGCTGTTCCAAAAACACTATATTTTTTGCAGGGATATGCCCATCACGGATAAAATAATATGCGGCAGACATTCCCGCGATGCCACTTCCTATAATATATACCTTACTATCTTGATACGATTTCGTCGGAATTCCTTTATTCCGCTGATAATTCCCAATCTGATCCGAAAAAGGAAACGATTTCTCTGGGATGTTGCGCTGTCTCTCCTGACTGGCATCAGGTTGATGTTGCACATTGCCATTGCTTGAAGAAGCCTGCAATACTTTGTCAAATTTTGAAGTGATTGTTTTCATAAGTACTTACTATTTTAACGTTTACGTAAAATTACAGCATTATAACTAGCACTTGCTATCCCCAAATTCGCCAATACTGTGCTAGATTTCCCCACCACTAACCTGCGCCCGTCTATATTCAGATGGTGACACATAGCTATACTTCTTAAAGAAGCGCCCAAAGGCCGATACAGAATTAAAACCAATAGCATACGCTACGTCAGACACCGTCTTCTCCGGGTTTCCTAATAGTGCTAGGGCCTCTTTCAAGATATACTCATCTATGATTTGATGAGGCGTCTTTCCTGCCCCCCGCTTTACCGCGTTGATAAGATATTTATTGGACACACATAGACAGTCGGCATAATAAGCGACATCTTTATGCTGTCCCACACGCTCACAGACCAACTCCATAAACCTGAAATACAAACAATTACCATCCGCTACAACATCCCCTTCCTCACGCCTTTCATTGGCCACGATTTCGGCGACTTCTAATAATACATTAAATATCAACGTCCTCACCAGATCCAATGTATACCTCCCATTACGCTGACTCGCTTCCTGAAGGTACTCCAAAAGTGAAAATATCCTATTAGCATCCGCTACATTCGAGCGAATCACACGGAATGAGCGTCCTCCAAATAGCCCCATTTTATCCAAAAAGAAAGGGTCAGCTATATTTTTCAGTAAGAAATTCTTATCAAACAGAAGAAGCCTCATCCTTAACTGTCCATCTGTTTCTACAAACCGAAGTACGGTCGAGGGCGCAAGCACCAAAAATTCATTTTCAGACAAGTGGTACTGAAGATTATCAATCTCTATTCCGATCTGACCTTCTACACATACACACACAGCATAATAATCTACCCGAAAGGATGTTTTGGGAAATTCTGGAATAGGATTACCAGATGATATATAGTATGGTCGCACACAGTCGACGCCATAAAACATCAACGTATCATGCAATTTTTCATATGCTTCATCCATATACCGCTTCTTTGGTAGAGCTTAATCAAACAACCGCACAACACAAAGCACGGCACAACACTTAACTATATCGGTAGATATATATACTAAGATAATAAATATCTCTTAAATAGGTATTCGAGTTTCCCTTCTAAAATGGCTTACACAACGTGATTTCCACTTTTTTCTGTACATAACGAAAAAGAATCCTTTGTTTTCATTTTATTCAGGTATATTTAGCTATAATTTTTCAGGAGAATCGTCATTAAGGTTCTCTTTTTGTGCAACTTCCGCAGGTTCACAAGACTGAATTATCTATGAAAAACATAAAGCTGACCAGACAACAGGCCTTGTCCGCTTTCAACGATGTTCCCCTTATAGCAGATTTAGGATAAATCGAACTACATCTGGGCACATAGTAATTTTTAATTATAAGTTATAATGGAGAGAGCGTTTGAATATAGCCAGTTTTTTAAATCGATGAGGTGTCCTTCTGTTATCCTTAAGGTCACTGAACATGGCTTCGATGTCGTTAACGCTAACGATGGCTATCTCGCCCTATGTGCTTTGAGCTTAAATGACATCAAAGGGAAAAACTTCTTTTCCCTTTTTCCGATCAACCCCTACATCTCCGAAGATGATTGGCTCAATTCCTTTGACTCGGTTTTAGACCAAAAAACAGAAGTGAATCTAGGAGTCCGGAAACTCGTATACCCCCTCAATAAAGACACGACATTTTTGGATGTACGCTATTACGAAATACATCATACTCCAATTTTGGACGATCAGGGAGAGATCATATATATCATACGAAACCTTACCAACGTAACACAGCGAGTCATTCTAGAAGAACTCTATACGGACTCCCAAAAGTCGGTACAATATGGCAACTGGTGGATTAATACCCAGCATCAGACCATCGAGTTATCTTCTGGAGTAAAAGACATCTTAGAAGTACCAGATTCATTCAAGCCCGATTTACAATCGACAAAGAGGTTCTATTGTAGCGAAGAAGAAGTTCGGAGCTTCTACGACGCCGTAAACAGAGCCGTGATTGACAAGAAGATGTTCAAGAAGCTGCTTCGCATAGTTACAGCCAAAGGCAACAAACGTTGGTTGCTATTAATTGGGCAGCCCGATTTTGTTGAAGGCATTTGTATCGGAGTACGAGGTGTTGCCAAAGATGTCTCCGAAAAACTAGCCTATATGGACAAGGTCGAAAACCAGCACAACAGCTTAAAATACATCGCCTTTGCTCAGTCACACCTGGTACGCGCACCATTAGCACGTATACTGGCCTTAGTTGTACATTTGAAACAAAGATTTAATGAAGGCAGTATAGAACCTCAACTATTTGATGCCCTAAATCATTCCGCACAGGAACTAGATGCTGTTATCCACGAAATTATAAACAAGACTGTTGGAGAAAAACGGTTAATTGTTGACGATAAAGACTAAACGTTATGAAACTAAATACAGCTATTGTTGATGACGATAAGATTTTCCATTTTTTAATGGCAATCATGCTCAAAGAGGCCCAGATATCCAGCAAGCCAGTATGCCTACAAGAAGGAGGGCAGTTCCTTCAATGGTGGCGTACACAAAAAAACACTTCCGAAAATTCTCTTCTCTTTTTGGACCTCAACATGCCTTTTGTAGATGGGTGGCAAGTGCTGGACGAGCTCAAAAATGAAAACGCGAAAAACATCTTTGTTGTAATCATCACCTCCTCTATTGACCCTAAAGACAGAAAGAGAGCCGAGAGCTACCCTATGGTTATCGATTTTATGGTCAAACCCATACACCTGCCCGATCTCCTAAAAATTAAACACTCCACTTCTCTCACTCCTTATTTTCTTTAGCATATTGTTCTATAAAATAGAGGGGGAGGTACTTAACACCTCCCCCTCTATTTTATAGTATACCTGTCGCGTCTTAATTTAGCAACTCGGCCAATTTCTCATGTAGCTCTTCTCCTCTCAAATTGCTCGCTACAATTTTTCCATCAGGACCTATCAAGTAGTTTTGAGGAATACCACGTACACCGTATAATGTAGACGCAGCATTCTTCCAGCCTTGCAGATCACTTACATTTGTCCACTCCAGCTTGTCGTCCGCAATAGCTTTCAACCAATTGTCTTTCTTACCTGGATTGTCTAGAGAAACACCCAATACTGTAAAGTTTTTGTCTTTAAACTTGTGGAAAGCTTCTACTACATTGGGATTCTCCTGGCGGCATGGACCGCACCAAGAAGCCCAGAAATCAAGAAGCACATATTTTCCTCTGAAATCAGACAATTTTACTGGTTTATCATTTACATCATTCTGTGTAAAGTCTGGAGCTATTGCGCCTACAGCTGTTGCTTTTGCTGCGATAATGCGTTTATTAAAAGCCTCTCCCGCAGGTGTTTTTTTAACATCTGCGCCCAATTTATTGAAAGCAGGCTCTACAAAAGCCACGTCGATCTGCGATCCAGAAAGATCCTGTAGTGCCACTAGTGTAAAATAAGACGTTGGATTTTTTGTCACATACTCTTTTTGTACACGCTCTTTTTCTTCCATCAATGGTCCAGCTATTCCTCTTAATTTCTCGGCCAGCTTACCATCTTTTCGTTGTTCGTCTGTCGCTCCGTACCATTCAGCATCTAGCGCTGCCATTCCTTTAGTCGACTTTTCTAGTTGCTTCGCATACTGTGCATATTCAACACTTAGCGGTGCTCCCGAGATAACGGCATTTTTTATAGAGTCTGTAGCGACTAGCTTAGCGGTTCCCTTATCGATATATAAGTTATATGAATCTGCTCCCTGCGCTGCACGGCGGTCTAACACACCTGTTGGTGCATAGGTAATTGTCATTTGCGTAGGTCCTTCTACAGTCCCTTCAAAAGAGAACTTACCTTTCTTCACAACAGCACTGTCTTGTGACATACCGTTGCCTGTGCGGTATGATAAATACGCTTTTGCATTATCAGTTGATTTCTTTACTTGAGCTTCGATTTTAAAAGCCCCTTGTTGTGCCCATACCGCTATTGGTAATGCAAGCACCATTGTTAATACTGTTTTTTTCATTTTAAAATTTAGTAATTGATTACATTGTAACCAGAAGCTAAATTAGATATTTTCAGTTTTGCCTGCTACAAATGCGCGTATCAATTACGTTACGGCTTTTTAAAACACACTTACCCCCTATTTTGAAGAGCTTTTTTCTTCGGACTCCTCCCCAAAAACCGATCTATCCCAATCAATATCCCTCCAAGACCTACGATAACCGCCGCAACAATAGCACTATTTATCAAAACCTGTTCTATACCTAGAGTTGATACATCTACAAACGGGTAGGGATAGAATCCCGATACAGCACCATGCCCCAGCGTATAAAACAGATAAACAAGCGGATAGACCAACCACAACCATAGATTTCGCCATTGTAGATTCCCTTTTGTCGGAATGCGCCACCAATAAAGCAAAACCAGCAATGGTATTACCGAATGCAGGAGCTCGTCCGTAAGCCTAGCCATCCCTTCTGGTTGCCACAAAAAGCGAAGTGCCACATTATAAACAATCCCGACCAACAGGATATACAGCGTGAGTGCCGTCAGTGTCGTACTTCTTTCAAAAAAAACTCCCACTGATTTTTTTGCCCCGGACAACAAATACGTATACCCTACTGCAATCATCAGATTCGTTAATATCGTGAAATAACTAAAAAAACGCACCAAATAGGTTCCGAGAACTAGTGAGCTATTACCAATTCCCATCACGAGTTGCACAATCACCGCAAACCAAGCAGATAAAGCAATCAATAGGGCGAGTTTTTTTTGAGATAAGGTCATGACAGATCTGTTATACTCCTAAGATAAATATTTTTATATAGAAATAGGTGCTACCGTCTGGTAGCACCTATTATCGATTCTTAATAAACACATCAAAGCAAACCCCTATGGTATAGGCTTATAGGTATCTGCGCTAACATCGCCATCGATATACATCACATCACGGGGACTCCCCTCTCCTTCTAACGTCATTTCAGGAATAGCTTTCAAATCCCCCGCTACCTTTTCAAACATCATTACCTTGTACCTGCCACCCTCTTTGACTCCGATAGCAACGTAGTTAAATGGTGTAACAGTTCCTGAATGTCTCAAGTGTTTTATAAAAGTCACTTCTGCACCGCCAGACACCCTATATTGAAGCTGTTCAAACCCATTCGCCAAATTTCGGCTATACACATTACCATCCGTTGCTACAAAATACATCATCTCCTCATCTCCAAACAGTAGCGTATGCAATCTCCCATCAAATAGCTTTTCTGTTGGCTGAATTACCTTTCTTGTGATTTTCATCGTCACAAAATTGGGTTCCAATCTGGCAACTACACGACGGCTAGGATTGCTCTTATCTTCAAAAATTGCATACCCAATGATCTCATACCTATACTCAGGTGCCCCCAAATAAACCTGATTTTTTAGTCCCATATAATGTAACTTTTGGTTATTCTGCTCTACATCCATTTGAGATCCCTTACCTACCTGCACTTTGGTAAACACCGTCCCCGATGCATCCGGAAGCGTCACAAATGTACTACTAGGCTCATCAAAGAAATAACTGTATTGTCCCGGTAGGTAAAAGCGTGAAAGCGCATAATCCGAGTTTTTACTATCAAACATGACATTCGTGCCAAACATCCCTTTACTTACGTTCATCATATTTATACCATACAATCGTCCATTATTAATAAGGAACTCGGACATCGAGCCGTAAAAAACAGCATCTCCACGGAAATCATGACTTGGGCTTCCCAAAAAGAAAGTTTCCTTCCTGTTTATTACCTTCAATGTATTTAGGTAAACCGCCTGGATATCACCTGTTGAATTTACAAACAATGTTGGCGTATTTGATGGCTTCGGCTTTTCAACGGTAGATTTGTAGTTATGAACAAAACTTAGCTTTCCTGCCTTTCCCTCAAGCTTCCGTCCATTGACCTCACTATAGATATTAGAACTCATCCATTCAACATTCAGAAATTTGGAAGCATAGAAAAAGTCAAGATCACTATTCTGTTCATCGTCTTTCAGCACATACCAACCTGTTGTAAATTTCGTGTTTACTCTGATATTTGCCTGACTCAATTTAGATAGGCCTGTTTTCTTATTTTTAGCAATATGCACCAATATCCAATTTCCTGCGATCAACCTTACACGATACTCCAATACTCGAGACCGGCCAATAGTGTCCAGTGTTCCAGAAACAAGCGGGTCAAAAACACCCCAGACATATTCAAAGTCAGCATCAGGGAGCGTAGAAAAAGCCTCCGCGTCGATACGGAGTGTATCACGCTCAGATATAACATTATAACGTTGCTCTAGCCCTTCGACACTAATAGTTTCCGTTTCTTTATAATCGTAACTATTCATGTCCTTGTGGCAGGAGCCTAGCAATACAGTTATAATTGTTAACGATAAACCAAGTATATTTTTCATTTTCATCATTTATTCATTAGTTACGTAACACTTATCTTGGGAAAACTATAAGTTGTCTATTTTCATCCCGCAGTGGCCCTGTCGTACTCTCGTTATTGTTCTTTATCAGTGCCGCATTAAGAACAGCCTTGTAATACATCATCAGATCAGTCTGTGGCACAGCTTCAGTAATCATCTGTTCATCCCACCTTTGCTGTGTCACCTTAATCATAAAACGATGCTTCTCCGAACTATACTCTCCGAGATAATACTTGGCGACATTCGCTGTCCATGCGTCGGGCTTACTGAGTTGATCCGTATAGGACACCTCCCGCCACAGCTTCTCCTTCTCGCCCACGACAAACTCTTCATTGGGGAATAATTTGAATTTTAAAACTACCGTCTTTTTCTTCAGTGACGGATCCCTAAGCAATACTACAGGCAACTTTGTATATACCGTATTGGCTTTAATCACACAAAGATCCCCTCCTTCTTTATCAAAGGCCTGATAATGCACTCCGGGAATCGCATTCTCGACATCCGGAACAGCTTCCTGAACAAAAAAAAAAAAGCGGTCTTTATTCTTCATCCCTCCTAGAGCATACACATCAAAATACACCGTATCTAACAATTTTTCTTCCGGTTCATAAACGAATGTATGAGCCTTTACTCTGTTACGTAACTCACGTCCACTGACGTACAAATCCTCAGGTGCCGGCCCAAACTGAATGATTTGAATATCCTCAAAAGTATTATAAGGCTCTTGTTTGCACGACCACAAGGATGCACTCAATAATGCAAGAAGCAAGTACTTTATCATTTTCATAAGTGTTTAATTTATAGCCTCTATTTTAGGTAGAGGTAGTACATAATTGATGGTTGCTGTAGAAGGTAAAAAAAGAAAATTTGGTCTTTGCACATTTCTACGTTTATAGGTATAGAACACCTGTCCCTCTGCATAAAATTCTTTGCGATACTCTTTTACAATCTCTAGCTCCAGTGCTTCTGGATTAGTGGGTGCCGACAAGTCTAAATTCCGTGCCTTCCTAAAAGTAGAAAAATATGTACTTCCCTCTCCAAATGGAGCGACCTCTGCAGCGATGAGGTACATTTCACTTATACGTATCAGTGGTATTTGCTTATAATCTCTTCCTCCTGAGGTCTGCGCGCTAGGTTTGGTCGAATATTTCTTGATAATATTTCCCTTCCTTCCTTCTGCCAAAACTACATTTTGCCACAAGGAGGTCTCTCTTATATCTTTACCTGTATTCCCGTAAAGCACTTCTTTTAGTTTGTTCCATTCCTCTTCTTTTTTCAACACCAAACTGGCATAATTTGCATCATATCGCTTTTCCAAGTCATGGTCATACAAGCCAAATAAATGCTCACCCACTAGTGTGAAGTTTTCCTTTGCAAAATCTGCGCCCCCCCCCAACTTGAATTTGACAGAGCCATCCTTATTCTTAGCCTCCAACACCTCCTTCGCTGCAGTGTAAGCCGTCTCTCTATCACCGTACCAAAGATGTATCCTTGCTTTCAGCCCCTTAGTTGCGTAATAATTCATACGCAGATAGCGATGGGCAAAGTAGGAATCTTTTACGGGTGCAGTGCCAAGGCGCAGCTCCTCAATGGAGAATTCTTGTACAGGGTCAACTTGATGAAGCAATGCTGACGCCTCATCAATATCACTAACCAACAACTTCTTATACTGCTCGTAAGACATTTTCTGATGGACCGAAGTTGTAAATGTTGTCACATAGGCCAGTTCGCTCCCATCTGTTGGATTATGAGGTGCGGGGCCAAACAACCGCATCAGATCAAAGTGCAGATAGGCTCTCAGCGCAAGTGCTTCACCTTTCACCAGCTCATAAAGACCCGTAGTTTTAAAAACATTCTTTCTATTGTCAATCTGCCCTAGAACAGCATTAACACTAGCAATCATAGCATATTGTTTCAAAAAAATCTCATCCAGCATTGTAGCCACCTGTTCATTTTTATAATCAAAATAGCCTAAACGTCCTTCCGCAGATAGACTTGTAGGATCCCAGCTAGATGCTAGATGCTCGATAGTGGTTTGTGTAAGTCGTCCGCCGTAGACCGTCTCCTCCTTCATCTGTACATAGACTCCAGCAATCGCATCTTTAAAACCATCCTCGTCTTGAAAAAATGATTCTAATTCAATCTGTGTCTTTGGATTAACATTCAAATAATCATTGCAAGAGGTAAATAAAAGCCCTCCTAACAACAGCATACTATATATATTCTTCATCTTTTTAAAAAGTTACGTTAAAACCTAAGGAGTATTGCCTTGCAAAAGGATAGCTTGTCCCTCGTTCTCTCTTTATCGTGGACAAGTACAGCGGTTCAGACATATTGGCTGTTACGCTCATCATATTTAGTTTCATAGCACGCATCCATGCCTTTCCACGTACATCATATTGGAGGTGTATATTCGACAACACCAACAGACTTTCATTCTGCACAAAACGAGAAGACTTATACGTTGGCGTATTAACCAACAGTCCTTTGAAAGCCGCAATATCGCCAGGCTCCTTCCAACGATCATCAAAGACACGCTGGTCCACATTATACTTATAGTCCGTGACCTCGACCTTATCAGCAAGCGTACTGTTATACTGCTGCGCTCCAAACGAGTATCTGAAAGCAGTATTCAACGTAATATCTTTGTATCTGATAAGTGTGCTAAAATTTCCAAAAAAATTAGGCTCTGTTGAACCCATAGCGACCACATCACGTCCACTCCAGGTCAATGTCGGTTCTCCATCTAGGGCCCTAAACACTTCCATCCCGGTACTTGGGTCAATCCCCATAGACGGAACCACCCATATGGTTTTACTGGAATATCCCTCTTCATATACATTACCTATCATATCTCCCCTAGCTTTTGTGCTGGCCTGGGCTTTCTTTAATTCTTCCGATGTTTCTAATACTTTATTCTTATTACGCACCAATCCTCCAGTTATGGACCAGAAAAATGCCTGCGGATTATTCAGCAGAACCACCGTTGCCGAACTTTCTAGCCCTTTGTTTCCTACGCGCCCGACATTTTCAGTATAACTAGTAAAACCATTGGAAGCGGGAAGGTTCAGAGTTGATATCAAGCCTTTAGTAGTCTCTTCATACACATCTAGCTTCACTTTCAACTTTCTATCCAAAAACTCAGCATCGAATCCGATATTCTTTTTAAAAGTCTGTTGCCATTTCAACTGCTCATTACCCAAGCCCAAGAGAAAAGCACCATTCCAATTATAATAACGATCTCCCGTATAGTACTTATACGAAGTCATCGCTTGGTAGGGGTCAAAGTTCTGCGAACCTGCTATCCCCAACGATCCTCTCATTTTTAAATGATTAATAACTTCATTATTTTTCAAGAACTTCTCCTCATGAACGTTCCACCCCAAACCAAATGACCAGAAAGGAGCGTAACGATTTTTAGAACCGAACTGAGAAGCTCCATCTTTTCTATACACCATATCTGCGAAATAGCGGTTATCATAGATATAATTGACGTTAGTTGTAAAACCTATCGCTCTACTTATCTTATCATTACCTGTTGGCGTACTTCCTTTCGCATACTGCAAGCCCATACTCAAAAAATCCAGCTTAGGATTCGAAAAACCTTCCACTAAAAAATTGTATCGATAGTTCTCACTATGACGCAGATTGAAATCAACCCCTCCAAAGACAGT
>JAITLW010000408.1 GCA_031277715.1 Sphingobacterium sp. | reverse complement strand
GCTGAAGAAAATTTTCTCTTGCAACTCACGAAGACGAATCTCCAATTCTAATTTTAACAAAGCCTTTGTCTGTTCCGTGTTTTCAATGAGAATATCATTGACACTCATAAAGTAAGGCTTGTTATCCTTGATAACACAGGTGTTTGGTGAAATCGAAGACTCGCAGGATGTAAACGCATAGAGTGCATCTATGGTGACATCGGGCGATATACCAGGGGCAAGGTGTACGACAATCTCTACCTCTTTGGCGGTATTATCTTCAATTTTCTTGATTTTAATCTTACCCTTATCGTTTGCTGAGACGATACTGTCTATCAAGGCGCCTGTTGTCGTTCCGTAAGGTATTTCGGTAATCGCAAGCGTCTTTTTATCCCGTTCTTCGATTTTGGCCCTTACTCTAATTTTACCACCACGTTGTCCTTCGTTGTAATTTGATACATCGGCTAGACCTCCTGTTGGGAAATCGGGATATATATCGGGTCTTTCTCCTTTTAATACTTGAATAGAGGCAAGAATTAGTTCGACGAAGTTGTGGGGCATAATTTTGGTCGCTAGACCTACAGCGATTCCCTCAGCTCCCTGGGCAAGTAATAGTGGAAACTTGACAGGAAGGGTGAGTGGCTCTTTATTACGCCCATCATAACTCAGCTGCCATTCTGTAGTATCTGGGTTGAATACAACTTCGTTTGCAAATTTAGAAAGCCTTGCTTCGATATAACGTGGGGCAGCTGCAGAGTCTCCTGTTACAGGATCTCCCCAGTTTCCCTGGCATTCAATCAAAAGATCTTTCTGGCCGATTTGTACCATGGCATCACCAATAGAAGCATCACCGTGCGGGTGGTATTTCATGGTATTCCCGACGACATTGGCGGCTTTATTGAAGCGCCCATCATCCATCTCTTTTAACGAGTGAAGGATACGGCGTTGCACGGGTTTGAAGCCATCATTGATATGAGGCACGGCCCGATCTAATATAACATAGGATGCATAGTCTAAGAACCAGTTCTCATAAAGCCCTGATAAGGGTATGGTATTGCTGGTCTGTTCAGATTCCTGTTGTTGGTTGTTCTCTAAATTATTGTCCTCAGAACCGTTTATTTCATCAATCATTTATGTTACTTTAATTATGCTAAGGGTGATGTAAGGGCTGTTTCTCGCAGGGTAAAATTACAAAATTCTTTGTAATTTTAGGTATCTGAAATTTGTAATTGGGGTTTGATGGCTCTTATTTCTATTTAACCTTATGGGTATAAAAGTCAGTATTGGGACATAAATATGACGAATAGGTCTTTTGAATGTTATTTGTGAACATTAATTTTGTGTTAACCTTTTTTGGAGATTATAGTTAGAGCAGAGATTGAATCAATCGATTTATGGCAAAGAAAAATTACGTTTCAAATTCAACGGAATCGACGCGAATGTTTAAGAATGATTTTTTGGAATCATTGACCAAGGTGCATTTTACCGTTCCCTTAATTTTTTGGATTCCGGTTATTATTTATTTTATACGCAAGTCTTATGTAGTAGGTGAGATGTCCGTGGGTAATATTGTTTTATATTTTTTATTCGGATTAGCATTTTGGACGTTCGCAGAATACATTTTACACCGTTGGGTGTTTCATTTTGAACCGAAGAGTAAGTTTGGACAACGTATACATTTTATATTCCACGGTGTACATCATGATTATCCAAAGGATCGGTTGCGTCTAGTGATGCCACTTTCTGCGAGTATCCCAATGGCTACGATTATTTATTTTATTTTTTATCTTTTCTTCCCCGAATTTACTTTAGCTTCTTTCTTTGCTGGTTTTTTATTTGGGTATTTGATTTATGATGAGTGTCATTATGCGATGCATCATGCCAACTTTAAATCAGGGCTTTTCAAGAAGATTAAAGACCATCATATGCTGCACCATTACTCGGATCCTGAAAAAGGATTTGGTGTTAGTTCAGCGATATGGGATAAAGTCTTTAATTCCGGCTTCCCTAAGCGCGAAAGTAAAAAGAAATAGATAATCTCTGTATTACAATTTATTGGACAGGCTGTCTTGCTGCAACGAAGCATCGTAAGCAGCTTTGTCCTCTTCATCCATTTCTGTATCTAAGTCATCTTCTTTATAGCGTCCCAGCTTGATCTTGAAGTTGTCGGAAGTACCATTGATCCGCATCGGTATTCCCAGTATGCCGAGTGGAGGAAGTCCTAATCTAAACCCGATATTCATTCGTCCATCTAAAGTGACCTGTCCCTCAAAGCGTGGTCTAAAACCTGCCATCTTCATTTTGGTGCGGGGAATGGTCATGACATTATTTTTGATGGAGCTATGGATGCTGACTTTTTTAAGGTCTGCATCTAGGAATCCCTCTTTTGAAGTGGCTTGACTGATGCCATTGAGCAATTTGAAATTCTTGAATCGGATCTGGTTCAGGCTTAATACACCCTGTCCTTGTATAGACGGCATGATTGGATCCATATTGGCATCTAATAATCCGGCAAGCTGGTAATCCAGGGATATGATACCGTGGGCATCTTTTGCACTAGTGACCATCTGTTGAAATAGGGGTATTTCGTGATAGGCACGTTGTATATCGAAGCTGTCTGCCTTCACTTTAAAGTCGAATTTGGCTTTATAGGGGGTGATGGGCTGATAGTTCATCTGCATATCGGTAGTGAGGCCTGCAAGCTGGAAGCCCGTGTTTTCGAGCGCGAGCTTACCATCCTTTAGTTTTAAGTTTCCTCTGAATTTTTGAATCAGGAGTTGATCATAAGTCACTTGGTCGGCAGCTCCTAAAACTTCTATATCAAGATTTTTAGGTAATAATATGACGCCAGAGCTACTAGTCGATGCGGATGTGGCTGTGGGAGCACTGAATGCCATGAAATCGTTCAGATTTATTTTACGGCTATGGATGTCAAAATTACCTTTTAATATATCGGTGTCTAGCGTCAGGTAGTTAATGATGTTGTTGATATATCCTTTTACACTCAATTCGTTGTTTGCGTATTGGGCGACGAATTTGTCAAAATTTAACTTTTCCTGTTTAAAAGAGAACTTACCACTTTTGATACGTACGGGTTGGGGAAGTAGTTCGGTATCTATTTTGATGTTACCAATATCGATGTTCCCCTCATTCTTGAGGCGACTGTACCGTCCCTGCAGGGCGTCGCTTTGCAATCCTGCGAGGTCGAGGTCTGTACGGATATAGCCGTCTATATTTGTACCTTCTAACGCGAATATTTTGTAGATAGGAGCAAGGTTCAGCTTTCCTTTAGATTTGACAGCATACTTGATGTTGTTGAAGTTTTGAAAATCGGCATGTAGAAAGAATGGTTCACCTCCGAGTTTGAAGGAAATCGGAAGTATCTTCACATTTAAATCACGCAGGGAGCCTTTTTTACTATTGATATAGGTTTCTACCTGTATCTCTTCCAAAGGAACGGGATAATCCGTGGTCATGAAGTAACCGTTTTTCATACTGATGGTCGCGCTGGTTTCTGGGATTATGTTTTTCTTCAAATCCATAAATCCTTTGGAGATAATATTGACGAAGACATTACCTGCGAGTTCTACATCCTGGATAGGGTATATTTTCTTAATGTCTGAAAGGTCAATATCCGCCTGTACATTTGCATCGAGATGGAGCTTTTGAAAATCCTTGATGTCCGCGTGCCCTTTAATGAAGTTGTTGAGGGCAGCGATATCGATGTCTTTTATCGCGATTTTTGCGTTTTTCAGTTGTTTGTCGGTTCCCGAAGCCTCAAGTGTGTAGGCTATCTTCTCGATAGCCATTGGTAGACTACTGAGTTTGAAGTAACCATTCTTCAATACGTTTTTAATATTGAATGTTGGAATAGAAGATATGTATACTTCTTTTTTATTACGAAGGCCGTAGGTCAAGGTATCTGTCGCATAAGTTCCGTCTATCGTGCCGTTAAGGTCAAGTTGACCGGCAAAGGTGAAGTCGGGCCATTGTACGGCTTGATAAAGGCTTCCTAGGTCCAGGGAACTGTTGACTGTCGAGCGGATGTTCATCGGGTCTACACCGGCAATATGTCCTTCGGTCTTGAAGAAGCCATTAGCGATCTTGAACTCAAATTGACGCAGGTCAATAGCTAGTGAGTCCATATTCATTTGGGGTAGATCTACCCTGAATTTTGCATTCCAATCGGAAATTGGTGTTTTGGCATCTTTGTAAGCCAGATAGCCATCATTGATGATCAATCCTAAGCTTAGATCGGGCATTTTGTGCTCATCAGCAATATAGTCTCCTACCAGGTTCATAAATACTTCTGAAGTACCTTTTACATGGGTGTCTTTTAGCCAATCGGCGTAGGCTTTAGGAACCAGCGATAATAATTCATTGAGGGTGCTTTCTTGCGATTTGAGCTTGAAATCTAAATGATAACCATTGGGAAGAAATGCGAATGAGCCTTTAAAACGTACGGGGAGTTTATTGATACGGATATCGTTTTTCTCAAATACGAAGGAGAGGTCGCCGGTATTGATTTGAGTAATTAGCTGAGCATCGATGCTTTTGTGCTCAATGTATCTCTCGTTGTCAAACATGAAAGAAAACGCTTCGATTTTGGCATTCGTCTTTAGGTCGAAAATAGACGATGTTAAATCTCCTTTTCCTTCGTAATCGATGTTCTTGGCTTCAATAAGCATCGGTAGTGAAGCATCCGAATAGTGAAGGTCTACATTTTTAAGTTTTAATAATTTGAAGGCGATCTGCCCGTCAGCATTTTCATCTGAGTCGGAGGTTGTAGTACTGTCGGTACTGGTATAGATGTTGTAGTTGGCCGCCCCCAGTGAGTCCACCAATACGTTGATGCGCCCATTTGTCAAGATCAGTTTATCTAAAACTATTTTGTCCTTAAATAAGGACAGTAAATCTACTCCTATACTGATCTCTTTGACGGCTATTAATGTGCTGTCTTGAAAAGGTGCTGATCCTTTAAGCTCTACATCATGTACGGAAGTGGTTAAGGATGGGAAGTGTGTGAAAAAACTGACGTCAACATCTCGATAAGCGAGTGTTCCATTGATCGTTTTGTTGGTCATTTCCTTGATGGTCGCATTGATTTGATCCTTGAAAAAATAGGGGATAGCAATCATTGCTATGAGGATAGCAGCTATTAGTCCAGCAAATGCGTAGGAAACTCTTTTAAGAACGATTATATAACTCTTTTTCAGCACGTCAATTTTATTTTTAATCTGTTGCAAAACTGCTAAAATTTAAGGAGAATAATGAAAAAATGTATTGGCTTTTAATGAAGGTTTACTTTTGTCACTCAGGCCGTGACTGGCTCATACTTTTTTCCGCAAAAAGTATACAAAAAATCGTCACAAAGTGGAGCTCAGCGAAGCTAAACTCGTCACTGTGCCGGCTTGCCACAACGGATCGCCCTTACTACAATTGGCAACCCGCCAAGGTGACATTTTCCAAAATGTAAGTAATTGCGAACATCTAACGCAAACCGAATAAAAAACGACCTTGTAGCATATGGAAACTAAGGCAGTAAAGCTATCGTAGCATTGTTGTACATTTTGCAATAGACAAGGGTTCCAGTCCATGGATCGGGCAAGCGCAATGGAGACCTAGGGACCCGCCAAGATAGCTTTACTCGCCGGGTTGAACATAGGCTACACAGTCTTGATTTTTGTTCAACTTTTGATCAAGCAAAATTGCAAAGCAATCTCCGAAGGAAACTTTAATGCCCCGCGTCGGCATAGAGGCGCAAAAAAACTTCATTTAAAATACACAGCGATCTAATCAAATACATATCTCCCACTTCGTACGGAATAGTGTAGTGCTTTTGAGTTTTTCTGGAATAGTGCGTATCCTTCTTGTAGGTTTTTCCAAAAAGTATAAGTCTTAGCATCTACTTCGGATTTGAAGTTTTCGATGTTTTCATCGGTCATTTCAAACGGGAAAATATAAACGGGGATTTGTTGCTGTCCGGATTCTTGTGCCCATAAGGCGTAGAGATATATTTCTTTGATAAGGTCATCCGTCATCGGAAGACAGCCGACGGTTTCGCATTTTCCATGGATGAATATATCTGAACCGGTATAACCTAAGCTTTTGTCGAGTTCATTAGGGTAATTGAGACCTAACGAGAGGTAGTATAGACTTTGGGGGTTGAAACGGTCTATATGATAGAATCCCTCGGGGACTTGTTTGTCGCCCTCCGCTTTTTTAGGGCCTAGTACCCCAGAGCGTTTACATACCGCATAGGTCTGAAGCAAGGCATAGTAGTTGTCTGTTTTTGCTTTGACATAGAGCTCCAGCTTGTCGGAGTTTTTATAGGCTATAAATAAGATGTTCAAGTTGTCCGGAAGCAAGTTCTTCGATGCCAACTTGGATTTTATCATACTTTCTTTCTCACCCTTGGCTACAGCTACTCGGTCCTCTTGCTCTTGTTGTTTTTTTGGTTGATTTTGGCAAGCGATTGTTATCAATAATATCATTAAGGCTGGTATAATCTTATCCATAGATGTGTTACTTTTGATGTTTTAGAGATGTGCTATTTCCTTCCGAATGCGACTTAGTGAGGTGTCAGTGATCCCAAGATAGGTAGCGATATATTTGAGCGGGGCCTGTTGTATAATCTGAGGTCTTTCCTGCATCAGCTGGAGGTAGCGTTTGGTAGCTGGCTCAGTAATCATTTCAGTAGCTCTTTTCTTGCTCAAATACAGTTCGAATGCCATCCAGGCGCGACCCCATTCCCGCATTGCAGGGATCCGGTGGAAAAGTTCCTGAAAGTCATCAAACTTGACTTTCCATAGTGTGCAGTCGGTAAGGCATTGTATATATTCTTGCGTAGGCACGCGCTGAAAAATCGATGCTACCTCGATGGCGACTTCTTTGTCCCCTTTGAAATCGACGGTAATTTCGTTGCCTTCGTAGTCATATAGGTAGGAGCGTGTGAGGCCACTTTCTATAATGTAGTATTCATTTGCAACTTGTCCTTTTTGTAACAGTAAGTCGCCTTTCGAACGTTGTATCTTCTCATGTACATCGCCGATGAGGTCAAAGTCCTTTGTTTCAAACAAGGGGTGTTGATATACATATTTTAATGTTTCCATTGTACGGCTTAATTTGACCTAAGGTAAGGAAATGCATTAAAAAAAAATAATTCTATTAAAAGGGATCACTCACTTCAAAAACAATATTTTGCTTAGTGCTGGGGTGTATAAACTGAATATAGCCCGCATGTAGATGGAGGCGGTTGGCGCGTTTGCCATAGAGGTCGTCTCCCCATATCGGAGCATTAAGTCCCTGTTGATGGGCGGAGTGAACCCGGAGCTGATGTGTTCGTCCAGTGAGGGGGAAGTAGTGGATCCGTGTTTTATCACCTTCAATAGCGACAACTTTATATTGGGTACGTGCATTTTTTCCATGCTCATAGCAGAGCATCTGGCGCGGTCGGTCTTCGAGGTCAACACGGAGGGGGAAATCTATAATCCCTTCCTGACTGCTTATGATACCATCTAATAAGGCCGTGTATCTTTTTTTTACGGTATGTTTTATGAATTGATCCTGGATAAATTGATGGGCTTCTTTGTTTTTGGCAAGTACCAAAATGCCCGAAGTCGACATATCGAGCCTATGGATGATTAAGGGACCTGTTATCTCTGGATTGCGGGCCAGTATACGTGTTTGCACAGAATCCTGAACGTGTATCCCGGGAACGGAGAGAAACTCTTCGGGTTTATTTACCACGATAATATCTTCGTCTTCAAATAATATAGGTAGGTCTTTGTCGTTTGCCGGGTTTTCTAATAGTGGATTGGGGTCTACAGCGAGTCCTTGTAACATATGAGTCAGTATCGGTTCGCATTTTCCTTTACATGCGGGATAGAAATACTTATGTTTTCGGATTTCGGACGATGGCGACGCACCCCACCAGAATTCGGCCATACAAATTGGCTTGAGTTCATTTTGATAAGCATACTGCAACAGCTTTGGGGCCGCACATTCTCCTGCTCCTGCGGGAGGGAGGATCTGTAAAGCTTCTTCAAAGATGGGGAGTAGCGATTTTGTATGTCCATGTGCGTCTAAAAAGACATATTGGTCAAAGAGCTGTTGTTGAAGACCTGCTGAAAGCTGTTTTCGGAGGTCCTTTTTTTCTGTAATCTGAAGACGGTGGCTTTGAAGCTCTTGTTCTATTAAGGCTATGCTTTCTTTGGTGTTCTGTTTTAAGACATCGTACTCGTGTTGGTCCCTGTAGCTCTGTTTGATCAGATCTTGTTCTAAAGCGAGGTATTCTTCTTGCGACAACAGCATTTTCTGAGCTTCTCGGGTCTCTTTACGTTGATTTTTGTTTAGCTTGTGCGCACGGCGCATGTCGCTGAGTGCCTCCGCAGTCTCGCGTTGGGTAGTACTCAGTTTTTCCTGTAATAAAGGAATGTCCCTTTGACCCTCCAGGGCTTCAATCTCACGATTGAGCTGGTTGATGGTTGCCTCCTGTTGTAAAAAAAAGCTTCCTGGGGCGAGCATATCGAACAAGGGAGGGACCAGGTATTTATGGACATTGGTACCGGCTAGTTTGCCGGAGCATGCCGCTAGATATCCCAATGTGCCCTGCTTATTTTCAACAACGAGTACACCAAACATTTTACCGATCGGGCTACCTTCCTGTGCTTCAGTAAGACCGAAGTTATGTCGGAAATCCTGTTGTTCGGTAAGATACTGTTGCAGTTCTTGCGCAGCCTGTAGGCTGAGCGGGTGGGGATCATAACAGAAAGGAAAAGTGAACTTATCAGGTTTTTCCAATTTACTGATGTCGTACTTGAAGGTATGAAAAAAAGGAATGGATTCGTTCATTTTACTGTTCTGATATTAATAGAATGCAAAAGTAGGAAGAAATAAGTTAAGATGAAGTGAACAAGTTAACCAGTGAACAAGTTATCAAGATAACTCGATCACTTGATAACACGATAACAACCTACTAACTGACTTAAATATTACATACATAAGAATGGAATACGGTTAAAAAAGGGTAACTTGTAATACTTCAAAAACAATAGACTTATGATGGATAAACGACAGTTGGGGAGCTCTTCCCTAGATATAGTTCCTTTAATTTTTGGTGGAAACGTATTTGGTTGGACTTTAGATCAGGATGCTTCTTTTGGCATTTTAGATGCTTTCAAGGACTTAGGTTTTAATGCTATCGACACGGCGAATAACTACTCGCATTGGGTGCCGGGCAATAAAGGTGGGGAATCGGAAACAATTATAGGTAACTGGTTGCAGGAACGCGGAGGACGCGATGGAGTGGTGTTGATGACCAAGGTAGGGGGAAGATTTGGATACGATAGTAAACCAAATGTAAAAGGGGCCTATATAAAAGAAGAAGTTGAAAATTCCTTAATGCGTTTACGTACGGACTACATCGATCTTTATCAGACGCATTATGATGATGAAGCGACTCCTGTAGAAGAGACATTGCGAGCTTATGAAGAGTTGATACAAGAGGGAAAGGTACGTTTTATCGGTGCTTCTAATATGTCACCTGAACGGCTTGTGGAAAGCTTGGATACTTCGGCCGAAAAGGGACTTCCTTCCTATGTCTCACTACAGCCTGAATATAACCTTTTTGATCGTGCGAAATTCGAACACTTGTACGAAAAGATAACTTTCGAAAAACAAATTGCTGTGATTCCGTATTATTCATTAGCCAGCGGTTTCCTAACTGGTAAATATACTACGGAGGCTGATTTCGGTCAGTCGGCAAGAGGGGCGGGTATTCAGGAGAAATATTGGAATGATCGTGGGCGACGCGTTGTAGCTGCGCTGAACGAAGTGGCCCATGCGTATTCGGTATCAGCTTCGGCTGTCGCTTTAGCTTGGTTGCTGGCACAAAGAACGGTTACTGCACCGATAGCCAGTGCTACAAAGAATCAGCACATGAATGCTTTTGTAGAAGCAGTCAATCTACGGTTGGATGCAGCTAGCTTGGCTAAGTTAGAGCTGGCCAGTAGCTAGGAGGTATGAAGTGAGCAGGCGTTAATCATTAACAATCGAACATTAACAATTAAATACAATTATATGAAAGCAAATATTGGAATTAAAGAAAAAGATACGGCAGCTGTTGCTGCGCTATTGAACAAATTATTGGCGGACGAAAATGTGTTGTACATTAAAGTGCGTAATGCACATTGGAATATTGAAGGAGCAGATTTTCACGCACAACATTTGTTTTTAGAGGGAATATATGATGAACTGGAAGAGCTGATTGATGAGGTAGCAGAGCGTGTGCGTGCTATCGGACACTATGCTGTAGGTACGATGAAACAATTCTTAGAGCTTACACAGCTTACGGAAATGAAATATGGTAAGAATGATAGCCAAGGCTATATCAAAGAATTGTTAGGGGATTTTGAAAGTCTCATTATTACTCTTCGAGAATATATAGAGATTGCAGATAAACATGGAGATGCCGGAACGGAAGATTTTCTGGTCGGTATACTCGCAAAACATGAGAAGACCGCATGGATGCTACGTGCACATGTAAAATAGCTAAAAAACAAAAGGCTTTCGTTTTCGAAAGCCTTTTGTTTTGACCTAAACTAACTTTTTGTATTACCTATTGCGCGAATGCAAAGCATTTTGCATAAGTTTGTACTTTGTTAACATCATTAACATCTAAGTATTAAATATGATTATTCAACCACGTGTAAGAGGTTTTATCTGTTTGACTTCACACCCTGAAGGGACAGCACAGAATGTGAAAAACCAAATTGAATATGTAAAGTCAAAAGGTAAGATTGATAACGGTCCTAAAAAAGTATTGGTAATTGGAGCATCTACAGGCTTTGGCTTGGCTTCACGTATTACTGCTGCTTTTGGTTCGGATGCTGCTACTGTCGGTGTCTTTTTTGAAAAGCCAGCTGCCGAGGGCAAACCAGGAACTGCTGGATGGTATAATACCGCTGCATTTGAAAAAGAAGCGCAGGCTGCAGGTTTGTACGCTAAAAGTATCAATGGCGATGCATTTTCTGACGATATTAAAAAACAGACTATCGAGTTGATCAAGAAAGATTTAGGTCAAGTGGACTTAGTCGTTTATTCGTTGGCATCTCCAAGACGTACACATCCTAAGACAGGTGTGGCTCACGCTTCTGTTTTAAAACCTATTGCAAATCCATTTACGAATAAAACAGTGGACTTCCATGCAGGAGTTGTTTCTGATATTTCTATCCAACCGGTAGAAAACGAGGAGGATATCGCTAATACTATCGCGGTAATGGGAGGAGAGGATTGGAAATTCTGGATGGAAGATTTAAAAGCTGCAGGTGTATTGGCAGACGGTGTAAAAACTGTTGCTTACTCGTATATTGGCCCTGAACTTACTTACCCTATTTATAGAAATGGTACTATCGGGAAGGCAAAAGATGATTTGGAAGGTACAGTACCTGTAATCAACGATTTGTTGAAAGACCTTAACGGTATTTCTTATGTGTCGGTCAATAAAGCTTTGGTTACACAGTCTAGTTCCGCGATTCCTGTAGTTCCTTTGTATATTTCGTTACTTTACAAAGTAATGAAGGCTAAAGGTATTCACGAAGGTACAATTGAGCAGATGCAGCGCTTGTTTGCAGAACGTCTTTACAGTACAGATGGAAAGCTAGAGTTGGATGAAAAAGGACGTATCCGTGTCGACGATTGGGAAATGCGTGCTGATGTACAAGCAGAAGTTGCTAAACTTTGGGATGAGGCTACGACTGAAAACTTAGAAGATATCTCGGATATTAAAGGTTACCGCGACGAGTTCTTTAACCTTTTTGGTTTCAACTTCCCTGAAGTGAACTATGAAGCTGATACGAATGAGGTTGTTGCTGTTCCGAGTATAGAAGGCTAGTTTATCGTTTCATATGATATTAAAAAGCCATCCCGAATTGACTTCAGGATGGCTTTTTAATTGTCTTTATATTTTTGCTTTTCGATCTGCAAAAAATCTGGATATCTCTTCCAGTGTGAACGCATTGAGACATTTTTCTTTTGTCAATCCACCTTTACGCGCTACATGGATTCCATAGTGCATATCTAGGAGGCCTTCTGTGCGGTGTGCATCTGGATTTATTGACAGTAGTACGCCTTTTTCCAAAGCATAGCGGTGCCAACGCCAGTCCAGATCGAGACGAAGTGGGTTGGCATTGATTTCGATTACAACACCGTTTGCAGCACAGGCATCTATTACCTTTTTGAAGTCTAAAGGATATCCAGCCCTAGATAACAGTAGGCGACCGGTGGGATGACCTAAGATGGTTGTATACGGATTTTCAATAGCTTTTATTAATCGAGCAGTAGCTTTTTCTTCATCCATCTTTAGGTTACTGTGTACTGAAGCGACTACGAAATCAAACTGCGCTAATATGTCGTCCGAATAGTCTAAAGAGCCATCGGATAGAATATCACTTTCTATCCCTTTAAAAATCTTAAATGGAGCTAGTTCTTGGTTTAGCTTTTCTACTTCTGCCCACTGTTGCTGTAGGCGTTCTTCCGTCAGACCATTCGCATAGACTGCGGTTTTTGAGTGGTCGCAGATTCCGAAGTAGGAGAGCCCTAGTGTGTCCTTGCAATAAAGAGCCATCTGGCTTAGCGTATGTACACCATCTGAGTATGTAGAGTGGTTGTGTACGGTTCCTTTTAAGTCTTCAAATTCTATTAATTGGGGGAGGTTATGGGATTGTGCCAGTTTTACCTCATCCATTCCCTCACGTAGCTCAGGGGTGATATAATCGAGTCCCATAGCTTGATATATATCGGTTTCTGTAGCTGCCGAAGGTATTGTCGGGCTTATCGTTTTTAGAAGCTTTAAATGAGCGTCTGCTCCCGTGCGGATAAGCCAGTCTAGTGCAAAAGTACCTACCGTGGAACTGAAAACGGTAAAAGGATAGCCATTCTCATCTTTAAAAGATAGGCTGCGGTCATTTTCCTGAATTTCCAGTTCATGATTCAATGCGGCTACAGCCGTTTGGAGACTAGGCAGATCTGCATCCGTAATTAGCGCTACTTGTGCTAATACTTCGCATTTTCTGCGGAAATCCCCAGTGAATTCTACTTGGTTCTTAGGTAATGCTGTGCGTAATTTGGTTAAAATAGTTTCGGCCGAGCTTTCTATTTTGGCATACAGGAACCAGCCTTGGTTCGCAAGCGAGAATTCGATTGCCTTCTTGATGTCTTCCTGTGTTTTTAAACCAAAGCCTTTTGCTTCTATAAGGCGGTTTTCGTTGCAGGCGTAGTATAATTCGCCCACAGTTTCTATCTCGAGATCGTTCCAGATTACCTGTATCTTTTTAGGGCCTAGTCCTTTAATTTTAAGCATTTCTAAGATGCCCTCGGGAGTTTTGGCGAGCAGTTCGTCGAGTTCCGGGAAAGTTCCGGTAGTAACAATCTGTGTTATCTTTTCGGCGGTGCTTTTTCCAATACCAGGTTGTTCGCTAAGTGTTTCAAGGCTGGCTTCTGCCGCTTGGAATGGTAGCTTATCTATCTTGAACGAAGCACTAGCTATAGCTTTACTACGAAAGGGATTTTCATTGTGTAATTCCATCAGTTGGCCACAAAGCTTGAAGGTGCGTGCTATCGTTTTATTGTCCATGTCTCTATAAAATTTGAAGGTTGTCCAAAGTTAACAAACTTAACTTGTGTTCGGAATAGTTGTTGGTTTATAGTTGTGGAGGGACTGAGGTTAAGGCAGGTTGTTTTTGTCGCTCAAGCCGCGACAGGCTCACACATTTTGTCTTGCCAAAAGTGTACTAAATTTTGTTGTCCTGTGCCGGCAAAGAGGCGCCAAAAACTTCCTTATCTTATATCTCACAAAAAATGGGCTACCTTTTTGAAGTAGCCCATTTTCTTGTCTTATTTTACTTTTTCCTCTTTCTCTTCATTACTGACCGGTAGTGGTCTGTTGTAACGATTTACGATCAATCGGATTCCAGAATTCTTTGTTAGGAATTTGATAGACCAGTTCACAAACGTGACGACCTTATTACGGAATCCGAAAATAGATACCAAGTGAACAAACATCCAAGTCAACCAAGCTATAAAGCCTTTCATATGCAGTTTGCCCATATCTACTACGGCTCTGTTGCGTCCTACGGTAGCCATGGAACCTTTGTCGAAGTATTTGAAGTTCTCCTCATTAGGCTTTTCAGAAATAATATTCATGATGTGCTGCGCTACATATTTACCTTGTTGTTGCGCTGCTGGAGCTACACCTGGAAGACCTCTTGGGGTGTCTTCAGTAATCATTGCAGATACGTCTCCAATGGCATATATTCCGTCAAAACCTTCAACTTGACATTGGCCATTCGTACGGATACGGTTACCTCTTTCGATATAGTCTGCGTGGATTCCTTCTGGGAACTGACCTTTTACTCCTGCTCCCCAAATAACTGTTTTTGTAGGAATGCTCTCGCCGTTGTTGAATGTAATTGTGTTACCGTCATATCCTGTCACTTGTGTGTTGACCATGACTTTAACACCTAGTTCTTTCAGATAACGCTCTGCATCACGCGATGATTTTTCAGAAAGCGCTCCCAATATTTTGCCTGTACCTTCAACTAGATATACCTTCATTTCGTGTTCAGAAAGCTCAGGGTAATCTTTTTTCAACATGTGGAGTTGAATTTCAGCAATAGCTCCAGATAGCTCTACACCTGTAGGCCCACCACCTACTACAACAAAGTTGAGGAAGCGTTCGCGGTCAGAGATATTTTTACGAAGAACAGCCTCTTCTAGGTTTTGTAGTACATAGCTACGGATATTCAATGCTTCTTTGATGCTTTTCATCGGAAGAGAATATTTCTCAACTTCTGTGTTTCCAAAGAAATTGGATGTTGCACCTGTTGCAATGACTAAGTAATCGTAGTCATAAGTTCCTACTGAGGTATGTACTTCCTTTTTGTCATTGTCAATACGTAAAACCTCTGCCATCCGGAAACGGAAATTCTGCTGCGATTTGAACATCTTCCGGATAGGGAAGGAGATTGCATCTTCAGCCAATGTACCAGTAGCTACTTGATACATCAATGGCTGGAAAGTATGAAAATTGTTTCGATCGATCAATACGACTTCTACCTCTTTGTCCTTAAGCTTACGCGCAACTTCCACACCTCCAAAGCCTCCACCAATAATGATTACTCGAGGGAAAGAACGTTCTGTACGATTCAACAACATATATCGTTAGTTTTTATTGTTTTAAATTAATGCAAATATCTTAAAAAAATATAATATTTCAATAGCAAAATTTTATTGATATCGTCTTAATTTTGCAATTAAAACAGTGTTGTCTGCTGTATGGAGGCCCTTCTAGTTGTTTAAACAATGGTGTCTTAGTGTTTTTTGTACACTTCCTACTGTAGGGCCCCTCTTAACTTGATTGATAGTCCGTTGTTGTCATCTGTTAAATGAATTTGACAAGCCAATCTGCTGTTGTCATCGGCATCTGGTAACGTGTCCAACATATCAAGTTCTTGATCCTCAGGTTGAGGTAGGTTCTCTCCGCCACTTTTGATTTCTACGTGACAGGTTGCACATAAGGCCATCCCTCCACAGGTCGCCAACACTTCATATTCGGAAGCCTTGAGGATTTCCATCAGATTTAAGTTAACATCTGTCGGTACTTCGATCGTTGCTATACCACCATCGTGATCTTCTATTTCTATTTCGATAATGTGTTCTTCCATTTTTTATGTTTTATTGTTATCGAGTTATCTTGTTGACATGTTATCGAGTTTATAGCCTATTTGATCAAAGCTTGATAACCCGTTCACTTGATAACTTGTTCACCTTTTACTAAAATGCATTTACTCCGTTGACTGTTGTATATTTAAAGCTCAGCTTTTGATCTGGATACACGTACTTGAATGCGGACTGGACCATTAGCGTTGCTTCATGGTAGCCGCATAAAATTAGTTTTAGTTTGCCAGGATAGGTGTTGATATCACCTATAGCATAGATTCGCTCGACATTGGTGGAGTAATCGAAGGTATTTACTTCGATCGCATTTTTATCAATGTTCAATCCCCAATCGGCGATTGGTCCTAGTTTCGGGGTAAGACCATACAAGGGAATTAGGTAATCTGCTTCGAGTAACAATTCTTCTTTACTTTTATTCGATAGCTTGACGTGGGATAAGGATCCATTACCATGTGCACTCAACAAATTATGGGAAAGTAATAAGTCGATTTTTCCTTTTTGTGCTAAGTCGTATACTTTATCTGCCGAATCCGGAGCTCCACGGAAGCTATCGCTGCGGTGTACTAAAGTTACTTTTTTGGCAATATCGCTTAGGAATATAGTCCAGTCGAGCGCAGAGTCACCGCCACCCGCAATAACAAGGGTTTTGTCTCGGTATGTTTCTGGATTTTTGACCATATAGTCTATCCCTTTGCGTTCGAAAGTGTCTACACCCTCCAATTCAGGTTTTCTAGGTTCGAAACAACCTAAGCCACCAGCTATCGCTATCGCTTGGCAGTGTACCTGCGTGTTGTCCGAGGTGATGACAATGTAAGAGCCATCTTCTTGTTTTTCGACTTTCTCTACACGTTCACCTAGAGTAAATGTTGGTGAGAACGGTTTTATCTGTTCCATCTGATTGTCTATTAGCTCCTGCGCTTTGACAATTGGGTACCCAGGTATATCGTAAATGGGCTTGTGGGGGTATATCTCGGAAAGTTGACCACCTACTTGTGGTAATACATCGATCAAATGGCAACGCATTTTCAACAAACCGGCTTCAAATACCGCAAACAGTCCAACTGGACCGGCACCTATAATGCAAATATCTGTTTGTATCATAATACTATTTTTGAGTTAAGTTATCGTATATGGTGTTTAATATCCTTGTGAAATGGGCAAAATCTTCTTCGTTTAGATTTTTCCATGCCTGCATACGGAAATCGGCAACTTTGGGTGCGATTTCTTGTATTTTGTCTTCTCCTTTTTTTGTTATATGTAGTCGTAAAGACCTACGATCGGAAGGGTGGCTGATTCGCTCAGCAAATTCTTTTTTTATCAATAGGTCGATGATTCTTGTCAAGGTCGGCTGATCTTTACCACATAGCTCGGCCATTTCCTTGTTACTGAGGGATGGGTTTTCGTATATGGTACGGAGGACGATCCATTGATCTACGGTAAGGTCGAACTGTTGTTCGGCAAAGGCCGTCTGTGCGTACTGTTTCACCTTTCTCGCTGCTCGATCGAGAATAAAAGAGTATTGATTGTAACTTTCGTTTAGCATAACAATAATTAGTGTGACAAATATATATTGTCTTAGTGATATTCTAAAGAAATGAACGTCATAAATAAGTAATAGTATAGTATACAAGGTTCCTGAAGCGTGGCCCGAGTTGACTTGGGTAGTAGACTCGGGGTTCTTGGAGAAACAGTTTCAGCTGTGCGTGATGAGGATAGAAAGGTTTTTTTGAGAGCCTTTTACAAATTATACGCAGCGATGATGCCAGCTGGATTTAAGTCTTTGGAATTTATTAGAAAGCTGTAGTTCCCGTTTTTTGTGATGTAAGTTACCGATAGACAGACAAGAATGCTTTCGTAATTGCTATCATCAACATCAAAGACCAGTGTTTGTGCGTCTGTTTTGCCATCGTACAATTGATATTCGTTTTCATGCGTTCCGATAAGTTTAAAACATTTACCGCTGAAATGGAAACCGATAACGTCAATCTTCAGGGTGATATGACTACAACTTTTAGGATTATTAAAGTTGCGTTGTACATCAAGAGCTGGGATTAGGATAGTTGTTGTTCCTGACGGAGCAAAAGACACCTGCGGTTCGGCGTACACGTAATCGTAAATATGGCATTTTGCATTGAATTGAAAATCCACCAGCCTTTGAATATTTCCTTTGCTAACGCGAAGATATCCAGGGTCATATTTCCCATTACCACGTAATACACGTTGCATGTATTTGTTGAGGCGGGTATTCATTTCGCTATCGTGTAGGTTATGAAATACTTGCCTGAAGGCACGACGTATCAAAGAACCCGCAGCACTTGCTGTTCCAAAATCAGAAGCAGCGGCTTCGGTCCAGCGTGTTTGCTTCGTTTTATCCGAAGGTTTTGTCTGTACGACATTTTTGTATCCTACTTTTCGATTGACCAGATTCCCGATCTGGCCTCTCAGATATCCATTTTCGATTATTGCCATAAACTAAAGGTAGTTATTTAAATGTCTGAAAAACAATATTTTGTGATTTTTTTTTTTTTTTTAAATCGGCATGTACGGAAGTTTATGAAATTTGAAGTTGGTAGTACCTCACTATTATGAATTTGTTAAAGCTATAGTGGCTTTCTATACTTATGCTATACTATAGCTATAGTGTGGAACCGTTAATGAAGGGAGTTGAGTGCGGACTATGTGCGGTTTGTTACCAATTTGCCAGCAAGTTAAACCTGGACTCAACATGGACTCAACCTGGACTCAGTGTGGACAGAGCCATCTTTGAGGAAGAATATAGGGTGCTTCATCCGTGAGGGATTATGGGATACAACTACAATGTTAAATATACGGATATTTTGCTTTTAGGCTAGAGGATAATGGATTTGCTTTATTTTCCCGGTGTTCTTTTTTTTATGTCAGCTAATTCTGTTTCCAACCTTATAATCTTTTCCGATTGAAGTTGTTTGGTCTCTTCTAATAATTCGAGTTGCTTTTGTAATAAGCTAATCATTGTATTGGGCTCGGGCTGATAGGGGATTGCGTTTTCTTCTACCACGTCTGGGTGATGTGGTTTAAGCATATTACCTTTCCCTGTAACTAACCATTCTGCACTTAATTCTGGATAGCTTTCTAATATTTTGGATAAATTTATGTCTGATATTCCAGATTTCTGATGCGATCGGTCTACAAAACCTTTGGCTAGGCCAGTTTTTAATAAAAAATCTTTTGGTCTAATATGTTGTTTTTCAATGAAATCTATAATTCTCTTCCTGGCTGTATCCAAAATATTTGATATTTATTTGTTTTTATCTAAAATATTAGTCTATCTTTGTTTTGTTGATTAAGACAGTTTAACACTAAACAAAACTAATAAAAAACACGAGAACTACTATAGGTGTGTTGTCAATGTTTTGTGCTTTAAAAAAGATGTTTTTGTTCCTGTTTAAGTCAATGAAAGATACCCGATTATGAACTATTTCTACGGCAGGTTTGCTCGGTAGGTGATAATATTAAAATAAACTAATTGATTATGGAACTAAACAAAGACTTATTGATTGAACGATTGTCTACTAAATTGGATCTAAGGGGTGCTTTTTTGTATGACTACGGTGTTGGAGAGGGTATCAAAACTCATTTGATGGTGGTGATTAGCCCGGTCAAAGGTGTCTCGCCTTCGACTCTTTCGCCTATTGTGAAACTTTGTATGTCTGATATGGAGGAAATTCCTTTTCACGTGGTGTTGGAGGGGGGATGGTTGAGCGAATTGCGTAAGGGATCGTTGTATCACAGTTATGCTTCGCTGCCGAAACATCGGCTATATTATGCGAAAGCTAAGGAGATTGATGCATTGCTGAACAAAAAAATCGTCAATTCCTTGATGGAATTGAATCGATTGGATTATGAAAAGGCGAGGCAATATGCAGCAGAGTATGCGACGGCGAGTGTAGACTTTGCTGCGAAAGGTAGTCATGATCAAGCGGTGTATATGCTACATCAATCGATAGAAGTGCGTATCCGCTCGTTTTACACGTTGTTGGGGCGGCAGTTGGGTAAGAATCATAACTTGGAAAATATTATCCGAAATGTGAGGGGGATTGTACCTGAGTTATTGTCTGTCTTTGCTTACGAGACAGCGGACGTCGAATTGTATAGGTTGTTGGATATGGCTTACAAAGCTTGTGTGAAGGGTGGGGCTTTGGAGATATCGGTGGAGCAATATGAATTTATAAGAGCGCAGAGTGTCTGTCTGGCGGAGATACTTGATGCGATGGTGGACCGTATGGCGACAGCGGTGGCGGCTTACCGTGCGCTGTTGCCTGCGGATAAGCCGGAGGTAGAAAAGAAGCCTGCTGTCGAAGTGGTGGAGCAGAAAGAGCCGTTGAATACCTCGCAACAGGTTGTGTGTGAAAGTTTTTCGGATTTCCCTTGGCCTCAGCACTATAAAGATGATGCTAATCAATTGTTGGATGATATCTACTCGAAGCACCGCCCCGAGCAGATCCTATTGGTTAATTATCGAACGGGAGGGGTGACCAAAGGGAATCCTTTTCAGGAAAAAGCTGTTGTACAGAGGCCTAATGAGGAGCTTGAGATGCATTTGGTAGTGCTGATGAAAAACAGGGGACCGTTCCGCTTTCGGGAAATACGTAGAGGTGTGGTGAGTGCAATGTTGATTTTCCTTGAGGTTTCTTATGTAGAAAAGACTTTAAAAAATGGTGGCCGATTTGTGAACGCAGTATGGAAAAATGGTTGGTTATTGCGGAAGAAAGCGAGTTTTGATAAATCTCTGATTTCTGTTGATATTGATTGGAAGTTGAAAGCAGATAAAATGGAAATCGTAGCTTGCAATGCGGATGCTACGATGAAGAATCTTTTGGGAGTTATGAATGGATCGAATGTCGTGCCTTGCGACTCGGCTCTACTTACCCTGCATCAATTAACTGACATTGGCGTAAGGACATATCTTCGGTGTGCTGTAGGCTATATCCCTGAATATGCGGATTTAACCACTTTAATTGATTTATGCAGTATTGCAGATTCTCGTGTTATAGATTACTTCTACACGTGGAATCAGCGAGAAAAGGAACTTTTGACCATCGCTTTGACACCTCATCAGATATGGTGGACTAACAGTGTAAGTGACTTCAGTGTCGAGTCTAAACAAGCAACTTTAGGAAAAGCTAAGGAAATTGTTGAATTTTTTGGAAATCTTTGCAAGGAAGCGGTTCAGTCTATGCAGTCCCGCATTATAGAGCCGATGGCTGAACCAGCAACCAATTAAAAACTAACGCAAAATCATATGAAAGAGACCGTAGAAACGGACGCTGTAGTGGTGTCCAAGGCCACTGCTTTGCCTAAACGTAAGGCTTCCGAACCTTTTTTAATTCCTTGGGAGAATGGAGAACCTTTTAAGTTATCAAAGGAATATTTGTTGACCTTTTATAAGGGTAGTAAGAAAATACCGGACTTATCTTACTATGGTTCATTTAACGATTTTTATTCTTTGGAGGAGTATAGTTTTTCTTTTCAAAAAGGAGATAAAGAGAACTTTACGCTTTATTTTCAGGTCAATAAGAAACAGTTGTCCATACGTTGTAGCTGTGGGTATTCTGTGGAAGGCTTATGCCATCACGCCGCTACAATCATCTATAATAGATTTGTTTGGCGTTCTTCCTATTACTTCAAGGGACTGTATAGTGAACCTTTATTGACTCTATCGCCGAAGTTTCTAGCGATGCTGAATATTAAAATAGATGCTGACTGGGGGAATGTTGCGCTGAAACTACAAAATAGCTCTACCTATGGTAGGGTGTATAACCTGAATATTTCAGAGCGATACGATGCTAATGCTTGGGCTTATAGCCCTGTATCACTGAGAGGGTTCAAACTCCGACCGGTGGAAGAGACGAAGGTGGAGTTTGTAGTGGTGACGAACGGATTACATGAAGGGCTACCTTATGTATTGCCTTTTATAACAAAGGACAATGAGGGCCGCATTTGGAGTAAGAGTTACCTTTTCCATGAGAATGTTAGCCTGAAGTTGGCAGCGTCTGACCTGTTTAAAGAAAGGGCATCTAAGCGAATACTGGGGATTGTGGAGGAGAAGGACGGTTTGGCGCAAGCATATGAAATTTTTGCTGCAGATGAGGAGAGTCAAAGGAGACAAAATTCTTTGCGAATTATCGAGGAATGGCGTAGTTTGATTGGATCCTTGGCGGAGGATGAACGATTATTTTTCGCAAGCTTCTATGGCTATCCGTCTTCCCCTCCTCGCGTCAAGATTAAAAACATAAAGGCTAAAGCATCCTATACGATTGCTGTAGCGGATACTGCTGTGCAGATTCAGATCGAACTTGAAGACCATCCTTCTTACCTGCGGTTGAAATTTAGTGTTTGGTATAACGGTTTCAAGATAGAGCAGCCTCATTTTTTGTCTGATAAGTACTGTTTCTTTTTGGTCGTCAGTGAGGGGCATGTCGTATTTATTGATGATCTGGATTTGGAAGATCTTTTAAGGGAGGCTAGGCAGTCTGATTATATCTTGACGGTCTTGGATCGCGACCAAAAGCCGTTTTTGGATAACGATCTGATTCCTATGGCAAGTCGCTATGCGGTGCAGGTAGAGGTCAAAGGAAAAAAGGGGAATGTTGTAGAGCAGGTGAAAAAACCTAAGCGGCTGCTGGAAATCCGTATGACTGGTAGCCATTTGATCGTCGCGATGTCGGTGGAGTACGAAGGTTTTGGATCTTATCCCTTGGCACCACAGGCTACTATGTTGATTCAGCTGGAAGAGGGAGCAAAGAGATATCGGTATGCTCATCGTCACGTGGAGCTGGAACGAGAATTTTATGATTTCATAAAAAAACAGCATTGTACCTGGCAGACGCAATTGCATGAGCGTTTCTTTTCGGTTGAACGATGGCGTATAAATTATTCGCAATGGCTAGCGCAGTTTGTTGATCGTTGCAAAGCCGAAGGGATACAGGTTAACCTCGATAAAATTCCTGTAGGAACTTCGTATTACCCGTATCGGTTACAATGGCAAGTGTCAGATGTGCAGTATGCTGATAACCGCTGTTCGATACGGTTACGCCCAGAATTTAGAGGGAAAGCTATTCCATTTGCTGAATTTGAGGATATGGTGACCGCTGGTCCTAAGGTTTATCCTTTAGGAAATAATCAGTATGGGGTGATTCAATCTAAAGATATTGCTTTATTTAAACCACTATTCCTAAGTGCTACCATTGAAAAGGATTTATTGGTGTTAAACTCGCTACAAATGATATCGTTGCAGACGGTATTGGAGAAAGTTGACCCTAAAATTATTCAGGATAGTATTAAAGAAAGTCGAGAACGTTTGGCCAACTTGAATGAAATCCCCGAGCGGTCGATACCCGAAACGGTTCAGGCAACGCTTCGTCCCTATCAGATAGATGGATTCAATTGGATGGCCTTTTTGCAAGAATTTCAATGGGGAGGTATTTTGGCAGACGATATGGGATTAGGAAAGACATTGCAGGTAATCACCTTGCTTGAACAGTATTATACAACGTGTGGCGATGCGTCTCCTTCATTGGTGGTGGTGCCGAACTCGTTATTGTTTAACTGGCAGGCCGAATACCAAAAGTTTGCCCCATCACGTTTGTTAACCGTGTATCATGGCCCTGATCGGTTTGCTATAGAGATTTTTGCCAATAGCAGCATTGTATTGACCACGTACGGTACCTTGATGTCCAGTGTAGATTTTTTTGAGACGCATGATTTCGCTTATCTGGTGATGGATGAGTCTCAAAATGCTAAGAACCGGAATTCGAAACGTTTTCATTCATTGGAAAAAGTCAGAGCGCTATATCGGATCGCGATGACGGGTACACCGATAGAAAACGGTATTCAGGATATCTATGCCCAGATGACCCTGGTTAATCCAGGTTTCTTTGGAAACTATAGGGCATTCAATAAGGCTTATAAAGGAATCGCGGAAGATGAGAGCAGAGATGAAACATTGGGAAGCTTACAAAAAATGATACAACCTTTTATGTTACGTCGTACAAAGAAGCAGGTGGCGCTTGACCTGCCAGATAAAACGGAAACAACACTTCTGCTCGATATGCTGCCTGCACAACGAAAGGTGTATGATAAATATAGAAAAATATATCAGGGTGAGATTGCTGATAATTTAAACAGTGCAGACTCTTCGAAATCTAAGTTCGTGGCTATGGAAGCGC
>JAITLW010000397.1 GCA_031277715.1 Sphingobacterium sp. | reverse complement strand
TAGTTTAGAGTTAGGGTAGGTCGATAGCAATTTGTCTAAAAAAGGTATCTGTGCAGCACGGACTGCGTTTGAATTATCTTCTTTGCCATACCCTAATCCATCCAGGATGAGTAAGGCTACTTTCTTTTGATTTGAATTGTTCACACACAAATATAATAATTTTAAAAGACAAAATTTTGATTAAACCAGCTTTAAACGTCGTAATTGTGGCATAGTTTTGGTTCAGTACTTAGCCTTTTAAACCGTGTTATTATACTTTGTTAGCTATAGATGATGTCAACCAAGAAATCTATTTTTAGTGCTATTCCTGTAATTGTTCTATTGTTTGCGTTTCAGGCAACCGATATCAATAGCATCGTCATTCAAGCACTAAAAGGTAATAATGCAAAAGCTTTGACAAAGAGTTTTTCGTCGTCCGTCACGCTTTCAGTTAATCGGGAGGAGCAGGTGGTTACGAGATTTCAAAGCGAATTATTGCTGGCTGATTTTTTTAGACAGCACAAGGTTACGGAGGTAAAGCGTGTTACAGCTGCAGGCAACAGCCCATCCAATCGTTATTTCATCTATAGTATTAAAACTACAAAACGAAATTTTCGTGTTTTAGTCAAAGTGATTGAGTTGAAGGGAGCTGCATCGATATCAGAGCTGCGTATCGAGTAATAGAGGAGGAGTTAAAACACAATTATTTTTTAGAATAAATTTATTTTATTCATCTTAGCTTAATATTTGACGCTAATTAAATGGATCAAGAGTATAAGAAAGAGTTGAGCGATTTTGTTCAACAGGCTTTGCAGGAAGATGTTAGAGATGGAGACCATACTTCTTTGGCGGCATTGCCGGAGGACAAACTGGGTGAAGCAAAATTGTTGGTAAAAGAGCACGGCATCTTGGCTGGTGTAGAAGTAGGGGTAGAAATATTACGTCAGGTCGATTCTTCACTACAGGTCGAAGTCTTTATTGAAGATGGGAAACAAGTAGAAGTTGGAGATATCGTATTGATTGCCAAGGGTAAGATTCATTCTATTCTAAAGGCCGAGCGTCTAGTATTGAATGTGATGCAGCGCATGTCAGGTATCGCCAGTCGAACAGCCGAGTATGTTAAAGAGCTAGAAGGAACAAATGCGCGTGTCTTAGATACGAGAAAGACAACACCTTTGCTCCGATTTTTAGAGAAGAGAGCTGTTGTAATAGGAGGTGGAGTAAACCACCGCTTCGGACTATATGATATGATATTGATTAAAGATAATCATGTCGACTATGCAGGTAGTGTATCCGCAGCTGTGAATAATGCTGTGGAGTACAAAAAGCGTATAGGTATAGATATTCAGATAGAGGTAGAGGTTCGCAGTTTTGAAGAATTGCAGGAGCTCCTGCAATGCACAGGGGTAGACCGAGTGATGTTCGATAATTTTGTGCCTGACGACGTACGCAAAGCGGTAGAGCTAGTCAATGGTCGATTGATAACTGAAGCTTCCGGCGGAATTACGTTGGAGACAATTCGTTCGTATGCAGTGACAGGAGTAGACTTTATATCCGTAGGTGCATTGACACACTCGGTAAAGAGTCTTGATTTGAGTTTAAAAGCTAAACTTATTTAATAGGATTTAATGATTTCGATTTACTTAGTAAGTATTGTAATTCTTGCCTATTTATTTGGGTCCATACCTACAGCTGTATGGTTTGGTCAAGCTTTTTATGGGGTAGATGTTAGAGAGTACGGTAGTGGTAATGCCGGAGCGACCAATACATTTCGTGTTTTGGGAAAGAAAGCTGGAGCTATCGTCATGTTTGTAGATATTTTTAAAGGTTGGACGGCGACCAATCTACCTTATCTACTGGATACCACTATTGTGGGAGATTATCGCTCACCACATTTTGTTAATTTTCAGTTGGCTCTAGGAGTAATTGCTGTTTTGGGGCACTTATTTCCATTATTTGCCGGGTTTAGAGGAGGTAAAGGAGTAGCAACTTTGTTTGGGATGGTGCTCGCTATACATTGGCCGGCTGCGTTGTGCTGTGTGTCTGTATTTATATTATGCCTACTTATTACGCATTATGTTTCGCTGAGTTCGATTTCTGCCGGATTTACTTTTCCGATAAGTTTGGCATTGATATTTAAGACAACGGTACCATCGATTATGCTATACGCTATTGCGATATGTGCCTTAATATTGATAACACACCAAAAGAATATCGAGCGCCTACTAAAGGGACATGAATCCAAGATTTATTTGTTCAGGAAAAAGAAGGAGTAATTAAACTTTTAGGCATACGGTTTGTTTTAAGAAATCTAGTAGAGAGAGTCAATATCAAATAATAAGTTTATACAGATGAAAAAGCTATTTAAATACACGGCGATTTTGTTGATTGGAGCAACGTTCGCTGGTTGTGCTACTTCGGCAATCACGGGTAGGAAATATCTTAAATTGGTAGATAGTAGTACAATTAATGACCAGGCAGCATTGGCATATAAAGAGTTTCTATCCAATTCGAGCACCAAGGTCGTTACAGGGACAGCTAATGCTACTGCTGTAAAACGTGTGGGTAATGATATCGCCGCCGCAACAATGCGGTTTTTGCAACAGCGGGGTATGGCTGACCGGTATAACTTCAACTGGGAGTTTAATCTGATTCAGAATGACGAAGTGAACGCTTGGTGTATGCCGGGTGGCAAGGTAGCTGTGTTTACAGGTATTCTACCATTTACAGGTACAGATGCCGGTTTGGCAACGGTGATGGGGCACGAGATTGCGCATGCTATCGAAGAGCATTCTGTAGCACAGGTTTCTAACAAAATCGCAGCACAGGGTATCGGACAGATAATCGGTGTCGCTTCTGCGACTACAGATAACAAGTGGCTCGATGCACTAAATCTGACTTACGGTATTGGAGCACCTATCGGTATGTTGAAATTCTCCAGAGATGATGAATTAGCCGCGGATAGAGCAGGGTTGATTATTATGGCTATGGCCGGATATAATCCAAATGAAGCGGTCAAGTTTTGGGAACGTATGGCAGGAGCCAAGTCTGGAAATCAACCAGCAGAGTGGACTAGTACACACCCTAGCGATGCAAGAAGAATTACGCAGCTTCAGAACTTGATACCTGAAGCGATGAAATATTACAAAAAATAAACTTTCGCAAAAGCTATAGAAACAGCAACCACGTAAATGGTTGCTGTTTTATTTTTATAGAAATAGTATCTTTGCGACACGTATTAAAAAATGCTATTTATGTCAACAAAAGAAGATAAGATTGCAACTTTTGACCCCTCTCAACCGGGATTAGCAGATGCAAGTATTTATGGATTGCCTTTTTCGGCAGAGGAAAGTGAAATTATTATTGTTTCCGTGCCTTGGGAAGTAACAGTCAGCTATGGTGCCGGAGCCTCTGAAGGGCCAGAAGCGATATTGGATGCTTCATTTCAGGTAGACCTATTGCATCAAGAATTTCCAGAGTTATGGAAATTGGGCATCTATCTAGACGAAGGACCTGCGCATTGGAAAACAAATAGCGCCCTGTACAAAGAGATGGCTCAACCTATTATCGAGGCCTTAGAGAATGGTGAGGTAGTGGAAGACAATCCGGCTTTAAACGCAGACTTAGCTAAAATAAACGAAGCTTCTGCGGTGCTCAATGCCGAGCTGAAGGAGCTTGTTACTTCATGGATAAATAAAGGTAAGAAAGTCATCTTACTTGGTGGAGATCATTCTACCCCTTATGGTTATTACCAAGCATTAGCATCGATTTATGGCGACTTTGGTATATTTCACTTTGACGCACATATGGATTTGCGTATCGCGTATGAAGGTTTTACCTTCTCACATGCTTCCATCATGTACAATGCTATACAACTGCCAGAAGTGTCCAAGCTTGTACAGGTTGGTATCCGTGATTTTTGCGAACAAGAAGTAGAAGTCGTCAAAGGATCGGATAAAGTGAAGGTCTTTACCGATGCTGATTTGAAAAAAGGGCAGTTTGAGGGTAAAACCTGGCAAGAGCAGGTCGACGAAGCCATCGCTTTATTGCCAGACAATGTAGCGGTGAGTTTTGATATTGACGCCCTTTATCAATGGTATTGTCCCAATACAGGTACACCAGTACCCGGCGGACTATCTTATGAACAGGCTGTGTATGCTTTAAGTCGTCTTGCCCAATCCAATAAGAAAATCATAGGTATGGACTTGGTCGAAGTCGCACCGGGCGATGACGAATGGGATGGAAATGTTGGTGCACGCTTGTTGTTCCATATGTGTGGCGTATTGGCAAAAAACAATGGTCTAGCAGTTGGAGATAAAGTCATATTTTAGGCTTTTATGCGTATTTACCTTTGATTTTGTTATCTTTAGGCGAATTTTGAAAATATCTACTAAATATTTCAACATTCACACTCTTAAAACGAAAAATTAATAA
Source organism: Sphingobacterium sp. (assembly GCA_031277715.1). GTDB lineage: Bacteria > Bacteroidota > Bacteroidia > Sphingobacteriales > Sphingobacteriaceae > Sphingobacterium. The sequence goes on along the minus strand of JAITLW010000397.1, from coordinate 6,518 downwards.
TACTTCAACAGAAACTATGTCTTCTAAGATTATTTACACCAAAACAGATGAGGCGCCACTATTGGCTACTTATTCCTTTTTACCGATTGTACAAGCATTTGCAAAAACTGCTGATATTGACGTTGAGTTGAGAGATATTTCATTGGCTGGACGTATTCTTGCCAATTTTAATTCGTATTTGAAACCAGAGCAACAGACTGTAGATGCTTTGGCAGAATTGGGACAGTTAGCTACTACACCTGACGCGAATATTATTAAATTACCAAATATTTCGGCTTCTATACCTCAATTGAAAGCGGCTATTGCAGAGCTACAACTTGCAGGCTACGCAATACCTAACTACCCAGACAATCCTTCTAATGATGAAGAAGAAAAAGTCAAAGCAAATTATGCTAAGGTTTTGGGCTCGGCTGTAAATCCGGTGTTGAGAGAAGGAAACTCGGACCGTAGAGCACCGAAAGCGGTAAAGAACTATGCAAAAGCAAATCCACATAGAATGGGCGCTTGGGCTGCAGATAGTAAGACGAAGGTTGCTTCTATGACAGAGGGCGATTTTTATGCGACAGAGCAATCTGTGACGATAGAAAAAGAGTCTCAGTATAAGATAGAATTTGTTGCTGCAGACGGTTCTGTAAAAGAATTAAAAGGTTTAGCTCCTTTGAAAGAGGGCGAGGTCATTGACTCTTCTGTCATGAATGTTGCTAAATTAAAAGACTTCGTTGCGGCTACTATTGCAGAAGCTAAAGCAGCTGGAGTTTTATTGTCAGCACACTTGAAAGCAACTATGATGAAGGTCTCGGATCCTATCATCTTTGGCGCTATCGTAGAGGTATATTTTAAAGAAGTATTTGCAAAATATGGCGAATTGTTCGCTTCTTTAGGTATCAATAAGAATAACGGCTTGGGCGAGGTGTTCGCTAAAATAGCGGGCAACGAAAAAGAAGGCGAAGTTAAAGCCGCTATCGAGGCAGCTATAGCTAACGGTCCTGATTTGGCTATGGTTAATTCCGATAAAGGAATTACCAACCTACATGTTCCTTCCGATGTGATTGTCGATGCTTCTATGCCAGCGATGATACGTATAGGCGGTAAAATGTGGGATAAAGCAGGTGCAGAACGTGATACCATCGCTATGATTCCAGACCGTTCGTATGCAGGTGTCTACGAAGCTATGATTGAAGACTGTAAGGAAAATGGAGCGTTAGATCCTAAAACAATGGGTTCTGTACCAAACGTAGGTTTGATGGCACAGAAAGCAGAGGAATACGGTTCTCATGACAAGACTTTCCAAGCAACAGCCAAAGGAACAATCCGTGTTGTAGATGCAAATGGCGATGTATACATGAGCCAAGCTGTAGAAGCGGGCGATATTTTCCGTATGTGTCAGACAAAAGATGCTCCTATTCAAGACTGGGTTAAGTTAGCAGTTAACCGTGCTCGTCTATCTGCTACTCCGGCAGTATTCTGGTTGGACGAGGCGCGTGCACACGATAGAGAGATTATCAAGAAAGTAGAGAAATACCTAGGTGATTTTGATACAAATGGTTTAGATATCTTTGTAATGTCTCCAGTAGAGGCTACAAAATTCTCATTAGACCGTATTCGTGAAGGTGAAGATACTATTTCTGTAACCGGTAATGTTTTACGCGATTACCTTACCGATTTATTCCCAATCTTAGAGGTTGGTACTTCAGCTAAGATGTTATCTATTGTTCCTTTAATGAATGGTGGAGGACTATTTGAAACAGGTGCAGGTGGTTCTGCTCCGAAACACGTTGAACAATTCTTAGAAGAAGGCTATTTACGTTGGGATTCATTAGGTGAGTTCTTGGCTTTACAAGCTTCTTTCGAACATTTGGCACAGACACAGAACAATAGCAAAGCTCAGGTTTTGGCAGATGCTTTGGATGAGGCAAATGCATTGTTCTTGGCTAATGACAAATCTCCGGCACGTAAAGTAGGTCAGATAGACAACCGTGGCTCACATTTCTACCTGACATTATACTGGGCTCAGGAATTGGCAAAACAAACTAAAGATGCTGATTTAGCAGCTAAATTTGCGACATTGGCGCAAACCTTGACTGCCAATGAAGCTAAAATCAATGAAGAATTGATTGCTGCACAAGGTAAAGCACAACAAATAGGAGGATATTACTTCCCTAATGATGAGCTTGCTTCTACAGCTATGCGTCCTTCAGCGACATTGAATACAGCGATTGCGGGAATTTAATAATCCATTCGTGATCCAACATAATCAAGTCTCTCTATTTCTTAAATAGAGAGACTTTTTTTGCACACAAAAAAGCCCCAACCAACCGGTATAGGGCTTATTCAATAGAAAATATAAAAAATTAATTAAAATTGATGACGAAGTCTTCTGGCTTTGTTCTTACTTTTTTAAGGTTGACCAACCAGTCATTTGACTCATCTCTATAGCCCAGTGCCAGTATAGTAACCGATTTGAGCCCCAACTTGTCAAGCCCTAAAAGCTCGTCCAGTTGCGCATTTGTAAAACCTTCCATTGGCGTAGCATCCACGCGTTGCTCTGCCGCTGCAGCGATCGCCATTCCGAAGCCAATATAGGCTTGTCGTGCGGCATGTGCAAAGTGTTGTTCTTTTGTTTGTTGCGCAAACATACCAAATAAGGTGTTCTTATAGTCGTCCGAGGTGCCTAATGGCAATTCTCGTTCTGTTTCCTGTTGTGCGAATACAGCATCTACACGTTCTTTTGTATACTCGTCATAAGCCGCAAAAATCAAAAGATGAGAAGAGTCCACAATCTGTGTCTGTCCGAATGCAATAGGTTGAATTTTAGCCTTAAGCTCCGGATTGCTTACCTGTATAACTTTAAATGGCTGTAATCCTGATGAGGTAGGAGCCATTCTAGCTGCTTCGATAATATAGTCTACTTTTTCTTGTTCTACCGGAGTGCCGTTCATTTTTTTAGTGGCATATCTCCAGGATAAGTCTTGTAATAAGCTCATTGTTTATTTGTTGTTTTTTAGTGTAAATATAAAACCTTCAACAGCGTCTATCAGTGTAGCCGTAGGTGCCGAAGGGATATTGTCGTCTGATAATAGTGCAATCGCAACAAAACCATGAAGCGTAGACCAGAAGGTTTTTAGTTTCAGATGTTTATCTGCGATATCGTTTGTTGAGTCATTGAGCACTTGCTCTATGGCGCTGTACATATAGTTTGAAGTACGTTGCATTTCTTTAGAGCTATTAATAGCCTCGCATGGAGGGATACCCAATCCGAACATGATTCTATAATGCTGCACATAAGTGGAGGCGAATCGCCAGTACGTATAGGCGATATCGCGTAAGCGTTCGCTAGAATCGATTTTGTCTGTAGGAATTAAACTCATCTCATGTGATAGAATATTGAATCCTTCTTTAGAGAAATATTCGATGATAGCCTCTTTACTCTCGAAGTGTTTATAGATTACAGGTGCACTATATTCGATTGCGTCGGCAATCTTACGAATAGATAGCGCCTGCCATCCATCCTCTGTGATTATCTTCCACGACTGGGTGATAATCTTGCTACGTAGCTCCTGAATTTCACGTTCTCTTCTTGCTGTTGTACTCATGTGTTTAAACATTTAGTTAACACTGTTAGCAAAAGTAACACCCGTTTTTGTTTTTTGCAAATACCGCTTGTTTTTTAGACTTTCAGTTGACAAAAATAAATCTATCTTTTTTTCTATCTTTAGTCAAAACTGTACAATATGCAACAACAAAAGGTATCTTTGATTCTAGGTAGTGGTGGCGCACGGGGTATTTCTCAAATAGGTGCTATACAATGGCTTCTTGAGGAGGGAGTCGAAATCGACGAGGTGGTAGGCTGTTCTATAGGTTCGCTTGTCGGAGCTGCTTTTGCTGGAGGGAAGATAGGAGAGTTGGGCGAATGGATGAGCAAGTTGACAAAACGGGAGGTATTTCGTTTGATGGACTTTTCGGACCCTAGATTTGGGATATTAAAAGGCCAAAAAGTCATGCGTACCCTACAGGAGGTTTTTGAAGATGTTGCTATTGAAACGCTCGGTGTCAAATTTACCGCAGTGGCAACAGATTTAGCCAGCGAGCAGGAAGTTATTTTTCGTAAGGGGAGTATCTATTCTGCGATTCGAGCTTCAATAGCTATACCCGCTGTTTTTCAGGGCGTACAGCTTGCCAATAAGTTTCTCGTCGACGGAGGTGTCCTTAATCCTGTACCTATCAATTACGTACAGAATACTGATAATATTAAGATAGCAATCAATTTAGATGGCCCTCCAAAAGCGGCCGTAGGAAAATCCTATAGTAAACTCAATGCATTAGATTTGTTGCAGGAATCCTACATGGCTATGCGGCGCAGACTTAGCCTTTTGAGTATTCAGCTGTATCAGCCCGATTATGTGATAAATATTCCTAACGACCTTTCAGGAATATGGGATTTCGACCGTTCGTCAGATTTGATAAAAGAGGGGTACGAATTGACTCGGAGCACACTATCCGAACATATTGATAAGATAAAAGGTAAGCAAGTTTAATTTGCTCTTGCTTACCATTTTATGTGTATTATAAATCTGCTTTGCGTATGCTGACTGCATTCTTATGACCATGCAGTCCTTCTAGTTCAGCCAGTATTTCTACCACCGAACCGATCTGTTGTAGCCCTTCCGGACTTATCTGCTGAAATGTAATTTTCTTAATAAACGAATCTACAGAAACTCCAGAGTAGGATTTTGCGTAGCCCGAGGTGGGCAGCGTATGATTTGTCCCTGAGGCATAATCTCCCGCACTTTCCGGAGTAAGATGTCCAAGGAAGACAGACCCCGCATTCAGTATTAGCGAAGTTATCGATTGCCAAGAATCCGACTCAATAATAAGATGCTCGGGAGCGTACGTATTGGAAAAATCCATTGCCGTTCTCAAATCTGCCGTTAGGATAGCGTAGGAATTTGCCAATGCGGCACTGGCTATTTCCTGGCGCGGTAGTAGGCTTACCTGCTTGCTTAGTTCTTGGTTGACCTGTACAATTAGTTCCGAAGATGTAGAGGCCAATACAGCCTGACTATCCGGCCCGTGTTCGGCCTGTGCCAATAGGTCTGCAGCTACATAAGCCGGGTTTGCTGTTTCATCAGCGATAACCAACACCTCCGAAGGTCCAGCGGGCATATCTATACTTACATTCGTCTGGCCTTGTATGATACTTTTCGCTTTAGTGACAAATTGATTTCCAGGTCCGAATATTTTATCGACTTTCGGTACTGTTTCCGTTCCGAATGCCATAGCGGCAATAGCCTGAGCGCCTCCAACAAGATATATGCGGTCGATTTTCAATAGTATCAAACAATAAGCAACGAATCCATTGATTTTACCAGATTTCTGAGGGGGCGAACAGACCACAATCTCTTTACAGCCAGCTATTCTTGCCGGAACACCTAGCATAAGCAGGGTAGAGGGTAATACGGCCGAACCACCAGGGATATAGAGGCCGACGCGTTCTATAGGCCGTGCTTCACGCCAACATTTTACGCCGGGCATTGTTTCTGTTACCCGTTCGCGTTTCAGTTGCGTACTGTGAAAACGGTGAATATTTTGAAACGCGATTTCGAGCGCGCGTTGCTGGTCTCTAGATATTGTACTAGCGAGCTCCTCGATCTCGTCTTTGCCCAGATATACTTGTTCCAAATCCACCTGGTCAAATTTAGAAGCATAAGCTCTTAGCGCTTTGTCTCCTGAACTTTTTACATCTTCGATGATGGAATATACGGTGTCAGAGATAGCATTATTAGGGTCTGTATTTCGCAGTACCAACTGTTCGATAGCCGCTGGAGATAATTCTTCCTGATTGTAAACTTTTAGCATTATAATATGATTTTTTCTATAGGCATCACCACGATTCCTTGTGCGCCCACAGACTTGAGTTTATTGATTTTACCCCAAAAATCATCTTCCGAAATTACAGTGTGTACAGCTACCCAACCTTCCTCCGCCAGAGGAACTACGGTTGGACTTTTGACACCTTTCAATAACTCCGTTACTTTTTCGAGGTTATTTTTTTCTACATTAAGTACCACATACTTCGTCTCCTTGGCTCTTAACACCGATTGGATCCGCTGCAACAGCTCCATTAGTATTTCGTTTTCTTCCAAGCCTTCGCGTGCTATCAATATAGCTTCCGATTTGCGTACATCAGCAAAAGGTTTCAAGCCGTTGCTTTTTAGCGTACCGCCAGTCGATACAATATCGCAGATAGCATCACTTAGCCCTAAGCCTGGAGCGATTTCTACAGAACCAGAGATTGTCTGAATATCGGCGTTTATTTTATATTCTTCAAGAAAATTCTTTAGGATAACAGGGTAGGAGGTTGCAATTGATTTGCCATTAAGGTCTTTTAGATCGGAGATTTTCGAGTCTCTAGGGATGGCAAGTTTTAAAGTGCATTTTCCAAATCCAAGTCGTTGTAAATAAGCTACATTAGATTCTGTTTCGTCAATAACATTTTCGCCTACGATACCAAGGTCGGC
>JAITLW010000272.1 GCA_031277715.1 Sphingobacterium sp. | reverse complement strand
ACATGAATAAAAAAAGATAACCGAAAAAGCGGTCAAAATAGATATGCCCCTTTAAATAGTAACGGGCATAGGTGAAAATAGCTGTACCAACTCCCGTAATCAGTAGCGCAAATAGGAGAGAAAGCCCATCAAGCCTTAAATCAAAGTTGACGCCTAATGATGGTACCCAGTTGAAATGTTGTAGTTGTTGGTTTCCACTTGAAATCAAAGGGACGTGTGCGGCAAAAAATATAAATAAAAGAGCTGGTAAAATAGGTAGAACAAAACTCCACCTAGACTTTAAATGTTTGCCAATGAAGACCATTGAGCATGACGAAAATAATCCCGATAATATAGTTAATAGCATTTATCCCTTTTTCTGAAAGTGTCTATTTTATTGATTTTGTATAAATCAATGGCATCAGGAGCTCCCCTTAGTTGAGCGAGCCACTTGGATGACATTAAGGCCCTTCATGTCTTTGACTTCACTCCGAGGGAGTGCGAAAGTTTATGCACATTAATGGAAAGTCATAAAAATAGTAAAAAAACCTTGATTTTTTTAGGTTTTTTTGAAGAAAGCGGATGCGGGAAATGATAAGGGAGCTCTTTTGAGCTCCCTTATTGTCTATTTTTTAAATTCTTTGGATCCTTCGATGATCGCGTCTACTACAGTAGGGTCCTGTAACGTAGAAGTGTCACCTAGGCTCGATAATTCACCTTCAGCGACTTTTCGTAAGATGCGGCGCATTATTTTTCCGGATCTAGTCTTAGGGAGGTCAGTCACAAACTGAATGATATCTGGTTTTGCAATCGCACCGATCAAGCGTGTTACAGTTTGTAAGATATCCTGACGTGTTTTTTCTGCATCGATATGGTGATTAGCAATTACATAAGCATAGATACCCTGTCCTTTTACGGGGTGTGGGTAGCCTACAATTGCTGATTCTACTACGTCAGCGTGCATGTTTATCGCGTTTTCTACTTCTGCAGTTCCGATACGGTGACCCGAAACATTCAACACATCATCTACACGGCCAGTAATGCGGTAATATCCCTCCGGACTACGGTAACATCCATCTCCTGTAAAGTACATGTCCTTGTATGTCGCAAAATAGGTTTGTCTACAACGCTCATGGTCGCCCCAGGTCGTCCGTAGCATACCCGGCCAAGGGAATTTGATACACAAGTTTCCAGAAACATCGTTCCCTTCAATCTCTTTTCCATTTTCATCCATTAAACAAGGTTGTACACCAGGTAGAGGGAGCATGGCATAACCTGGTACCTGAGGTGTTACACCTGCTATAGGGGTGATAAGATGGCCTCCATTTTCTGTCTGCCACCAAGTATCCGCAATCGGACATTTGCCCTTTCCGATTTTCTCGTTGTACCAATTCCAAGCTTCCTCGTTGATAGGTTCACCTACAGAACCTAATACGCGAAGAGAAGATAGATCTTTATTGTCTACATAACTATCGCCAAAAGCCATTAACGAGCGGATTGCTGTAGGAGCAGTGTATAGAATATTGACTTTGTATTTATCAACGATATCCCAGTATCTACCTGCATCAGGGAAAGTTGGTATACCTTCAAACATCAAGGATGTTGCACCTTGTGATAACGGTCCATATACAATATAGCTGTGTCCTGTAATCCAACCGATATCAGCTGTACAAAAATAAACCTCACCAGGTTTATACTGGAATGTATTGGCAAAGGTATAACCTGTATAGATCATATAACCTGCAGTCGTATGGACAACTCCCTTTGGTTTACCTGTGGAACCAGAGGTGTATAATATGAAAAGTGTATCCTCAGAGTCCATCTCTTCTGCAGGGCAGGCAGGGTTGCCTTGAGTCTCTACTTTTTTGATTTCATCTTCCCACCATACATCACGACCTTTGATCATAGAAATAGGGGTACGTGTACGTGTTAAGACAATGACTTTCTCGACCGACTGACATTGCATCAAGGCATCATCTACAATAGATTTGAGCTCTAGTGTTTTTGTCCCACGGAAACCGCCATCGGAAGTGATTACCAATTTGCACTCCGCGTCATTGATACGGTCAGCAATAGACTGTGCCGAGAAACCGCCAAATACGACAGAGTGGATAGCTCCAATCCGTGCACAGGCTAATACGGCGATGACTAATTCAGGAACCATTGGCAAGTAGATACAGACGCGGTCACCCTTACGGACGTTATTGTTTTTTAGTACGTTTGCAAATTGCTCTACTTTGGCCAAGAGCTGTTTATAGGTTAAGATGCGGTGTGCCTCAGACGGGTCGTTGGGTTCCCAGATGATGGCAGGCGTATCTCCATTTTTATAAATATGACGGTCAAGACAGTTTTCTGTGATATTTAACTTACCTCCATCAAACCACTTGATATTTGGTTCTGAGAAATTCCAGTTAAGAACATTGTTCCACTTTCTTTTCCAGAAAAAATTATCTGCTATTTCTCCCCAAAATTGCTCGGGATTGTCGACGCTTCTCTTATAAGCATCCTGATACTCCTCAAAGTTTTTAATTTGAAAACTCATTTCTTACTTCTGATTTTTAGTATAGGTCTATTATTATTATAATTTTGTTATTCAAAACAGACATCAATTTATTTGGAACTGTAAAAGAGTCTGTTGTAAGGCTAATTTAATTTTTTTTGCGATTAAAAACTAATTTTTGTCACAAGAAGCGCTTTAATTTGTTGTAAAAATAGATGCGGTAGAAGGGGATGAATCCACTAAAGAAAATATATCATTTTATCATTTTTAGTAATATTCTGATTGCGTCGGCCGCTATGGCTCAATGTCTTTTGACCTATATTGTCCTCGGATTGCCATCTAGCTGGTATGTGGTGGGTATTGAGGGAGCAGCTACGCTATTGCTTTATAATTTTAGCCTATTTTTATCCAAACCTAAGAATCCGAAGGATTCCCCTTATTTACGAACCAGATGGGTTTTTGGACATGAACGCATATTTTGGTTGAATAATCTGATCGCATCAGCGTTGCTTCTCTATTGTTTAGGTCATGTTCATTTTTATACCTGGCTATTCTTGGGGGTGGTAGGGATAGTTAGTGTGGGGTATAGTCTACCCATTTTTCGTTTTTCTGGAAAACCAGGTGGTTTGCGCCAGGTTCCAGGGCTCAAATTGTTTCATATAGCAGTTGTATGGTCATTGAGTAGTGTGGGTTTGCCGGTCGTAGAAGCTTGGGCAGAAGCGGTACCGGTAGATTGGACACAAGCAAATGCTCTAGGGCTCTTGAAAATCCTATTTCTACTTATTTGTACACTTCCTTTCGATATCAGGGATATGAAGCAGGATTCCTATTATCATTTGAAGACTATTCCACATCTTATAGGAGAACGTAAAGCTAAGCTTCTTTGTTATATTCTAATTGGAATACACATCTGTCTGTTGACGGTTGTCCCGTTTGAGGTGTCTGCTAAAGAAGGTATTATTCTAACAGATATTCTAATCGGAATCGCTTTGTACTTTGTGTTATTTAAAAAAAATGTGGGCTATCATCAAGTTTATTTGCTAGATGTAGCCCTATTGGTACAATACTTTTGCGTATTACTATTTGTTTAGTAATCGTATGATTTTATCCGCTAGGATAGCTGATAATTTGTAGTAACTCTCAAAGGTCCAGCCAGCAACATGCGGGCTGAGTAACACATTGTCCCGCTGTATAAGGTCGGTATACCATCCTTCTTGTGTCAATGCAGGGAATTTTTCAACAGGCAGTACATCAAATGCTGCTCCAAGGATTTTGCCATTGTCTAGGTTTTTCAATACCGCAGGAATATGTGCGATACCACCTCGAGCCCCCATCAAGAAAAAAATAGGTTTGCGGAAATGAAGGAGGTATTCCTCATCGACCATGCCCTTGGTTTCTCTTGTTAGAGGTATGTGAAAACTTAATATGTCGGCTCGTTTGACAACTTCTTCCATAGATACTTCTGTAGCATATTCGTCCGAGAACCCCGTTTTATATTTGTCATAAGCGAGAACGGTGACACCAAATCCAGAAAGCTTTTTTGCCATCGCTTGACCATTGTTGCCGTAGCCGATAAGAGCTACGGTACGTCCCATAAGTTCATAACCTCGGTTTTCTTCCCTTCGCCATGCTCCGTTACGGATTTCTTTATCGCCACGATTCAGGTTGTTCATCAGACTTAAGAGCATGCCGATCATGTGTTCGCCAACGGCATCTCTATTCCCTTCATTAGCTGGTAACAGCGTGATTCCTTTTGAGCTGGCGTAGGCTTCGTCAATATTATCCATTCCTGCACCAGAGCGACCTATAAACTGGAGTTTAGCCCCTAGGTCTATAAATTCGCTGTCTACTTGAAACTTCGAACGTATGATTAGACCGTCATAAGACGCAATCAATTGCGCAGCTTCCTCTCGCTTGATATCCGGTTGGTAGTTATAGGAAATGTTGCTTTCATCGAGTTTGTCGAGTAGTATTTTGTGGATGTCGTCTACAATTAAAATATTCATTTTAGAGCGTATTTATTTGCATGAAGTCTTTGGAAAGTAGCTTCGATAAGCTACGTTGCTTTATTCGATTAGGCGCTATCCTGGCCAACGAGTCGCGTAAGGCAATCAGCAATGGATTGTCCCATTGCGCGATCTGACCTATTTGTCGGGAAGTGTCTGTGATATAACGGGTGCGTGCCAATCTTCTTTTTTCGAAAGAACGAAAAGCTGCGATTGGAGTTTTATTTTGTTGCAATTCGTCAATAAGTACAGCTACATCTTCTAGAGCTTGACAGGCCCCCTGTCCCATGTTGGGTGTGGTGGCGTGTCCTGCATCTCCAATGATCAAAATGTTATGGTAGGCAAGGTGTTTCAGTGGCTTGATATCAATAATATCACTCCATATCAGGTCTTCATCTCGGGTGGATTCTAATATGGTAGGGATAGGGGCATGGTAGTGTTGGAAGCGTTTTTTTAAGTCATTAGCCGTTGTATTCTTAAATACCTGACTATTTGCCTCGCCATTGACACAGGCGTACCAATAGATACGGTTGTCCACTAGTGGGGTGACTCCGAATCGACCAGCACTGCCCCAGCTTTCAAAGCCCTGGTCTAGTTTGATACTACTGTTGTCAATAGTAGCACGCCAGCAGGTATAACCCGAATACCGAGGAACGGAAGAAGGGACAAGCTGTTGGCGCAACAGTGATTTTACACCATCTGCGATTATCAGGTATTTGGTCGTATGTGTGCTACCGTCCTCAAAGAAAACACGGACAGATTGTTCGTCCTGTTCCAGTCTGTTTGCTCTTTTCCCTAAAACGATGTTTTCCGTCCGAATTTGAGAAAGAAGATGACTATGTAAGTCGGCCCGATGTATAGCGAAGTTTTTTTGGCTGTATTGTTTAGAGAGACGTTTGGTATCAGGACTGAAGAGGATGGTGCCGTTCGAACTGCGTATATTGTAATTGTCGATGTAGTAGCCCAACTGTTCGATCCCTTCTTTAAGCCCAAGTATCTCTAAAGCTTGCATAGCATTGGCCGCCAAACCAAATCCGGCACCGATACCTTGTAGTAGTTGGCTTTGTTCGAATAGTCTAAAATCCCGGTTGATCGATTGAAGTGCTATTGCGGTCGTAAGTCCAGCAACACCTCCTCCTATAATTAGAAATTCGCTGTCCATAGTACTTTATAATTATCGTGAATTCGCTATCTCGTTCGTGAGTTGTACAAAATCTCCTACGGTAAGGCGTTCGGCGCGTAGTTCGTATAGTGGATTGTCACTCATCTTATCTTTTTGGACGACAGCTGACAATGCGTTTCGTAGTGTTTTCCTACGTTGGTTAAAGCCCGCTTTTACGACTTTCCAGAATAGTTGCTCGTCACAATCTAGTTTTTCTACCTCATTCCGTGTCATGCGCATCACGCCTGAAAGCACTTTGGGCGGAGGGTTGAAAGCTCCAGCCTTGACGGTAAATAGGTACTCTACCTTATAGTAGGCTTGTAGAAAGACACTTAGTATACCATACTCTTTGCTGCCAGGTTTGGCGACACAGCGTTCGGCGACTTCTTTTTGAAACATACCCGCCATTTGTATTACGCGATGTCTTTCGTCCAAGATTTTGAATAGAATCTGGGAGGAGATATTATAAGGGAAGTTGCCGATTATAGCCATTTTGTCGCCAAAGTACTTAGAGAAGTCAAGGGCCAGGAAATCGCCATGGATTAAACGGTCACCCAGTTCACTGTATTTGTCCGCCAAAAACTCAATAGATTCGTCATCCACATCGATGAGATAAGTTTCATATGCTGTCTTTTGTAATAAAAAATCAGAAAGAACACCCATCCCTGGGCCTACCTCTAGCACCTGCGTGAAGCCTAGCGATGGGGTCAAAGCTTCTACAATGCGTTGCGCCGCATTCTTATCGTTTAGAAAGTGTTGACCGAGGTGTTTTTTTGCACGTACTGTACTCATGTGAAATGTCGAAAAATGAAATGTCTCAAAGCCCAAAAGTAAAAAGTAAAAAGAAGAAAAACGTCATGAATCTTTAAAATAAAGGTTATGGAGCAATACTATTTTTTATATAATAAGGATAATTTCAGCGTTCGAGTGTTTTTCCTTGCCTAATTTTTGTTACTTTTGAGTATAAAATGCTTTAATGAAATGAGTGAAAAATTAAAAGTAGGTATCAGTATAGGTGATTTAAACGGAGTCGGAATGGAAGTGGTTATTAAATCACTATTAGATAGCCGTGTTCTGGATTACTTTACACCTATTGTATATGGTAATACTAAAAATGCTTCATTTCACCGTAAGGCAAATAATATTAATGATTTTAGCTTTAATGTAATACAAAGTCCAGATCAAGCGAATGCGAAGCGTGCTAACATCATTAATTGTTGGCAGGAAGATGTAAAGATTACCCTGGGGGAAGAAAATGAAGTCGGGGGTAAGTATGCATTTATTTCTTTAGAGAGAGCTGTAGCAGATTTGGAAGCAGGAAAGATCGATGCGTTGGTTACGGCTCCGATCAACAAACATAATATACAACAGGAAGGCTTTCGATTCCCAGGACATACCGAATATCTTCAGCAGAAGGTTGGTGCAGATGATGTGCTCATGTTTATGCTGTGCGATGATTTGCGTGTAGGCGTGGTGACGGGACATGTTCCTATTAAAGACGTTGCAGTTCAGATTACTGAAGAGGCAATACTAAAGAAGCTGAGACTAATGAATAGCAGTTTGAAGAAGGATTTTTGGATTCAAAAACCTAAAATCGCTGTACTCGGTCTGAATCCTCATGCTGGAGATAATGGTGTAATCGGTACGGAGGACGACGAGATCATCCGCCCCGCTTTAGCAAAAGCTAATGCGGAAGGTATCCTATGCTTCGGTCCCTATCCGGCCGATGGATTTTTTGCATCTACGACATATCTGAAATTTGATGCAGTATTAGCTATGTATCACGATCAAGGGCTTATTCCTTTCAAGCATATTGCAGATCGCAAAGGGGTGAATTATACAGCGGGACTTCCGATTGTCCGCACCTCTCCAGATCACGGTACGGGTTATGATATAGCAGGAAAGAACTTAGCATCGCACGAGTCTTTTCTAGAAGCTATTTTCACGGCTGTACATATTGTTAAGAATCGTAGAGAGCAGGCTGAACTGAGCGCAAGCCCACTGGCCTTCCGTAAGCTTTCGAGAGACAGAGACTAGAAGTATAACTTAATTAACTCTGTTAATAGTTCAGAAAATTCTTTTAAAATAAGTACTTTTGTAACTTGTTAGGCCTCTAGGTCTGTATGCGCAAGCTATGATAGAACAATTACAACACCCTATATTTCCCATTATTAGAGATTTGGCCGATAAAACGGATACGACCTGCTATGTCATTGGCGGATATGTTCGGGATCGGATTATGGGGAGGCCATTTAAATACGATGTGGATATATTGGTGATTGGTTCTGGAATTGAGTTTGCTACTCTGTTGGGAGAACAATTGCGTACCAAGGTGGCTCTTTATAAGTCTTTTGGGACTGCTATGTTGGTGTATGATGGCCTGGATATAGAATTTGTAGGCGCCCGTAAAGAATCTTATAGAAGGGATTCGCGTAAACCTATCGTAGAGGACGGTACGTTGGAAGATGATCAGAATCGACGCGATTTTACCATTAATGCGATGGCCTATTCTTTGAATGGGGCTACTTTTGGACAGTTGTTGGATCCATTTGATGGGGTTGCAGATATACAGAACCGTATTATACGTACACCGTTGGATCCAAAAGAAACGTTTTCTGACGATCCGTTACGGATGATGCGCGCTATACGGTTTGCAACGCAGCTGAATTTTAAGATAGATATGAAAGCCATACAGGCTATTGCGGATAATAAGGATCGCATTAAGATCATATCGAAAGAGCGTATTACGGATGAGCTTAATAAAATTATCCTGTCTACGAAGCCCTCTATTGGTTTTCGCTATCTTTTCGATACGGGATTGTTGGAGCTTATATTTCCGGCGATGCAACAACTGTACGGTGTTGAAATTGTTGAAGGTCGTGGTCATAAAGATAATTTCTATCACACCTTGGAGGTATTGGACAATGTTGCGGAGCTTTCTGATGACCTTTGGTTGAGATGGGCTGCAATTATGCATGATATCGCTAAGCCAGCCACCAAAAGGTTTGATAAGAAAGCAGGCTGGACTTTCCATGGACATGAAGATAAAGGTGCCCGTATGGTGCCTAAACTTTTTGGAGAACTAAAGCTGCCTCTGAACGAAAAAATGAAGTTTGTTCAGAAATTAGTACAACTGCATTTGAGACCTATCGTATTAGCTCAAGATATTGTGACAGATTCGGCGGTAAGACGTTTGTTGTTTGAAGCGGGGGATGATATCGATGCATTGATGTTGTTGTGCCATGCTGACGTCACTACTAAAAATGAGTTCAAGAAGAAGAAATATAGAGATAATTTCGAGTTGGTAAAGCAGAAGCTAAAGGACGTCGAAGAACGGGATCACTTGCGGAACTGGCAACCTCCGGTAACGGGAGAGGATATTATGCATGTCTTTGGATTAGGGCCAGGTAAGCAGGTGGGGATAATCAAGAATGCTATTAGAGAAGCTATATTGGAAGGCGAAATCCCAAATGAAAGGGAAGCAGCGTATCAATTTATGGTAACGCGAGCGAAGGGGCTCAACTTAGAACCGAAAGAAACATTGTCCTTAGTGACATCAAAATAATTTATATTTTTACATTTGGATAGGCATAGGCTTATTTTCAATTTTGATTATGGCAATTTATAGATTTAGAGTAACATTTGAAGATTACGAAGATATATATCGTGACATCGATATGCCTTCAAAAAGTACATTCGTGGAATTGCATCAGGAAATCCATAAGAGTACGGGGTACCAGGTCGATGCTTCTTCTTCTTTTTATGTAAGTAATGATCAATGGAAAAAGGGAACTGAAATTGCACTTATGCCATCTCAGCGTAAGATCGATGCCGGTGTGCTCTTGATGGAAGATATTCGCTTGAGTAAGTTTATCGATGATCCACACCAGAAGTTTTATTATATCTATAATTTTGATCGTCCATATGACTTTCATGTGGAGTTGGTGAAGATTTTAAAAGAGGAGGAAGGAAAAGAATATCCTGCCATTTTTAAATCGGTCGGACAGGCACCAAAAATGGTTGCCGCTGCTAATTTCCCGGTAGCCAGTGACGATGACGAAGATGATGAGTATGTAGAAGAAGCTACAGAAGAATATGGCGTCGATGAAGACGATGACTATGACACTATGGATGGCGATGATGAGGATGGAGAAGGCCAAGCGGAGTTTGGTGGTGGTGAAGAGGATTATTAAGCTATAGTGGCTACAGATAAAAAAAAGACGCTAGTCGTAGTGGTTGGGCCTACAGCAGTAGGTAAGACTGCTACGGCTATTTTTTTAGCACAACATTTTGCTACAGAAGTGCTATCGGCAGACTCTCGACAGTTCTATCGTGAAATGTCTATAGGGACTGCCAAACCTGATTCGGACGAATTAAAGGCTGCTGTGCATCATTTTATTGACTCTCATTCGATAGAAGAGGAATACTCTGCGGGGGATTTTGAAAGAGATGCATTGGGTTTACTAAGCGAACTCTTTGCTAAACATGATGTCGTGATTGCAGTAGGAGGCTCTGGTCTATTCGTCAGAGCACTTACAGAGGGACTCGATGATCTACCTAAGGCGCCGGATGGCGTGCGAGATCGATTGAACGAACAATTTCAGAAGGAAGGTCTGTTGCCCTTAAAACAACGTCTTTTAGAAGTCGATCCTGCCTATTATGAAGTTGCCGATATTGATAACCCGCAACGTGTGATACGTGCACTAGAGGTTTATGAAGCAACGGGCAATCCTATGTCTTATTACCAAAAGAATGAAGTTCGTGAACGTACATTTGATGTCGTAACGATTGGATTGAATATGGATAGGAGTGAACTATATGATCGTATCAACGTACGTGTAGATAGGATGCTTGAAGCAGGATTACAAGAAGAAGTTAGATCTTTATCCAAATTTCGTAATAAACCTGCTTTGTTGACGGTTGGATATGCCGAGATGTTCGACTATTTTGATGGAAAGATTTCTTTGGAAGAGGCTGTAGACAAGATCAAACAAAATTCAAGACGCTATGCAAAGCGGCAGATTACCTGGTTTAAAAAATACGGTAATACGACCTGGTTCGAGCCTCAGGAACTCGACTCGATAGTTCAATTTGTTGCTGATAAGCTCAAGGCTTAGTCTTTTAGTCTGCAATAGGCGAGTCTTCCAGAGACTTGTTATAGAAGACGAAGTATAATCCAGGAAGTGAAGCCAATGCTGATATAACGTAGAAAAATAAACTTATTGCGACCCCAATCTGTGCATCCAGCGCATAGTATTCAGCACCATACATAAATACTAATTCTCTCGCTCCCAATCCACCAATTGTTAATGGAAATAAAGCAACAAGTGAAGACACCATAAAGAGGACTAGATAAGGAGTATGGTTTTCTTTGATACCTAATGCGTACAACGTAAAAACGACAGATAAGACTTGACAGAGTTGTACGCCCATTGCTTTAACGTTGGTCGTAACAAAACTAGACAAAAAGCTTTTGAAGCCGATGCTGTATATCAAGTAATAGATAATAGTTCCTACGATCATCAATAGCCAGATCCAAATGGAAGGTATATGGAGTTGGGGTAGTTTTAGAAGAAGGACTAAAGATATAACACATAATGCCCATAGCCCGCTCGCTTTATCAAGGAGAGTAGCTAAAATCAATTTGCGGGTATCTGCATGGTGTGTCTTCCGAAGGTAATAGATTTTATAGCCATCTCCACCTACACCACCAGGTAAAAACATATTATAGAACATACCCAAGAGATAGAGCTTATAGTTGCTCCATTCGGATAGTTTTAAACCGGTAGCCAAAAAATAAGAACGTATCCTTGTCGAAGCAAAGATTTGTGAAACAAAAAATGCAATAAATGCGGCAAAGAGCATAAGAGGATCTGAGTTCTTCCAAATTGTCTTGACTGCAGACATATCTACATTATATACGACCCAAGTCAGGGCAGCGATAGTGAAAGATAGTTTGAATACAACTTTAAGGATAGGCCATGCCTTAGTCCATATTCCCATTATTTATTTTTTTGCGTTGGATAAATTCTGTAAACGTTACAAAGTCAGCTTTGCTCTTCTTCATACTAGTAATAAAGCTGTCCATGCGATGGATCATCTTTTTTCCTGTGTTTTTGCGGACATAGAATGGTAAGCCAAATTTGATTTTGTCTGTTAGATCTGTAAATTCCCAAGGATGAAAATAGATGTTCAGGTAGGTGTCCTTGTTGAGTGTCCACCGCGACAAGCTATTGTATAACCATAGCGGGAGATTGTGGAAGGATAACCAGAACAGGGGAAAGCGTACGAGAGGTGTAACTGAAGCAGGTACTTGTAAGACATTTTGTTGCCAAAAGTAGCGCCTCGAGATGTGGAGATTGTTGTATCTTCCAGGAAGCCAGGTTGGATTTATAGAACTATTGTAGATGTACCCAGCTTTTTCAACTTCCTCTTCGTCGACAGGCTGCATTCTCGCCATCCGGTATCCTTGGATAGATACATCGAATAGTTCTTCTAAGGCCGTTTTTGAGGCTAATAGATGTTCAGGTTTAAAATCTGAATGATAATAACCATGTGATGCCAATTCATGCCCCTCCCGCAACAGACGGTGTATCGTATGCTGCGCATGCTGAGCGAACACGACTGTGCTAAAGAATGTTGCCTTTACTTGTTGCTTCGCTAGTATGTCCAGAATTGCTTCTGTGCCTTCAATAGAACGACGGATCTGCTCATCAAATGAGATATCCTTATCGTATTCGAATGGCATGTCAAACTCTTCTATGTCAAAACTTAATAGTATCATGGCTTGTTGGGAGTGTTGATATTTGTAGAGCGTACAATATAATTAGGCCGCACTTTGACCTGTGTAAACATCTTACCGATATATATACCGATAATTCCGAGCATGATGAGTTGTAGACCTCCAAAGAAGACAATGGTCATAATCAATGATGCCCAGCCTGATACTTCGTGCCCACTTAAGAATGCATACACGACATAGGGTAAGTATAAAACGGATAGACCTGAGAACAAAAAGCCCAGATATACAACCATATATAGCGGTTTGGTTGAGAAAGATGTTACTCCCTGCAAAGCAAAACGTAACATCTTTTTGAGCGAATATTTTGATTGTCCTGAATGACGTTCAGCAGGGTTATAAGAGATCGCAAACTGACGGTAGCCGACCCATTTGACAAGGCCTCTAAGAAAAGGCTCATTTTCATGAAACTGTTTCATAACATCGACAACCGAACGGTCTAAAAGTCTATAATCTGCTGCTCCAGCTTCTAGTTGTACCGAAGAGAGCTTATTTAATACTTTATAGAAAATCCGTGAAGTGAAGCGCTTTTTAAAAGGTAGCCTTTTGTCCTCTTTTCGAATGGTATAAACGACTTCATAGCCTTCTTCCCATTTTCTGATGAGTTCAGGTATTAAAGATGGTGGATGTTGCATATCCCCATCCATACAGATGACAGCATCGCCACGAGAGTAATCCATACCGGCTTTTACAGCTAGTTGATGACCAAAATTACGAGAAAACTCTAGGAAAAAAATATGCTCTGAATGTTGAGCTAAGCTTTCGATAACAGCAATACTATTATCGGTACAGCCATCTGCAACAAAAATTATTTCTAATCCATAGTGCGGAAGTGCAACAAACGTGTCTTCTAGAGCTCTTGCTATTATTGGGATATTCTCGGCCTCATTATAGGCAGGTATGACGACAGAGACTAGTTTTTTTTCGATCATACTGTTGCCGATTTTTTATAGTCTATTGTTAGCATTTCATAAACGATCGCAAACCAGACCAATACACAAGGCAATGCTTTTAAAGAATATGGGATGATATATTCTTCTCGTACAAACTTTGGAAAAAGATCAGAAGGTGAAAAGCTCGTTAGTAACATTGCGAGCACAAATAATGCAATCTGTGCGGGACTACGAGGTGCTGACTTCATCATAAACCATACCGCTACGCCAAACATAGCGATGATATAGGTTGGCGATTCCGAACTGCTGCTGAAAATCACAGGAAATATCAGTACAGAACTAAGTAGGGCGAGCTGAAAACCTTGAGTCTTGTATTGACCAATACGCAAGTAGGGAAGTGCGAATAATAATAAGCCCACTGCAATAAATGGGGTGTTGGGAATGGTTGGGTCGCCACTGATACGACGGACAATACCCATCAACGAAACGTCTTGTCGAGAACTTAAGGTGATGTTCTGGCCATTTTTTTCTACTAAAGATTCATACCAGCCGATATAGTTATCATAGACATAGGTTGGCGTAGAAATAATTGAAGGTAAAAAGGCTAAAATGGGCAAAAGAATTAACCCTGCAACTACAAACCGTATTTTGTTTTTTGAGAAGAAGAAAAATGCTAAGCCAACAATACCATATAGTTTGACTAAAAAACCGATTAGTATCATGACAACACCCCAGATATCTTTGCCTTTCACAATATAGGAAAAGGATAACAGCATTAGACCGACTAGCGCAATGTTAAATTGAAAGCCGAGGAGTGCCGTTAAGGTTTCATGGAGACCTATGATGGCAATCCATGATCGATTTTTTTCAGATATGGGTAGTTGGTAAATGCCCCAGCATAGGACAATGACGTTGACAATATTCCAGCTAACCATCCCAACGACATCAGGCAATAGTGCAAATGGCGCTATTAGCAGGGCGAAGAACGGTCCATAGTGGTTGCTGTCAAAATATTCGTTGGGATACAACGCATATAAATCCAAAAACTCCTTGCTGTGCCAGTATACGTGTTTGAAAATTAGGTAATTGTTGAAGTTGCCCCGTAAGTATTGTTTTGTCGCAGCTAGGATAGCTACTAGGATGTACAAGCCAATAACAAAGCGTCGATCTGTGACAATAGCTTCTGCACGATTTTTGAAACTATTAATTTTATTTTTTAACCCCATATAGCCGAAATCAATATTATCTTAAATAAGCATTCGATTTTAGTTCAGCACTGCTGGGGTTTAGACAGCTATCTCGAGTATGTTACTTTCGAAAGTATAGTGAAAACTACAGTTGATAATCTTTTGACTAAGTGTCAGTTATCTATGTATCAAATCTGAATGTTGAAGAAATTTTTTTTATTGAAAATTAAACAATTAAAGTCTTCTTCATGTTTTAAATAGATGACTCAAGACCTGGTCAAATATCTATAAATTTATTGAAATGGACAAATTGTACTGTAGTAAGTCTATCTGGGTTAACGTGACTGACTATTGCTATGTTATAATAGGAAAAGCCCTGTTTTTGGGATGTAAAAAAGCCGAAGAATTAATTTTCTTCGGCTTTTCTTTATAATTTAATGTGCCGTCTGTCTAGACAATAAAGTTCCATCCAAATGGATCTTCAATTTTGCCATAACGTAATTGGTTTAGATAGTCTAAGACTTTTAGAGAGAACTCACGACCTTCTACCGGAGGTAATGTGTAATCCTGTCCATTGAAACCAATACGATCTATATGAGTAATAGTTGCTGCTGTTCCGGCTGCAAAAGCTTCAGTCACTGTACCATTTTTAATTCCCTCGATCAGCTCTTCGACGGATACCTTACGTTGTTCGGTCTTGTATCCCCACTTCTCAGCAAGCTCCATGATCGTGCGACGTGTTACACCGTGCAAAATCGTGTCACCGTGTGGTGTTATTATGGTGTCACCGATACGGAATATCAAATTGGCCGTTCCTGCTTCTTCGATATATTTGTGCTCTGCAGCATCAGTCCACATGATTTGGTCATATCCCTCATCGTTGGCCAATTGTGTAGGATATAAAGAAAGTGCATAGTTACCTGCATTTTTCGAGAATCCGACACCACCTTCTGCAGCGCGGGTATAATGTGTTTCTACTTTTAGAGATATAGGTTTGCTATAATAAGCACCTACCGGACAAGTGATAATAATAAATTTGTACGATATAGAAGGGTGCACACCTAATGCTGCTTCCGTAGCAAACATAAATGGACGGATGTATAATGCGGTACCTTCCTTAGAAGGAATCCAATTACGATCAATATCCAATAGTTTCTTTAATCCACCTAAGAATATTTCTTCAGGAACTTCTGGCATTTGCAAACGCGAAGCCGATTTGTTGAAACGCTCCCAGTTTTTGTCGGGACGAAAGATGCTTACTGTACCATTCTCAAATTTGTAGCCTTTTACCCCTTCAAATATTGCTTGGCCATAGTGTAAGGCAGACATCGATGGGCTTACCGCGATATCGCCGTATGGTTGGATGCTGATATCGGTCCATGTTCCGTTATTGTATTCGGCCACGAGCATGTGGTCAGACATAATCTGTCCGAATTTTAAATTGTTAAAGTCTACTTGCGAGAGTCTTGATTCTTTAGTTGGCTCTACGCGAATTGAAATTTGATCTGTCGCGCTCATATCAATGATATAGTTTTTGAAAGTCGCAAGTTATGAAAAAAAAATGTGGATTTTCTTTGATTTCGGGGGTAACAAAAAAGAAATGGTAGTGATATAACAATACACGGGGAAAATCCGAGAAGGAAGTAACCCTAATTGTAAACTAAAAACAAAGACATATGAAAAAACTTTTACTCGCATTAATGTTATTTGGAATTACATTTTTAGCAATTGCTCAAGATAGGCAAAAAGGAGATTTCCAGATTGGAGCTCAGGGAGGGGCTAGCCTTCCGATTAATGATTATAAGAAAATTGGCGAAGCGAAGACTGGATTTTATTCGGGACTATTTATCGATAAGTATTTTAATGGTAATATGTTCGGATTAGGTATTGATGCACGCTACATCCGTAATAACCTATCCAAAATAGATAGCTTTCATTTTGCCAATGGGTATATCTCGACAGCCTATAAAAATAACGCTCGTTTTCAAGATTATCTTTTTACGCTAGGTCCAAGCTATAAATTCACAAAAGATCGATTGCATATTGAAGCTTATGTGAGAGGAGGGATTATGATGCAATATTTTCCCGAATATGATCGAACATTGACGTATTCGGACGTAAAAGGCACCTATGACTATAGTATTAAATCAACGCAGAACGATATTACGAATAAGGCAAATAGTTGGGCTGGTCTCGGTGGTTTACGGGTTAATTATATGTTGAATTCTCACCTTGCATTGTTTGCCCATATCGACTATGTACAGACTTTTGGAACAAAATTCGGTAGTAAGCCGAGTCAGTTTACGGTAAAGGAAAGTGTTGCTACAGCAACCCCAATAGCCACTTCTACTACAGTAAACGGATATCTTGATCACTATGAAGAGGTTCCCGTTGTAAAAAATACACTCCACCAAAGCCTACAAGTTGGTGCCGGTATTAAATATGTGTTTGCAAAAGCAAAATCTGAAAATAGGGCATTGATAGCACCTGATCAAAATCGGTATGATGAAGTGGTGAAAACCAAAGTCGAAACTAAAGATTTACAGATTATGGTCCGTGATAAGCAAACTGATCTGGCCCTGAGTGGTGTTATTGTGTCTATAGAAGGATTAGATATTACCGAAAAGTCAACTACAGATGCGAATGGTTTGGCTAGTAAGATAGCAGGGGTTAAAAGTGGTGTTTATCAGGTTGTAGGCGAAAAAAATGGCGTTAAAACACCGATCCTGACATTAACGAATGCTGACTTTAATACAAGCAGTGCTGTTATTTTTAAAGAGATATTCCATGATGATCCCCGTTTTACGTTGATAGGAGAGACTTTTGACTGTGCTTTAGCACGTAACATGCCCAATATTAATACTGTTCTGACTAATAGTAAGAGTAGGGTAAATTCTAGCCAAATATCGGATGCAGAAGGAAAGTTTATATACCAGTTGGATGCGCAGTCTGATTTTACACTGATGGCTAATCAACAAGGTCAATATTCGCAAACCGAGTTGGTAACCACCAAGGGGTTAGATCGTAGTCAAACACTGTATGTCACCTTGAAGTTGGGAGTGTGCGATTTGGAAAAAGATGGAAGTTGGGTGCTGAAAAACATTTTGTATGATTTTGATAAGAGCGACATTCGTCCAGACGCCGCTTTGGTTTTGGATAATGTTGTAGCAATTATGAAGCAAAATCCGAGTTTGCGGATAGAGTTGTCCAGTCATACTGATAGCAGAGGTGATGGTAACTATAATTTGAAGCTATCTCAACGTAGGGCTGATGCAGCAGTGGCTTATTTAGTAAATAATGGTATCGTTAAGTCGAGGTTGGTTGCAAAAGGTTATGGCGAGTCAAGGTTAGTGAATGGTTGTGGCGATGGGGTAAATTGTTCTGAGGAACAGCATCAGGAGAATAGACGAACAGAAATAAAAGTGTTAGAGTATGTCAAGTAGCGAATTCAACTTGACATACGTTGTAAGGAGTATCTATATATGATATGCATGTAGTTTATAGGCAGGTTCTGAGCGAACTCTAATAGCCACATGATAATAAATAATAATCAAATTATATACCTATGAAAGAAGATTTAGAAGAAAATGTTATGCATAGCGATGACGACTACAAGCAGATTAGTCTATTTGGGTTTATTATAGGTTTTTTTGTCTTTATGTTTGACCGTTTTGTAAAGCCATAATACAAGGGGGTATTGGAGAGCTAACAAGATTAGGATAGCCATACCCCAAATATAATACGATAGGTTTGAAGATTTCTTCAAACCTATTTCATTTCCTATCCCAGTATAGTTGATGTTGGCCCAGTACCAGGGGTTTTGTTCTACTGGTCCAGCGGACTGCAGATAGGTTCGTTTCGCCTCTCCTAGGGCGCATATGGGATCTGCCGTTTGATCTAATTGTTGATAAAATGAGGTCGTGAGGTCGAGCATAGTCTGGTCGTTTGCAAACCAAAAAGTAGATATAACTGAGGGGACATTTTTACTTAAAAATACTCGTTGTATGCTTTCTGTACCTTCTGAAGGAAGAGGCTTTCCGTAACCTGTATTACAGGCGGACAGAAATACCAAAGGCGTTTTCATCTCGTAAAAACGTAGTTGATTCGTTGAAATAGCTTGATTTAAATATATAATTGGGGGGGCTGTGGTGTCCAAAATGGTATGGGCAGCAATATGTACTATATTGGGTTGGGCAAATTGTTCCCGGATAGTGGAGTCATTCTGCTTGTCAGGTCCAATTTTTTGTGTTGAAAAATTATTGTAAATACGCTCTACTTCAGTGTTTACAAATTGTAGGCTGGGCAGGGGAGAGGGGTATTCTGATCGATAAAATACACTTATTTTTGATTCCTCTATTGTTTTGTTGCTTAAGAAATCAAAAAGCAAAAATGAGTTCAAGTAAGCGAAGTTGTGTTTCTTGACTAGAAAGTCATCATCATACAACGCATCAAATGGGAAACCATAGAGTTGTGCATCTAAAGAAATGAAGACATTGCGCTGAGCACTTCTTATCTCCGGTAGTAGTTCGCTTGTGAGGTACTGTGCCTTCTCTCGATACTCTTTTGGGTTCTGATTGTAATTATTTGGGCTGTCTCCAAAATATGCCTCTTTGAAAGATAGCAGATCCAATAGAGGTTCGGATGACGGATTCCTTTTGAAGGAAAATTCTTGCCCCGATTTGTGTATAATCGTAACGCTACTATCGTTATGGACAAAATAAGCGTAAAAATCACTATTAGGCCTATTCAAGTGTTTTATAAATCTTGCCTTTTGAGGCTCGAATTGTGTTGCTTCGAAGTGCTTTTCGGAAAGTTCAAACTCAATCATTGTTTTCTTGAGCCGCTGTGATAGCTTTCTCTTCTCGATCGTATCGACCGAGATGTCTATTTTATGATAGAGATTTCGGATTGTCTGCATTCCGATTCTCGTTTTGTCTGATGAGCTACTCCAACTTTCTGAACGATTGATTTCATTAATCAAGAGCCGGGCTTTACTTAATTCAATGCACCAGAGTAGCTGTTGTACAATTTCCTTTTTGTGGATCAGGCCAGGTTTACTCTGTACGAGGTCTATGATGTTCTGGATGGTTTGCTTATTGAATATATTGTTACTTAGTTGATCTCTACTGCTGACAATGAGTTGCTGTGTTCTAAAATCGTTTTCTACAGCCCATTCATAGTAATACAGTGCAGAGTCTAATTGCTGTAGCGAGGTGTAGAGGTGTGCTTTACCTATTAGTGCCTGGGTATAGGTGTAATCTAGAACGTATGCTCTGTCTTCTGATTTGAAGTAGGACAGCGTATTATCATACGCAATTAGCGCGGCGTCGAGGTGATGTTGATCTTTTAAAATATCTCCCTTGATCAAAGTTAATTTAGCTTTGAATCTGTTCTGTGCATTAGGGAAGTGCTCTTCAGCAATAGCGATTGCTCTATTGACATAGCTGTTGTCCTTTTCGAGACTTCCTTTTAATCCTAGAGCAGCGGTGTACCAGAGTAAAGTGTCTCCTTCCAAAGGGCTCTTTTCGAAATTATGTAAGGCTAGATTATTATAATATGTGCTTTCTTTCCAATTCTGCTCCTTGTCATAGACCGAAGCCAGTGTATTGTAGAGTAATGCGCTAGATAAGGTATTACTAGGACGTTTTATGGCCTGAAGGAGAATTGTTTTTGCGCTATCTAGTTCTGCATTATATAAATAGGCATTTGCTAGGTTATTACTCAGCCGTACCGTCTCGTTATTATCAGTTGTCTCGGAAAGTGCCTTTTGTAATAGCGCTATTGCTTTTTGTATATCATTGATTTGTATATATAGATTGGCTAAGGGAGTTATGATTTCGGTATTTATATTTTCCGTTGGAACCTGGTTCGCTTTTATGTAGTTGTAGGCTTTTTCATAGTATTTGACACTTCCGAAATTATCTCCGTACTGGAGAAGACCATAGCCCATGAATAGGAGACCATAGGCATACATCTCCTTTTGGTAAGGGCTGTTGGCCTGAACCGTTAGGCTATTGAAGAATGAATCAGGGTCACTCACATATTGCTTAGGCTGTTCGTAAGCAATGCTTTCAAAGGACTCAAAAATAGAGTCCAGCTGTTCTTCACTATACACAAGTGGAGAATGGTTATCAATTGTTGAGCTCGGTCTGTTGCAGGATAAGAACAAAAAGAGGTATATCAGTAGCGAGCGAAGTGTCATGTTTTAAAATCGAAATATACCGTAGATACCACCGCTTGATTTTTGGTCTTTATCATACGCGAATCGTAATCCTAATGCCGGG
This sequence comes from Sphingobacterium sp., assembly GCA_031277715.1. GTDB lineage: Bacteria > Bacteroidota > Bacteroidia > Sphingobacteriales > Sphingobacteriaceae > Sphingobacterium. Next base: position 21,742 of record JAITLW010000272.1, on the reverse strand, counting down.
CCTAGATTGATACTGCCTATGTTTAGGTCGAGAAAAGGATTTACCTTTATAGCACTGTTCATCTTCGATAGTTCTTTTGCTTCAGTATATGTTAGGTCCTGCATTACGCCATTGGCACCATCCCGTTGAAAATAATAGGTTGTTTCTCCTGAGCTCTTGATGTTAAAATCTTTACGCATACTAGCGCCGATTCCCATGGAGATAAAGGAATTGAAATTGTAACGGATCTGTACAGGTACTTGTAATGTAAGGTAATCCCTTTTTTCAAAGTCACTAATTGCACTGTAAGTGAAATAATTAGGCTTGCCATCAACAAGGTAGGAGTGCTCTCCTTTTTCGGCCCTCCGGCCAGATTCGCTTTCGCGTTTGAAATAGCTGGCATAGAGCTCAACCTGCCAATAGGGCTTCCGGTAAGGTGCTGTTGGAGCGATACCGATACCAATTTGATATCCAGTTTTAAACTTATGACTGAGCTCATTTTCGCGAGGCGTGCCAAAAGTATGTGCAGCACCTATGGTGATGAATGGAGATAGCGTTCTTAAGAAACGTGTCGTGGCGGTGTTGGTCGTTATAGGCGGATTATTATCAAAGTATATATTGGTGTATGCATCAAAAGATTTGTTTTTTAGTTTTCTCTGCGTTTCCACTTCAAATAGGATAAAGCCTTTGGTGCTATCCATATCGGTGATATCTTTGGCCGCTGTCCCAGGTAACGCAATGTCCTTAAAATGGAAGACCAACGTACCATCATCTTTTATATAATATCGGTAACAACCTGTATTATTGTTCACTTCGCAACTGTCGCATTTGGGGTATAGCGCTTTCAACTTGAATGTGTTTTTCACGATTTCGTCTGGAATGCGCATCTCTAACCGTACATTCTTAGCATCACCTTCGCCATCATTTTGAAATTGTACTTTATAGGTCATCGTTTTTCGCTTTTTTTGAAAGCGATAATTCATACGCGCGGGCCTAATCGACATTTTATTAGGGTCGTGAGATTTTACGATTGGAATGTCGACCTGGTGTACGTTGGCTAGTCCATCTTCCGGGATAAATACCCCTGTGATGGTAACAATGGCGTTGGTGTCCACCAGCATGTCCGAGGTGACATCTAGATTGATTAATGAAAACTGTTGCTCTCCATTTGAGCTTTCTATGTCATAAGACGATAGCGAGTTGTAAGCGCCGTAGAGTTCTTTGAAGTAGTTGATCGCCTGTTGTTGATTTTGAAATGTAGATACCTCTTTGATGCCGTAATCAGGAGAACCTGTCTTTGTAAAAGTCGATTGTTTTACACCAGCCCAGAGGCTCTGCAATTTGTCCGCTGGAACCAGCGTGTCAATATTTTCTTGATAGTAGGCCGTTTGATGAGCGAATTTGAATCCATCCAATCCGGCGACTTTTTCATTGGACAATAGGTATACTTTACCCTTTTTACCTCCAGTATTTACACCGACAACAAGTGTGATATCTTCACCCGGTTTTGCATCAGATAGCTTGAAGATTTGAAAAGTACCATTAGAAGCGAAAAAATTTTCTTCGAAACTATGGACAGGTAAGCTGGCTAAAGCCGAAGGTGGTGCTGTGTTTTTTATCTTTCGCGTCGGTCGTTTAGGTTTGGGGCCATTATCGTAATTATTGACCGCATAGAGTGACACTTCGTAATCCCCTGGTCTAGCATATTGATGTGTGGGCTCGGCTTGGGTGCTAAAGTGGCCATCACCAAAATCCCATAAATACTTGTAATAAGGTGCCCGCCCTCCGGGAACCTGGACCAGAGGTCGTAATACAGGTTTGAACGATACGGCATTCGAGAGCTGCTGAATATCGATCTTGCTTTCGAAGGTATCTATAGGTACCACATTACTATCTTGCTGTTGCGCAAAGCCAGAAGAGGTAATCAACAGGAATATTAGGGGGATAATCCAAGGTGTTTTCATAGCGGTCTACCTAAAGGTATATTGGTTCATTAATACTTAGCCTAAGTAATTCATAATAAAATGAATGTGTCTGTTTTGTTTCGTCACATTCGGCTATTTCAAAATGTAAATAAACATAAATAAAATTCTTTTTATATGCAATAAAATTGTCTGTGTAGATAATGTAAATAGGAAAATATACTCCTGTTTCATGATTTTTTTATTATCACCGAAATATTTTTACATTTACAGCGTAATGGCCAATTAAATGCACATAGACCAGATATATATTCAGTATCTCAAAGAGAATGATAGCAAAGGTATACAGCTTATATATAACAAATATGCGAAACAGATTGTTATACTAATTAAGCAGAACAACGGTTCTGAGGATGATGGCTATGATATTTTGCAAGAGTCTCTAATGGATATTTATCACATGGCTCACCAACGCGATTTTGTATTAACGACGAGTTTTGGTTCTTTTTTATCCTTAGTATGTAAGCGTAAGTGGTTGAATGCTTTGAAGAAAAAGCAACGCGAACAGGTAACAAATGGGGAAGAAGAGTTATTATATGTTGAAGATAAGTCGTATGACGAGTGGGAGCAGATGTTGTTGCAGGTGGATAGGGAAAATCATGTGATGGAGATATTGGAAAAAATGGGACAGAGCTGTCAGGATATCATAAAACGCTGTTTAGTTGAAAAACAGCAAGAGAGGATAGCTGAATCATTGGGGATAACCTATGCTTATCTGCGTAAGAAAAAAAGTGAATGTATGGCAACCTTAATAAAAAAGGTGAAAGAAAGTAATATTTTCAAAAGTTTAAAGTAATGGAAAACCATTCAGAGAAAATACAGGATTATATTGAGGGACTTCTAGCGGGAGAAGAGCTCCTGTCGTTTGAAGCCCAGCTTGTCGTAGACAAGGAACTCAGAAATATGGTGGCATTACAACGGGAAGTATACGATATTTTAAATAGAAGGATTCATGTTGAGGATGAGCCCTTAAAAATGACCTTAGCAGAAGTCAATCGACGTTATCGGTCTTCGTCAAGTTCACCCAAGTCCGCGGTGAAAAGATGGTTGCCTGTTGTTGTTGCAGCCTGTCTGTTATTGGTTGGATCTTTGTTTTTTTTCCAGCGGTCGAATGAATTGTATGAATTGCCAATGATGCGGTCAGAGATCGTGCGCGGTAAGATGGAAAATACATCCTATGAGAACGCGGTACAGGCTTTTAATACAGGTAAGTATAAGGAAGCAGCAACTATTTTGTCGACGCTTTTAGAATCAGATCCGGAACAGGTTCAATACCAGTATTACTTGGCACTTACCTATATTGGGAGTAAGCAATGGGTAAAAGCAATCGACTTGTTGGCGCCCATAGCCAACGGACCTTCTGTATTTTCAACAGACTCTAATTATTATTTGGCATTAGCTTATTACACAAAAGGGGATAAAGACAATGCAAAGATGTGCCTGAATAAAATTCCTGCAGAAGGAGAAACTGGAGAAAAGGTAGCGAAATTGCGTGAAAAAATGGATTAAGAGTTACGCATTACTTCAAGAAGTGTATCGAGATACTCTCTATTATTGGATAGTCGTGGTACTTTGTTCTGTCCTCCTAGTTTGCCTCTTGATTTCATCCAATTGTAAAATGTGGAAGCTGGCGCATGATGAACAATCGGTTTGTTCAATGCCATGTTTTTAAAACGCTTGGCGTCATAATCGGAGTTGATTTCACGTAATTTTTGGTCTAAAATCTCACAGAATCTTTCAAAATCAGAGGGAGCTTTGTCAAATTCTATAACCCATTCGTGTGCACCTGCTTCTCCAGCATTGAAGTATACGGGGCCTGCTGTATAATCTCGGATATTAGCGCCTGTCTCGATACATGCCGCTTGTAGTGCCTGCTCTGCATTATCAACTATTATCTCTTCTCCAAACGTATTTATATATTGTTTTGTGCGACCGGATATTTGAAAACGGTAGGGGTAAAGAGAGGTAAAACGAATTGTATCCCCTATTTTATAACGCCATAATCCTGCGTTGGTCGATATAATCATGGCATAGTTTTTACCTAATTCCACTTCGTCTAGCCCAATGGTCTTAGGGTTCTCATCATCTAGGAACTCCATCGGGAGGAATTCATAATATATACCATAATCCAGCATCAACAGTAGGTCATCGGAGTCTGATTGGTCTTGAAGACCAAAATACCCTTCTGAAGCATTGTAATTCTCAAGATAATACATCTCATCTGAAGGAATCAGCTGTTTGAACTGTTCGCGATAAGGTTTGAAACTCACTCCGCCATGACCATAAAACTCAAGATTGGGCCACACTTCCAAGAGATTATCTTTTTTAGTGATTTCCAAAATTCGGTTAGCCATCACAATGTTCCAGGTTGGTACCCCTGCTAAACTCGTGACGTCTTCTTTTATCGTAATCTGGGCAATCTGTTCTATTTTCTCTTCAAAGTTTGGATTTAGGGTGACCTCCAGATTGGGTGTACGTTTAAATTCGGCCCAAAAAGGGAGATTGCGAATCAAGATAGAAGATAGGTCGCCATAGTAAGAGTCTGGGCTAAAGTTGTTTATTTGCGAGGAACCACCAATTACTACCGATTTTCCTGTAAATACTTTGTTGTCGGGTTTGTTATGGCAATAGATAGAAAGCATATCTTTCCCGCCTTGAAAGTGGCATTCTTCCAATGCTTCGATACTAACTGGTATAAATTTGCTGCGGTCTGAGGTTGTGCCCGATGATTTGGCAAACCATTTAATATCCGAAGGCCAAAGGATGTTCTGCTCGCCTTTTATCATCCGGTCTATGTACCCTTTGATGTCGTCGTAGTCACTGATTGGAACCCGGTTTCTGTATTCTTCAGGAGTTAATATACTTTTGTAGTCATATTTTTTACCCCATTCTGTTGCCTCTGCTGCGGATATCAGGTTTTGGAACCATTCTTCTTGCACATCATGCGGATATTTCATGAATAGCTCAATTTGGTGTATGCGCTTTTTCATGATCCATGTGAAGATAGAATTCAATAGTTCCATAAGAGTGTTTTTTGGTTATAATTTTTTGCGTCTCAAGACGAAGTTTTGACCAAGATAGAATTTTCTGGCCATTTCGCTACCTGCAATTTCTTCAGGTGTACCTGTGAGCATAATCTTGCCCTCAGTCAATAAGTACGCGCGGTCTGTAATGGACAACGTTTCCTGTACGTTGTGGTCTGTAATCAGTACGCCAATATTCTTTGCTTTTAATTTAGCGACGATGGTTTGGATTTCTTCTACGGCGATAGGGTCAACACCAGCAAATGGTTCATCTAATAGAATGAAGTTTGGATTGGCAGCCAAAGCTCGGGCGATTTCCGTACGTCGGCGTTCACCCCCAGAGAGTAAATCACCTCTGTTTTTACGAACACGATGTAAGCTGAATTCTGTTAAGAGCTCCTCAAGTCTGTTTTTTCGTGATTCTTTGTCCGGATGATGGATCTCTAATACAGCGAGGATGTTGTCCTCTACAGATAGTTTCCTGAATACTGAGGCTTCCTGTGCAAGGTATCCAATCCCTTTTTGAGCACGTTGATACATAGCGTCCTTTGTGATTTCTTCATCGTCAAGATAGACGTGGCCATCATTTGGTTTGATTAGACCTACGATCATATAAAAAGAGGTTGTCTTTCCTGCTCCATTGGGGCCTAAAAGACCGACAATTTCCCCCTGTTCAACGTGAAAGGAGACATCGTTTACTACCGTACGTTGTTTATATTTTTTAACTAGGTGTTCTGCTCTTAGTATCATCGATTTATTATTCGCTTACTGCAAACCTAAATAAAATGCTTTGTATTCACGAATGCTTATTGTTTAAAAAATGACCAATTATCTACTATAATATAATTGAGCATTCATTTGTTTGATTTTAACAGGACTTTCAGATGCTTTCGGGAATACGTATTTTGAGGAGATGCGGTTTTTTAATTAAAAGATACCACTGTGCACAAAAGAATAACTATCGACTAATAGCGTATTCCTTTTATGTTCAACTGTAGGTTCTTTTTGCCTCGCCAATTATTCTCCTCAATACTGTAACATATATCGAACGGTCTCTTGCTGTTGAGATGACTAATGTGCTCTGCCAATCCAAATGCGATACAATCAAAAGCTGGAGATCCATCCTGAAAACAGGTGAATTTGAGGTGATTGCTACCCACTATATATGCTGAACCGTGTAGTTTAACGTTTTTGGAGATAAATATAGGCGCTTCATTTTGGGGGCCAAAGGGTTCAAACTGTTTAAGGATGCGGTAGAATTTGGTGTCTATATCTTTAAGATCGATTTCTGCGTCGATAGATACCTCCTGCTGTAGCATTTCCGGTTTGATCGAACGCTGTACGACCTCCTCAAATTTGCTCTGAAATAGGGTTATGTTTTTCTCTTGCATGGTGAGACCTGCTGCGTATTTATGGCCTCCAAATTGATCCAAGAGGTCGCTACATTCACTAAGGGCTTCATAAAGGTCGAAACCGATAACAGAACGTGCTGATCCAGCGATATGTCCATTGGTCTGTGTAAGTATGATGGTGGGACGATAATACCGTTCCGTCAATCTTGATGCTACAATACCAATAACACCCTTGTGCCAGTCTGATTTATAAAGGACAGTTGATTTTCTGAGCTGATTGCTCTCGCTGTTTTCAATAATGGAAAGTGCTTCTTCGGTTATCCTTAAGTCAAAGTCCTTACGTAGATTATTTTGGTCATCTACAGCAGCAGAATAGGTCGAAGCCTCTTCTTTTGATTTGGAAATCAAAAGATTGACTGCTCCTTTTGCATGGTCTATTCGACCTGCGGCATTTATACGGGGACCTATCTGAAATACAATGTCATTAATCGAGAAAACACCTGTTTTATTGGAAGATAGATCTATCAATGCCTGAAGACCTACGGAGGGGTTAGAGTTTAGTTTTTTTAAACCAAAGTGGGTCAGGATTCTGTTTTCCCCAGTGATTGGGACAATATCAGAAGCTATACTTACGGCCACTAGGTCTAAGTATTTATAGGCTTCCTCCATGTCCATATCATTCTTTTGTATAAATGCCTGAATGATTTTGAAGCCTATGCCACAACCGGACAGTTCTTTGTACGGATAAGGACAGTCTGAGCGTTTAGGGTCGAGTACCGCACAGGCATCAGGAATTGTATCTCCTGGGAGATGGTGGTCGCCAATGATGAAGTCTACACCACGTGTATTGGCGTATTCAACTTTTTCTAACGCTTTGATACCACAGTCGAGCGCGATAATCAGCGAAAAATCGTTGTCTGCAGCATAGTCGATTCCTTGCGTGGAGATACCATAGCCTTCGGCATAGCGGTCTGGGATGTAATATTCGATTCGGGAATGAAAGGCCCGAAAGAAACTATAAACCACTGCTACAGCAGTTGTCCCATCGACGTCATAATCGCCATAGATCATGATCTTCTCGTTATTTCCGATAGCCCGTTCAATTCGGGATATGGCAATATCCATATCTTTCATTAGGAAGGGGTCGTGTAATTGTTCGAGGGAAGGCCTGAAAAAGGCTTTAGATTGTTCAAAAGTGTGGATTTCCCGATTGACCAATAGCCGAGCAATAATAGGATTTACTCCTAGTTCAGATTGTAGTTTATTGATTGCGTTGCTGTCATTTTTCGGTTTCAGGACCCACCTTTTTTGCATATCTTTGCACTATATTTTGTATGTAAATATACATTTTCTAGGTGTCGTTACCTAATGTTGACTGGGGTATTTCACGAGCGATAAGCCTAACTGTCATATTTACAAGATTATAAAAGATGATACAAGCATATTCCCTTTTTGAAGGTTCTTTTTCAGTTGATGGATCAAAAAAATTCATTCCTTTTGATCCATTGAAAGATGATCCCAAGAGCCGTCCCGGCTCATTATTCGTTCATGTGCATCCATTTTTGATTGTAGCGAGTTGTGGTTTGATTCTGTGTGATACGGGATTAGGCTCACGCACGCCTGACGATGAGCTGTTGATACATGCTAATATTCGTAAGTTGGGTTTCGAACCTAATGATGTCAAGTATGTGCTGATGTCGCACCTTCATAAAGATCATACCGGTGGAATGGTAGATTTTAAAGACGGTGTGGGGCGGATTGCTTTCTCCGAAGCGGAGTACGTCGTACAACGTGGTGAATGGGAAAATGCGTATAGCTCAGAGTCTGCATCCTATCGTACTGAGGTGTTTGATGTTCTGCAACGCAGCGGTAACCTGACTCTGGTAGAAGGAGATGGTACGGTTAATAATGAGATTCGCTATGCCGTTAATGGAGGACATACAGAGTTTCATCAAGCCTTCCATATAGAAACTGGAGGCGAGCATTTTTTCTTTGGAGGAGATGTATTGCCTGAGCCAGAAGAATTGTTTAAAAACTTTATTGCTAAATACGATTACGATGGTCGTGCCGCTCGTGATCGACGTAAGGAATATTGGCAAGAAGGGGCCCCAGAAGGATGGGTTTTTATGTTCTATCATGGTAAATCTATTGCGATAGGTCGGCCTCAACAAAAAGAGGATGGTGCTTATATTCTGATAGATGCATCCAAAGAAGCTTAACAAAATAGAACCCTATCAGTTGTATATGAGGGTAATTTTAGTTAAGTTTGATTAATGTCTATTTTATAACTAATAAAAAGTAATCATGTCGGTAGTTAGAGAAAGTGATCTTATTGGCATTGGAAAAAAATACCAGATCGAGACTGAAGCAGGCGATAATATGGTTGTAGTGATTCATGATGATGGTCGGCGCGAGCTGTATCGCCGTGATGAAGAGGACAATGATACGCAATGTGTAATGACTCTTTCTGATGAAGAGTCTAGACAGATAGCCGGTATCCTCGGGGGGCTTTCCTATAAGCCTAAGGCACTGGAGACCATGGAAGTCGCACTAGACGATTTGCGTATTGAATGGTATAAAATAGATGTTTCTGATGATTGGGCCAATAGAAGTATTGGAGACCTAGCCGTGCGGCAAAAAACAGGAGCCACGATCATTGCGGCTATTCGAGAAGATGAAACAATCATTAACCCCGGACCAGAGTATGTTATAACAACTGGAGTAACTTTGGTTATTGCTGGAAAATCCAAGAATATAAAGCTTTTGAAGGAAATTCTGTTATAATTCTATGTCGCATATTATAATATTAGAAATAGGAATTGCTGTTTTACTGGTTGCGTCGGTTGGTTTATTAGCCAATAGATTGCGTTTTTCTGTGATTCCCTTTTTTATTATTATAGGAATGTTTTTGGGCAATAAGGAGTACCCAAACTTCTTACTGTCTTTGTTAGAACAAGCCGATAACCCTGCACTTACAGCTGGTGTTGAGAAAGTCTGGAGTTTTTTTACTTTTTCAGAAAGCAAGCCCTTTATTGAATTCATGGGTAGGCTGGGGGTCTTATTTTTGCTGTTCTATCTAGGGCTTGAGTTTTCCGTAGGTCGATTGATAAAGTCGGGCAAGTCTATATTAGCAGGTGGGTCCTTATATGTGTTGCTCAATTTTGTTTCCGGATTGTTTATCGGATGGTTGATGGATCTTCCATTTAAGGAAGTAATGGTATTAAGCGGGCTTATGACCAGCTCTTCTACTGCCATTGTAGCGAAGGTCTTGACAGATTTAAAACGTACCGCGAATCCAGAGACAGAAGTCATCATGGGGATGATCATGTTTGATGATCTTTTTATCGCCATGCATATATCATTCCTTTCTGGACTAATCTTGACCGGTAGTACTTCCGTATGGGCGGTCTTGGGCACCTCACTGTTGGCATTATGTTTTATCCTTGCTTTCTTGATTTTAGGTAGAAAGCTGATTCCATTTATTGATCGTTTACTTCAAGAAAAGTCATCTGAGCTTTTTATCCTTATTGTCTTTAGTTTACTTTTTGTCATTGCCGGTTTCTCGGAGACCATCCATGTTGCCGAAGCAATTGGCGCCCTCATGGCCGGACTGGTATTTGCGGATTCAAAATATATTAAAAAGATTGAAGCCATGGTGCTGCCTTATAAGGATTTCTTTGGGGCAATGTTTTTCTTTAGTTTTGGTTTGTCAATCGATATCTATAGCTTGGGAGGAGCCATAGGGTGGGCTACACTTGCTGCAGTAGTCACCGTAGTATGTAATGTGGCTTCTGGATACTTTGCTGCCCACTTCTCAAAGATGAAGCCCCGTGCCTCTTTTGATATTGGTCTTACCTTGTCAGCGCGAGGTGAGTTTTCTATTATCATGGCCAATATAGGCAAGGCTGGAGGCCTTTTACCTATATTGCAGTCCTTTGTTGTTGTGTATGTACTTATTCTTTCCATCGTCTCCCCTTTATTGACAAAAGAGTCTAGGAAGATATGGAATGCCTTATTTGGCAAAGAGGAAAACACGGCTAAGCCCAAGAAAACTCTAGAAGCACTAGAAGCTCGTGTAGTTTCAAGAGAGGATTAAAGAAAACCCAGTTCTAATTTAGCTTCCTCACTCATCATATCTCTATTCCAAGGTGGGTCAAATGTAAGCTCGACTAAAGATTCGTTTACGCCATCGATTGCAGCTACTTTGCGTTGCACTTCATCCATGATCTCTCCAGCCACAGGACATCCCGGGGCAGTCAGCGTCATTACTACCTTTGCTATTCCGCTATCTTTAGTGATTATCTCATATACCAAACCAAGATCTACGATGTTTGCAGGTTTTAGTTCTGGGTCATAAACACTTTCCAGTGCTTCTTGTATTTTGGGCGCTAAACCTAGCGGATCCATTATTATAATACTCATTTGTTATTTGCTTGTTGAATTGCTTCTTTATATATTGTTTCCAATAATAATACGTTTTTTTGGGAAGAATATGTATCTGAAAAATCTTTTTTACAATTTTCAGATATTACATTCTTGTCATCAATAGAGAGCGCCTGCCAGTTGTGGATAGCGTCTATGATACTTTTTTCGTCGTTGGGCTCGAAGAGAAGTCCATTTTTACCATTTTGAATCATTTCCTCCAATATGCCAATCTTACTGGCTATGACAGGGGTACCGCATGCGAAAGCTTCTAGTACGGTCATAGGCATACCTTCGAACCATATCGATGGAACAAGGAGAGCCTGGCTAGAAGATAGATAATAGTCTAGTGTTTCCTTTTGTTGAAAACCACCATATATGATATTGGAATGGAGCTGAGCCGCCTGCTTGACTTTTTCTACTAAAGGACCGTCGCCAAAAATATGAATAATATGCTCACATTCTGAAAAAGCCTTAAGTAAAGATTCAATCCCCTTTTCTTCTGATAAGCGACCTATGTAGACGAAATAGTCCTTTTTTTCTATGTGTTTGCTTTCCGAACTTTCTAAAGCAAAATTAGGCTTTATCACAATGTTTTGGGGGCTTAGTTGGAGCGTAGAACGTAATAATAGCTGTTTTCCAAATTCGGAGAAGCTAAGTATCCTGTCTATGTCTTTCCAGGTGCCCAGTTTTTTGTGGATATAAATGGTAAAAGCCGTCCAGAAAGTTTTCAATAAAGAGTTATCCAGTACTTTGTTCTTTATGGATTTCCAGGGAAATTCTTTGTCTATTGTGTCTGTAAATACCTCATTATTGTGAAAGAGATTGGCCGACGGGTCAAGTAAACGGAAGTTGTGCAGAGTCAACACAACAGGGATTTTTCTTTTGCATAGACTCCGAAAGACTAAAGGACCAATTGCATAATGCGTGTTATGTATATGGACGACGTCTGGCTGAAAGTCGTTCACTTTCTTCAGTACTTTATGTGCAGCAAAACTATTCCATGGATATAGTAAAAACTGAAATAATCCCTTTATTCCTTTTTTGTTCTGAAAGGATAATGTTTCGACTTGATGCCCTTTATCTCTCAGAACTGCGGTTTCTTGTGCAAAAACGACATCTTCCCCGCCTTTGTGCTGATAGAAATTATGGATTATGAGAATACGCATGAGTGAAATATACAGACAAAATTATCATTTTCCTTTTGTATTCTATGGATGTGGGTATAAATGTTGCAGATTAGCTGGATATTGTTCTATTAGAAAATAAGACCAATCAAGCAGGTTTTTCGCGTTTATCTCTTTAAGAGCGGATTATTATGTATCTTAGCGTATGATTACGAAAAGTGTTTTTGGCAACGCAGATTTTTCAGATAAAATTAGTGAGGCCCTAGGAAATGTACAGTTTCCAGATGGACCTACGAATCTATACCAACCTATAAAATATATACTCTCTTTAGCAGGGAAGCGTATTCGTCCCCAGTTGGTTATTTTAGGTGCCGATTTGTTTGGCCATTCGAATATTGAAGAGGTGGTTCCTGCGTCTGTGGCTATAGAATATTTCCATAATTTTACGTTGATCCATGATGATATTATGGATAAAGCACCCTTGAGACGGGGACAGGAGACAGTACATCAAAAGTGGAATGACGATGTGGCTATACTATCTGGTGATGCCTTACTAATCAAAGCTTACGAACAATTAGCCAAATGTCCAGCTGTATTTGTACCATCGCTGTTGACTACTTTCAATAAAGTTGCTCTCGAGGTATGCGAGGGACAACAGATGGATATGGATTTTGAGACTGTGGAGAGCGTTTCTGAAGAAGAGTATGTCAATATGATCCGATTGAAAACATCTGTACTGCTAGGTGGGGCTTTGGAGATGGGAGCTATTATTGCGGGGGCGACAAGCGAACAGCGGAATAAGCTGTACAATTTCGGAGAAAATCTTGGGATAGCTTTTCAGTTGCAGGATGATATACTGGACGCTTTTGGTGATCCTGCTACGTTTGGTAAACAAATAGGTGGAGATATTATCGTAAATAAGAAGACGATACTTCATATTCTATTAAAACAAGAGCTAAGTGCAACGGATTCGGAGACCTTTGCTTCTATTTTAAAGATGACATCATTGGAATCTAGTGAAAAAATTGCACAGATGAAGGAATTGTATGAGAAATATGATGTGCTGAGCAAAGCAAATGCGCTAAAAGAGTATTATACGCAGTGTGCTTATACGAGTTTGGGACAAATAGATGTAGAGGATAAGCGAAAAGAAGAGCTTTTTAGCTTAGCCGATCATTTGATGTATAGGGCACGGTAATTAATTGCCTAGGAATTTACTCGTAATTTTACTAAATTGGTTGTTTCTTACTAATAACTGAGTTGTAAACATTCATGGAGCCGATAAAAATAACAATATTTCAAGCTTACCTTTTTTGGGAGAATGCAGAAAAGAATCTGCAAAATCTAAGACTGCGTTTGTCCTCTCTTAAAGGGGCGACGGATTTAATCCTGTTGCCTGAAATGTTTAATACCGGATTCACTATGAACGTTGAGAAATGTGCCGAACGCATGGATGGAATGACCATGCGTTGGATGTACGACACAGCGGTTTCTTTCGAATGTGTAGTCGCCGGTACCCTAATTATTGAAGAGGAGGGACGGTATTATAATCGATTTGTCTGGATGTCTCCGGATGGGAGCTATGTGCATTACGATAAGCGTCACCTATTTGCAATGGGAGGGGAGGACAAATCCTTTACAGCAGGTAATTCCCGGGTGATTGTGGAGCTAAAGGGCTGGAAAATATGCCCGATGATCTGTTATGATTTGCGGTTCCCTGTTTGGTCCAGAAATCAGGAGAATGGGTATGATTTATTGGTGTACACTGCTAGTTGGCCAGATAAACGATCTGCGCATTGGAGAGCTTTAATCCCTGCTCGTGCTATTGAGAACCAAGCTTTTGTAATTGGCGTTAATAGGGTTGGGCACGATGGCAATGAGGTTTATTATTCTGGGGGGTCTATGTGTATTTCCCCGTTAGGTGATGTTGTGTATTATAAGCCAGAAGATGAAGACTTATATACCTTCACCCTAAATCCAAAAGATCTCGAAAATGCGCGTGATCGATTCCCTTTTCTACAGGATAGAGACGACTTTTCCTTATTATAGATTTTTCCGATACACTTTTTATGATTTACCCCACGTCCTAACTACTACCTATAGGGGCGTTCTAGGATTGCAGCCTGTATTACTGCTTGACGGAGGTCAAAAGCAATAGGTTTGTTGGTTTCCTCTGTGTTTTCTACTTCGATTTTACTATGCTTTTTTCGAGACTCCTTTACACGTTGTACTTCTTCCGGTATATCTTGTATGATGTTGCTTTTTGTTACAAACTCTTGTTGTACCTTTCTTGCTGGTACAGCCGGAATCGGAGGAGGTGTGGCAGTATGTTGATAGGGTTTAGCAGGAATGCTAGGAGGCTGACTTTTGGCAATAGGAGGGCGCTGAGGTCCACGTTTGGCAGATTTCTCCATTTCTTCTTTATAATTTGAATAAATCTTGTAAACAATAGAGCCCACAAATATCAATACGACCAATAGATTTTCCATACGAATAAATATAGTGAATTTTGATGTTAAAGTTATAATGTTGAAATAAAATTTGGATATTGTATAAGGAATTGCTTAATTGCATAAACAACCTAAAATTATAACTAACTAATGGACGAATCTACAGTAATTTCGGAGGAGTTTTTTTCCTTCTTATCGGGTAAAGCGTCGACTGCTATTTCGCGTCGATTGCAGCGTAATTTGAAGGAAGTAAAATTAAATATCACTGCTGAGCAATGGAGCATCCTTTACTATCTTTGGATGGAAGAAGGGCTTACACAGCAGGAATTGGCCAATTTTACCTTTCGTGACAAGCCTAGTATTACTCGATTGATTAATAATTTGGAACGCTTGGGATTGGTGATACGTGTGAATGATAAGCAAGATCGGCGTTCTAATTTGATATACCTGACCAAGGATGGACGGAAGCTTAAGGAAGCTGGTATGGAGCAAGCTTCGCTTACCGTTCGACAGGCTTTGGAGGGTGTTGACGAAATAAATTTAAAGATAGCGCAAGAAATTCTGGAGAAGGTGTTTCAAAATCTCAAGTAAGCTTTTTGAAACACGATAAATAAAAGCAAAGGCCTTCATGATATCATGAAGGCCTTTGCTTTTATAGAAGGAAAGTTTTTAATGGTTTAAGAACTCTTCCTTTGCAAATGCATTTTCTTTTTTATTCAATCGACCACTATCTTTAAAATAGATTTCCTGGAAGCTTAACGTTGTGATATTATCTGTCTTCCGGAAGAACTTATCTGCAGTGACGTCGTCTAGGGTTTTGAAACCACAGGCTTCCATGATTTCCACTGTCGCGCGTAGTGTATTTCTGTGGAACTGGGCCACACGGACATATTTATCTTCAACATCTAGTCCTTTGTAAAGGTGTGGACGTTGCGTTGCTACTCCCACCGGACAAACGTCTTCATTACATTTCAAGGCCTGGATACAGCCTAGAGCAAACATCATACCCCTTGCACTATAGCATGCATCTGCGCCTAGAGCAATCGCTTTTAAGAGGTCAAAACCTGTAACGATACGGCTTGAAGCGATGATTTTGATATGTTTCTTTAAACCGAAGTTTATTAATGTTTTTGTTATAAAGGTCAATGCATCGTATAGTGGCATCCCCAAGTTGTCGGTGAATTCTAGTGGCGCAGCTCCTGTACCTCCTTCAGAACCATCTACTGATATGAAGTCTGGGAATATCTGCGTTGTTTGCATCGCATGGCAGATATCAATAAACTCTTGCTTATCACCAATACATATTTTAAATCCGATTGGCTTAGCTCCAGATAGGTCTCTTAGCTTTTGGATGAAGTGCATCATTTCCAATGGTGATGAGAATGCACTATGTGCCGGAGGCGACATTACATCTGTGCCAGGTACAACGTGGCGGATTGCAGCAACCTCAGGTGTGTTTTTAGCCGCTGGTAATATACCTCCGTGTCCCGGTTTAGCACCTTGAGAGATTTTTAACTCAATCATTTTGACGTATGGTCTGTTCGCTTTTTCTGTAAATAGATCTGCATCGAAATAACCATGCTCATCCCTACAGCCAAAATAACCTGTACCGATTTGCCAAATTAAGTCACCGCCACTGATATGGTAGTTACTGATACCACCTTCACCTGTGTTATGTGCGAAGTTTTGTAAAGCAGCACCTTTATTTAAAGCTGTGATTGCCGTTTTACTCAAAGCGCCATAACTCATTGCTGATATGTTATAGATACTTAAGCTGTACGGTTGCTTACACTCACTGTTACCGACTACTGTCCGAAGATCATGATTTTCGATGTGAGTTGGGAATATAGAGTGTGCTATCCACTCATTGCCAATCGCTTGAGGATCAGTCTGCATACCGAAAGCTACGGTCTCGCGTTGATTCTTTGCTCTTTGGTAGACAATAGAACGTTGTCTTCTGTTGAAGGGACGACCATCGGTGTCCGATTCCCAAAAGTATTGTCTTAATTCTGGACGGATAGATTCAAAGATATACCTGAAATAACCGACCAAAGGGTAGTTGCGCAGTATGGCGTGGCTGGTTTGCACACTATGGTAGACTGCGACGATCAATAGGGGAATTGGGATGATTAGAAGCCAAAACCAACTAGGTGTAAAAATAATTCCAAATGAAATGATAATTAAGTTTACAAGAATAATGGATACAAGAATTAATTTTCTAACTGCCATGATACATATGAAGTTATTCTATGAACAAACGTTTGTTAAGCGTGTTTGTTTTAATTTACAGCAAAATTAACAAGTAATTTGCGCTTTATGATACAGGTTTAAACTTTTAGTTTTTTCGTAAACAATGGGTTATTTCTGTCTGCTTTTAGTAATGAAAGTAGATAAATGTTGATAGATTTCAGTTAGCTCATTTGAATAACTTAGGAATTGCAAATGCTTATTTATCGTGCCGAGGTCATTTCTAGAAGCAGGGCCTGTCTGTACCTCTGAAGGTAGGTGATTTTGTACCTTATTTGCAGTTTCTAAAATGATTGGACGGAGGAGTGAAAAATCCAGCTGTTCACGTTCTAGGATACCCTGAGCCATGCTAAAGAGCGCATTGGGGAAGTTATTCACAAGTACGGCAGCGACGTGCAGTGCCAGCCTTTGTTGGGTATTACAAGCGAATACACGAGGAGCTATGGGAGTCATCAAATCCATAAGTACTTGGAAGGTTTCCTTAGAATTTGCTTCAATTCCGATTGGAATTAACGTTATGTCGATTTCAATTTGCTTACTTATACTTTGTGCCGGATATATCACGCCATATTTCGTGAAGCGATTGAGTATATCCAATGGTGTTGCGCCTGAAGTATGTACGACGGTTCCCCTAGTAATTTCCGGCATAGCAGCGATAATCTGAGGGATGGCGGTATCAGTTACAGCTATAATATATAAATCTGCACTGCAATCAATGTCTTTTAGATTTGAAACCGGTGTTGCGTTAACGGCGTCAGCCAATGCTTTTGCATTGGCTGATTGTCTACTGTATGTCTGTATAATCTGATGACCGTTTTGGTGGAGTGTCTGAGCAAGATGAGTTGCTACATTTCCACTTCCTAGTATTACGATTGTCATATCGATGTTTTTACATTGCCTTTTTTACCTTCTTTAATTCTTCTGTATATAGCCATACAGAAGCCGACTGTCATTACAATCGTCCCGAGCCAGAAGAAGTTGATGTACGGAAATTTTATAGCTTTAAAAACAATCCATTTTTTCTCCGGGAGTGGTTTTTGATAAACCATGATTTCCAGCTTATCTTTTTCGGGGAGTATATTCGTAAATCTGAATTTTAGCCCTTGCTCACTCACATCTTTATTGAAGTCATAAGCGTTACCATCTTTCAATAGGAAGGTAGGTTCTGCTTCATATGTTTTTTCGTCTGCAGCTATCACTTTTATCTTAAGGCCGACAATTACATCACTAGGTTTTAAAGGGATCTTTTCCAGCTTAGCATTCTTGTTTATGCCCTCTATCACGAAAACACCATTTCTATAGCGGAGCGTGTCTCCAATGTTAACTTGGTAGGTCGCTGGCTCATCGTAATCTTCAAATCCAGTTTTTTCCTCGTCTTTGATTTTACTCATCGGAGCTTGCGAATCTGCAGCTGCAGCGGTGATTAGCGTGTAGACGTCATGCGTTAGGTAATGCTTCGTTGCAGGAGTACCAATAAGCCCCCCCATATCAGGGTTGTTCTGCGCGAATGGGCTCAATACGAAATGCTCCTTCACTTTTCCACTCTCTTCATCTAGACGCTCGTATTTGATGTGGTAATAGACATTAGGCGGCGCTATGCTATCGCCTATATAGGTGATTTTATAATCGCCCATCTGTACTGGTTCCCCTTCTGTAAGGAATAAGTTCTCTCCTGGGTCCGTAAATTTGTCTCCTTCTTTTCCAAAATTTTGGACGCCGATATAACCACTGTCATTTACAGATATTACCTCGTTCGTTGCTGCTGCGATAAGAGCTCCGAGCACAAGTAATCCAAATCCGATATGGGATACTGCAGAACCAGTTAGTTTCCACTTCCCTTTGAAAGCATCGCCTAGTATGCGAATGTTAGATATGATACAGAATATAGCTGTGAATGTAATCAGAACATACATCACGTTGGTGTATACTTTAGTGAAGTATACGGTAATGCCCGCTATTAGAATCGTTATTATCAAAGAGGCTAATGTAGCAGCCCAGAATTTTTTACTGTCTGTGCGTTTGTATTTCAGAAACTGAGCTACGGCAGTAAGTAATAGTATCACTACAGCAAAGGCACCCTGCCATTTATTGTAGTGTGCGATTGGGTCGATAGGAGGAGCTACTTTGGTGCCAAATAAGGCATTGAATACTGGAATAGATGTCGTTGCGATCATCTGTACACAGGCTACTGTCAATACTAATGCACCGATAAATAACCAAAATTCGCGGGAATAGATATCCTCTTCCTTTTGCGTACGTGGAAAGTCCTTTCTTCTCCAAACTAAGAGCCCGATCATGATAAATAGAAAGGTCAGATTGAACCAAATCAATTGACCAGACATTCCCAGACTGGTGAAAGAGTGTACTGATGTCTCTCCCAATATACCAGACCTTGTGAGGTAAGAAGCATAAATTACCAAAACGAAACTTATTAGTGATAATAAGGTCGCTGTAAAGAAGCCGTGTCCCGAGTGTTTGTAGGCTAGAATTACGTGTACTGCTGCAATCAGCGTAAACCAGGGTATGATGGATACGTTTTCTACCGGGTCCCATGCCCAGAAGCCACCAAAGTTTAGTGCTTCATATGCCCAGAACGACCCCATTATGATACCGCCTCCTAGAATCATGACGGCGAATAAAGCCCAAGGTAACCCTGGTGTCATCCATTCTTTATAACGTTTTTGCCATAGTCCTGCTGCTGCATAAGCAAAAGGGACGATCATAGATGCGAATCCAAGGAACAATGTCGGCGGATGGATGACCATCCAGTAGTTCTGCAAGAGAGGGTTCAATCCGTTACCATCTGCAATCATGGCTAGATAGTTCGGGTCTTTTAATACAGGGATGTCTAATGCATCACGAAGCAGTATGAAAGGGGAGCTTCCGAGACGACTGCCAAATATCTCAACACCGATTAGCATACTCGCCAAAAAGGTTTGACATAGCATGACAAATGTCATCACTGGAGTTTCCCAGCTTTTAGCTCTAAAAACAAGAACAGTTCCTAGTACGACCTGCCAAAACATCCACAGCCAGAAACTTCCTTCTTGTCCTTCCCAGAACGAAGAAATGATGTAATGCGTAGGAAGGGATTTCGAAGAATGAGCCCATACATAATGGTATTCGAAATAGTGACAATATATTAAGTAAAATAAAATGGCACCAATAGTGACGATTGAAATGGCATTCAATAAAAAACCGATGCGTCCTAATTTTTTCCAATGTTTCTCTTCAGGGTTTTTGGTCGCGAAGAAATAACTGATAAGTGATAGTAAAGAGGCACCAAAAGATAGTATAACAAAAAATTGCCCTATCTTTCCCGGCAATAGGTGCTCGCCTACGTAATTAATATCCATTGTTATTGAGTAAGAAATTAGAAGTCAGAAGTTATAGCGATGCCGTAGTTGTAGCTTCAATTACCTCAACTTGGTCTTTGTTGTATTTTGAAGGACATTTCATTAAGATTTTACTCGCGTGGAATGTGTTGCCTTCCATTTTACCTGTTAATACGATTTGTTCCGACCGCTCGATATCTTGTGGTTTCGAGCCATTGAATACAACTTGACACTCTGTGCTATCGTTGTCGTACATATAGAACGAGAAATGATTCGCATCCTTTACCGGGTCGTAGTGTAAGTCCTTTTCCTTATTCAATACGCCGACTACATAAAGCTCTGTATTCTTTTCTTTCGCTTCTGTAAAAGTAGAATACGTACTAGAATCTGTGTAGATAACCAAAATCATGGCAATAGCAATTGCTATGATTACAATTAAGATGATTGAACTTTTTTTCATTTATTGTGTTGTGTTATGGCAATGAAGATTGTCTTAATGCCAAGTCTTTGTTTTATATTTCTAATCGCAGTGTAATCAACCACAAAATTACGAAATGAGAAATGAAAGAAGGAATTTAGCAAGCTTAGCTCATTATTTAGAGCAAATCTAAATAGTTTTCTGAAAATGTCTATATGCTTGATAGATAGGTGTTAGATGTTCTTGCTGACGTCTTTTTGATCACTTAGCAATAGGTCAGGGGATTGCATCATCAATATTACAAATCAAGGCGCAAAAAAACAAAGCACAATACTCTTTGCCTTGAAATCTCGGTATTAAATGAAGCAGATTTTAAATAGTAGTACTATCTGCACCGTCTTCTTCACCTTTTGTGAACTTCTCTCCGGAAAATCGAGTTACTAACATCGAAGCGACAGTATCGCCTGTTGCATTCAGTATGGTAGCAAGTGGGTCGACTAGAGCACCGATAATCATGATAGCTGGTATTGCTTCGTTGGGGATGCTATATACCGATATCATTAACATTTCGCCGATGAAACCACCATTCGGAATTCCTCCAGCAACCATGCTGACCAATAAGGTAATACCTACTGCCATCAAGAGCGTGGATGGCTCAAAAAAATCCCACTCTAGGATAGAGAATGCAACATAGATTTTAAGAATGGAGGAAATTGCTGACCCATTTTTGTATAAGGTATTGCCAAGGGGTATTACAACATTCGCAACGCTGTTAGGTACGCCTATTCTTTTTGCGGCTAAGAGGTTAGACGGTAGTGTTGCGAGACTACTACAGGTGCTCAATGCGGTTAAGGATGGCGTGATGTTGTTTTTCCAAAAAATTGGCACGCCTTTACGTCCTCTGGCGATAAATGCGTAAACTGAAAAGACAGTGAAGAAGAATACCGTTCCGAAAATATAATAAAACCCTAAAGGTTTGGCGTAAAACCCGAACAGTTCGGGACCTAGCTCGTGCACTTGATGGGCAAAATAAGCTCCTAAGCCGACAGGACCCAATTTCATGACGATATCCAGCATGTTTTTCATAACCTCATTCCCAGCTATCAGAAAGCGTAAGAAAGGTTGAGCTACCTCGCCGCTCTTTCTCACGGATATACCGACAAGAAAGGAAAAAATGACAAATGCGAGTATGTTCTGTCTGGATAATAGGTTAACAAATTCGCCTACTGTGACAAATCGAACGATTTTCTCTCCCCAGCCATCATTGGCGGCATTGAGGATAGTTTCATCTGCGCCTTGTCCGTCACTTATGGCCGTGACAGGAAAAGCCCATAAACCGAGGATGGTCAATACTGCGGCAATAGCAATAGTGATGATAAATACGAATGACATGGTGGTCAGTATACG
>JAITLW010000263.1 GCA_031277715.1 Sphingobacterium sp. | reverse complement strand
GTGGAAAAGGCGATATGGTCAAAGAGTTTATGCAAGCAACTCATCAGCATGGTTTAAAATTTGGAGTATATCTGTCTGCTTGGGATAGACATGATACACGCTATGGCACTCCTGCATATGCAGATGCTTATCGGGCTCAATTAACCGAATTAATGAGTAATTACGGTGAACTGTTCACCTCTTGGCACGATGGCGCGAATGGTGGTGATGGCTATTATGGGGGCAAGAATGAGAAACGTAAAATTGACCGTGCCACTTACTACGCATGGCATGAAAAAACATGGCCTATCGTGCGAAAAAAGCAACCCTTGGCGGTGATATTCTCAGATATCGGACCTGATATTCGCTGGGTTGGCAACGAAAGTGGGCTTGCGGACGAAACAAGCTGGGCTACTTTTTCTCCAAAAGGAGTAGACGGCCATGCCGCTGTCCCAGGGCAAGCAGACTACAAGGAGGCCCCATCAGGCACAAGAAATGGACAATATTGGATACCTGCAGAATGTGATGTCCCCCTGCGGCATGGTTGGCTTTACCATAAAACTGAAGACAGCCAGGTAAAAACACCGGACCAATTATTTTCTATTTATTTACAATCGGTAGGTCGCGGCGCATCCCTGGATCTGGGCTTATCCCCTATGCCTGAGGGGCAGTTACATGTCAATGATGTCAAATCATTAGCGGCTTTCGGTAAAAAACTGAAAGAAACTTTCAAAACAAATCTTGCAAAAGGAGCAACAATAAAAGCATCCAATCTACGGGCGAACTCAAAACAGTTTTCCGCTGATTTTATTTTAGATGCGGACCGCTACAGTTATTATGCTTCTGATGACGCAGTTTTGACCCCTGAATTGGAGATCAGCTTAGCTGGAACCAAAGAGTTTGATCTAATTCGCTTAAGGGAAAATATTAAATTAGGACAGCGGCTAGATAGTGTTGTCATCCAAACGGAAGTAAATGGTCAATGGAAACACCTCGCCACAGCCACCAGTATTGGTGGCAATCGCTTAATTAAATTGGAACATCCGGTAAAAGCGACAAAATTAAAAATTAGTCTTTATGCCCCTGTTGCTCCTACCTTAAGTGACTTCGGTTTATTCAAGGAATTTGTCGAACCCTTTGCTTTTGAAAATACAACTGCCAATTATACAAGATTAGCAAGCAGTGACTTTAAAATCACTCCAAAAATACCCAAAAGCATAGATACAGATCCGAAGACAATAGAGCTGTTTGAGGGATTTAACGAAGCTGTCATATTTGAATCAAAACAAACTATTACTGCATTTGGTTATCTCCCCCGCCAAGATGGAAAATCTGAGGGGATGGTACTGAAGTATGAAATAGCTTCCAGTCCCGATGGAAAAAAATGGACTGTCCGCAATACAGGAGAATTTTCCAATATCCAGGCAAATCCAGTTGAGCAGATTATTCATTTAACGACACCTATTAGAGAAAAATACATTCGGTTTGCACCCAAAGAAACAGTCGGAAAATCTTTCTCTGTAGCAGAATTTAGCTTATACAAGTAGTCATTTGTACTAAATCGTACGACAACAAAGTGTCTTTTATTTACCAGATTCTATAAAAACAGGCGAAATGCCTGTTTTTTTTGCACTATTCACAAGCCCAGCCTTAGACCTCCCCTATTCAATAATAAAACCTGCCTTCAACTAGGATTCAACAAGGGACTTTACTTTCATTTAATAGGGACTTCATACGGACTTCATTCGGACTTTACCCGGACCTCATTCGGATCAAAGCGTATAATCTCCCTGTTATATCCCTATTTTGTATAAGTTAACTTACAATCAGTATACTGCTTGAAGCAAACTTTTCCCCTACTTGTCTGTTAAAAGAATCAAACCAATGATAAATGAATTTATGGCACGAGTAAATAATGGAGCAAACGGCGCTCCATCCGGAAAGGTTGGCGCTGTCGTATTTTGCAAATGGAAGGATATCACCTATGTACGTTCGCTTCCAAAAGTTAAGAAAAGAAGGAAACTATCTGACAGTGAAAATAAAAACAGAAGTAAATTTGCTTTTACACAAACTTTTCTGGGTCAATTCACCAAATTTTTCCGTTTGGGTTTTCAGCGATATAAAGAAAATATGACCGCATTTAATGCGGCGATGTCCTATCATCTCGAAAATGCTGTCCTCCAGACCGCACAGGGACCGGCAATCAACTATGAAAAATTTGCGATCAGTAGAGGGCTGGAAGATATTATCGTTTCCACATCTACCGAAATCGTAGATGGCAAGCTCGATATCAAATGGGAGCTCAAAATAACGAAAGAATTGCTGCATCACGAGCTTAGTGACTTCAGAACCCTGGTACTGTTATTGCCTGAGGATCCGATTAACCATGCCACTGGAATATCATTGGGCAATTCTATCGAATATCGATCCCAATTTATTGAGCTACCTAAGGTCAGTAAAAGCTCAATTTTTCATCTCTATCTAGGTTTTGCAGCAACAGATGGCAGCAATCGTAGCATGAACAGCGTTTATCTGGGTATGGTAACAGTAGAAAAAGAATGATTGCTGAAACAGGAAGCATTCTTTTTCTAACTGATGGAGCTTTATGTCAAATGCCTTATGGCGATAAACTGGATTGTTATTCTCGTTTTTTTGCCGATGTAAATGATTCATAGCTCTTCTGTATATAAAGATACAGATCATAGGTACTCCAGGATTGTACCTGTTCAAAAGTCGGTCTATACGCTTGCATAAAAGTTGTAATATCCTCGTCTTTTATAGAAGTACACATTTTAACAGCATTTCTATGAAAGACACTGTCTATTTTGCTTTCCTTAACTGCATGTTGGATATTCTTCTCCATTGCTCTTGCCTGTTTTCCATTCTTGCTAAAAAGTTCGTAGAAAAAAGTGATCGGTTTCCCGCCAAAAGGATTCAGTAGCGCGATAGGTGGCTTTCCACCATAATAGATGCCGCCTTTCTTGTTCTTCTCTTTTTCTATTTCTTTCAAATCATTTATTTTGTTGTTATATCGGTTCCTTGTGATCACAATTTCATCAAGGACGATAGACCGTTTCTTTAGAAAGACAGAGTCCTTTAGCGTGTCTCCATAAACTAGCTTTGTTTCCCAGTGATCATGT
>JAITLW010000241.1 GCA_031277715.1 Sphingobacterium sp. | reverse complement strand
ATAGATAATTCTTCAGCCTCATTTTGGACTGTGTTGTCCTGAGCTAAGTTGTCTTCGTCTTGAATATGTTCTTGTTCGTTCATCATCCACCTAGTTTTTATGTGCTTCAATAGCTGCCGTAGCGTGTTCAAAAAATTTGCCATTATAAAAATATCCGACACCTTGTCAGTATTTTGTGCTAAATACATGCAAAGTGTCGGATTATACTTTGTTTTGTCAGTTGTTTTAAATGCTTACATTGTCATGCATAGCACCATCTTCTGTTTTAATAATGCGTGCAGGCATATTACGGATGATCTGGTAATCATGCGTAGCCATAAGAACGGCAGTGCCAGAAGATGCAATATCACGTAATAAAAGGACAATCTCTTCCGAAGTGGCAGGGTCTAGATTACCTGTAGGCTCATCTGCTAAGATAATTTCAGGATCATTGAGAAGTGCGCGCGCTATAACTACACGTTGTTGCTCTCCACCAGACAGCTCATGAGGCATTTTTTTAAGCTTAGAGCGAAGTCCAACTTTTTCTAAAACATCGAGCATTCTATTTTGTATAAGACCTTTGTCCGTCCAGCCCGTTGCTTTTAAGGCAAATTCTAGATTTTTTTCTATGGTTCGGTCATTCAACAAATGGAAGTCTTGACAAACGATTCCTAATTTACGTCTTAGGAAAGGAACTTCGGATTCACGTAGTTTTTTTAGGTCAAAGCCAGCAACTAATCCTTCTCCATTAGAAATGTAGAGGTCGCCATAGATGATTTTTAATAAACTACTTTTACCTGTTCCGGACTGGCCTATTAGGTACAGAAATTCTCCTTGCGCAATTTCTAGGTTAACATTGGATAAAACCAAATGTTTTTGTTGGTATATATCTACGTTTCTTAGTCTTATTACAGTATTTTGTGCCATCATCAAAGTTCAATTTTCTTAATTTGACCAAAGGGTAGCTCGTTGACAATTTTCATGATCTGATCGGCTTTTTCACCCAATCCAATCTTGTCTAAAGATTTGTCTGGTCTATCTACTCGGAAATACGCTAGTAAAGTAAACGAATCGTCTCGCAATTGGACATAGTCTGGGATTTTAGCGACACCTTTTACTTTTATTACATACATAAAACAAAGTTAATTTTTTTTTTCAATTTAAAGAATTATTGCTGTTGAGCCAAGAAATCTAAGGTATTTATACCGTCTGCATAATCATCCAGTGCAGGTTGCTGACTCTCGCCTAAAGCAAAATTAGGAGACGTTATCTGTAACCTTTGCTGAGATACAACACATTGAATATCTTCTTTGTGGTTATTAAGTGTCGATTCTAATTCTTTAATATCACCATACTCTTCATAGAACACTACGGCCAATGGGGAAGAAAGGTTGGTGTCTTCTTTCAGTAATAAGAAGCCATTGTCGTAATGCTTGTCTTTGTTGATTAGATAAATGGATTTATTATAGTCGTAATTGTTATTGTATTTGAAATGGTCTCTTATGGGACTAAATTGTTCAATTGCTTCAAAGAAAGTCGCGATGGGGTAATCTTTCGGAAAATATAGTTTGGATACGGATCGGCAACCTAAACCAAAGTAATTAAAAATATCATTGCCGAGGCCAATAAGTTCTTCGGTGCTTTCATTGCCTGTTAGGACTGCTACAGAGTTCCGGTTTTTACGTATAATATGAGGCTTCTGGCCAAAATAGTACTCAAAATAGCGTGCCGAATTATTAGATCCCGTAGCAATAATAAGGTCAAAATCTGATAGTTTGTCTACTAGAGTTATCTTTTCAGCAAACAAGGGTTCAATTTGAATCAAGCGGTTAATTACGAGCTGTGTCAAACCGGCGTCATCGGATGAAGCTTTGATTTTTACGTTGAATCCCATGATGGCACAACATAGTATATCATGAAAACCAACGAGTGGTAGATTGCCGGCCAATACAAGGCCAACTGTTTTTTTGCTTTCTTCTGCAGGATAGGAAGCAATCCAGACACTTAGTTTATCCAAGGTCAGATTATTGCCTATGGCACTCATCTGACGAAGGACATTGTCCATCGTGTACCAAGGGTTTTTGTGGTTTAATTGTGCTACTAATTGTGTTGTCCCCTCATCGAGTGTAGACAACCATTCTCCTAATTTAGCAAAGGCTGCTATCCGTTCTTGCTTTGTCAAAATATATTATTTAGAATCGTTCTGATAAATTTTTGATTTATCTTTGTAATGTCAAATAATTGGATAAACGACTAAAGTTATATACTTTTTTTGTGCTAGTTATAAATCCAATATTTACCTTTGGCGTACAAAATTAGTTTATTTATTATAATTGTGAGGTTATAAATGGCGATAAAAATTACAGATGAATGTATTAATTGCGGCGCATGCGAACCAGAATGCCCCAATAATGCGATATATGATGCAGGTGTGCCTTGGAAATTTGCGGATGGTACAGCTTTAGATGGTGTAATTGACTTTGGTGACGGGGTGACAATTGATGCAGGAGCATCACAGGATGCTATTTCGGATGAGGTATATTATATCGTGTCTGATAAGTGTACTGAATGTGTTGGTTTTCATGATGAGCCTCAATGTGCCGCTGTGTGTCCGGTGGACTGTTGTGTGGAGGATGAAGATGTGGTTGAGTCAGAAGAAGAATTGTTGTCTAAGAAAGCGTGGTTACACGCTGAATAGCAGGGACAAATAATAAAAACTTATAGAAAGCACGGCAGTATTGTCGTGCTTTTTTGTTTGCTTTCTGCTTAAAAGAATTTGTGAAACCTACCTATTTTTTTATTTTTGCTGTGATCATAAATTATGTAATCTTAAAATAAACAATAGATGTCAAAAAAGAAAGTAGGTTTTGTAACGCTCGTTACAATCACTATTGCGATAATTATAACCCTTTTCTACGAGTTTGATTTGTTTGGCGTTTCGCCTTCTGTGATGATGGGAGTACGCTGGTTGACCGCCTTCGTATTGGTGTTGAATGCATTGGTGAGAAAGAACCTGACAACCTGGATAATGACCTGTTTAGTGCTGGGTGTCTTTGTAGGGTTGGATTTTCCTGATCTAGCAATAGCTATGCATCCACTAAGCCAGGGGTTTATTAAATTGGTGAAGACGATTGTGGGGCCTATTCTGTTTGCAACATTGGTCTTTGGTATCGCAGGGCATTCTGATCTAAAATCTGTGGGGCGCATGGCGTGGAAGTCTATGTTATACTTTTTCTGTGCGACAACCTGTGCCATTTTTATCGGTTTGGCGGTTATCAATATTACGAAGGCAGGAGTTGGAGTGGATATAGAGCATATGCCACATGAAGAGTTGCCTACGACCTCCGCTGTAAGTATAGCTGACCAGAAGGTGTTGGATCATATTGCAAAGGAAGTGCACGGAGTTTATAAGTTCAACGCTTTCATTCGAGATACTTTTCCAGAGAATATTGTAAAGTCGGTGTACGAGAATAAAGTTTTACAGATTGTTATCTTCGGTGTTTTGTTTGGGATAGGGTTGGCTATGGTCAACGAAAAGAAACGAAAGCCCTTGGTGGATTTTACGGAGAGTCTGTCAGAAGCTATGTTTAAATTCACAAACCTTGTGATGCTCTTTGCGCCAATTGGTGTTGGAGCGGCTATGGCGTATACGGTGGGCCATTTAGGGGTCGATATCCTAAAGAATCTCTTTATGTTGCTGATGAGTCTTTATATTGCTTTAATTGCTTTCTTGTTGCTTGTGCTATTCCCTGTTGCGTTATATCTGAAGGTGCCTGTAAAGCAATTTATAAATGCGATCAAAGAGCCTGTGTCTATAGCATTTGCAACAACAAGTTCTGACGCTGCTTTGCCAAAAGCAATGGAAAACATGGAAAAGTTTGGTGTTCCACGTAAAATTGTATCTTTTGTTATCCCTACAGGATATAGTTTTAATTTGGATGGTACATCGCTTTACTTGTCCTTGGCTTCTATATTTGTTGCTCAGGCTGCTGGAATAGAGTTGAGTATAGGACAGCAACTATTGATTGCTTTTACATTGATGATAACATCAAAAGGTGTAGCGGCCGTTCCCCGGGCATCATTGATTGTATTGATAGCTACGGCCGATCAATTTGGTTTACCTACGTTTGTTATTGCGGCTATTCTTGGTATAGACGAACTGATGGACATGGCGCGTACTTCGGTCAATGTAATTGGAAACTGTTTGGCTACGGTTGTCGTTGCTAAATGGGAAGGTGAGTTTGATGAATCTGCTGCAGAAAACCCAAATTTTCTAGAAGTAGAAAAGTAGAAATACGCTATAGATCTTTGCGAAACCGCTAAATTATTCCAAACAGGGAATGTTTAGCGGTTTTTATATTTATGCTATTTTTGGAAGTTATAATATTGTTTTTTGTCAATTCCCTTTTAATAGAGAGCTGTTTTTTATATCTTTCTAAAATGAAAAGATATTTCCCTTATTGCCTAACGCTATTTTTTTTGTTTTCTATAAGGTTGGCTGGAGCACAGGATTTTTCTGCACTGGAGGAACAGTTTTCAAAATCTTCCATACTACCTAGGCATCACTTTGGCTTTAGTCTCTATGATTTGGATAGCAATAAGTTCGTTTTTGGAAAGCAGGAAGATCAGCATTTTATTCCAGCTTCTAATACTAAAGTGTTTACTTTGTTCGCATCATTAAAAATAATTGGGGACTCTATTCCCGGTATTCAATATGTCGAACGTGGAGACTCTCTAATTTTTTGGGGGACTGGAGATCCGACATTCTTACATCCAAAATTAGATAACGGGAGAGTCTATGATTTTCTCTTGTCTTCTTCTAAAAAACTTTTTTATGTTCCTCAGTACTCTTCTGAGCCTGCGTATAGAGAGGGATGGGCTATTGAAGATTATGCCTATGATTATCAACCTGAAATAAGCAGTTTTCCAATTTACGGTAATTTGGCGCGTTTTAAAGGAAGTGGAAAAGGGATAACGGCTGTACCAAGTTACTTTGATCGTGAGATTGTTGTCAGTGAAAGATCAAGTAAATATTTTTCGGTCAAAAGGGAGTTGAATTCAAATCGATTTGAGATGACTTCTGTGAATGTGCCATCAGGCTATCGTACGAGTAGACCTTTTATCTGGTCGGATAGCCTACTTGTGAGGTTATTGCAGGATACATTACACAGAGAGGTCGAATCTTTGACGGATTATAAAAAGCCAGTAGATATACAGACATTATATTCGGTGCCTCGTAACCATGTTTTACGGGAAATGATGTTGCCGAGTGATAATTTTCTGGCTGAACACCTTACAATGATATCCGCGGATATCCGTTATCAGGGATTCTATACGGACTCCTTACGGTCTGAAATCCATAATGCCTATTATGGCAGATTCTTAGATACAATCGAACTGCGTGATGGCAGTGGGCTATCCACTTATAATAGGGTGTCGCCACGGAGTCTGATTCAGGTGTTGTTGGAGATAAAGGAATTAATTCCTGATGAGAATCAACGCTATCTGTATTTCCCAGCTGGGGGAGTGGATGGGACACTTAAAAATGCTTACGCGTTGGATCAAGGGGTACCCTTTGTATGGGCCAAAACAGGTACGATACATGCGGTTCACTGTCAGTCAGGTTATCTTGTAACCCGAACAGGAAGGCGTTACGCATTTTCTTTTTTAAATAATAATTTTATGACCAGTACTTCTACTATTCGAAAGGAGA
>JAITLW010000190.1 GCA_031277715.1 Sphingobacterium sp. | reverse complement strand
GGTTAAATACATACCTTAAAATTAAGATAGAAAGATGGTCAGATTAAAATATATTGCTGCTTTTTGCTCCTTGTTATTAGCGTTAGCATGCAAAAAAGATGATGCGAAGTATCTCGAGTTTTCGGAGCTGGGGGCTGTAAAAAAAGAGTATACTATTCCGGCTACTGCTGGTCAGCTGGAGATTAAAGTGTTGTCCAATGGCAACTTTGAAGTGGTGCTACCACAGGAACAGTCTTGGCTGAAGCTAAGCAACACCAAAATGAAGGGGGATACCAGCTTCCTGTTGGATCATGAAGCCAACGTTGGGTTTCCTCGTAAGTCTGTCGTTGCACTATATGCCGCCGAAAGTGAACGCTATGATACTGTCTTGGTTAAACAGAGCGGTACAAAGCAACCTACATTGAATTTTCCAACCTTGAATACAACGGTATTGGGCGATGGAGGAGCTGTAGTGGGCAAACTAAAGACGAATATTCCATTGGAGGATATGACTATAAAGGTTATTTATCCTACCCCGGATGCAGAAGCCTGGGTAAACGAGGATTTTGCATACGATCCGAATACGGAAAACTTTAGTTTTACGGTCAAACCGAATACCTCGCAGACAGAATTGCGTAATGTGCAGGTTCGCCTTTCTTACAAAGATGGCTGGGATACAGAACATGTGTCCACCTTATATCTGTTACAGGCCAACGCGCAGAATATGTTCGGGACGCAGGCGGATTTTCCAGAAATACGGGTGTGGGCCGGAGAGAAGATAACTTCTGATTTATTTATCGAAGGACATGTGGTCAGTGATGCGGGCAATCCGAATGTCGGGGATGCTCCTCAGACGACGCCAACGGCAATCAACTACACCGAAAATGACCGTACTGTATATGTGCAGAGTTTGGATGGGCGTTACGGCTTTCGTATTATAACAAGCACTCCTGCGGACAATATTTTTAAGAGATACAGTAAGGTGCAGATTCTATTAAAAGGGGCCGGTGTAGAACGGGAGGCTAATCCGAACCGCTATACGCTAACAGGTGTGACATCGATGATGGTGATGAAACAGGAGGAAGGTACCGCTAGTCAGCTTGCTGTCAAGCAGAAGTATATGGGAGACCTTACAGATGACGACCTTTATACCTTTGTTACCTTGAAAGATGTAGAGTTCCCGATTCGAAAGGGTTCTTTTACACCAATCAACGAAGGTTATTCTACGCTATTCGCAGCACATCGAATTGGTAAATATCCTTTGCTGATGCGCGATAAAAATGGAGATGACTTCTTTACCTTAACGAATACACGTACTAGCTACCGTAGGGATGGTAGTATGTTGCCTTCGGGATCTGGAACAATCGCTGGTGTCATCGTACATGAAAAGTTTACCCGCTTTGAGTATCAAGATGCGAATTCGGAGCAAGATTATGGAAATATAGGAAGATATCAGATACGTCACTTGGCGAAAGAGGATATTAAAATCAATACGGCATTGAATAGTGGTTTTTCTGAATTGCTTACCGAGTATCAGTACCCGAATATTACCAATGGTATCGCTTTACCTACACTGGGTAACAATGGTAGTATAACTTTTTCTACAAATACAGTGAGTCTGAGTAGAAGTATAGATTATAGTTATCTAGGTCCGGTGGGAAAAGAGAATTTAGGAAATACAAATCAATATGGAAATGGTGTATTGACGGGTTCGGGAAGCAAACAAAATACCGAAGCCACCACCAACTCCGACGGTAAGGGGGCTGTGACGAATGCCGCAATCACGGCTAACAATACCTGGTGGAATTATGAAAAGAATAGAGGAGAAGGATTTGTTATAGACTTCTCTACCCTAGGAATTAATACGAGTCAGCTTTCAATGCAGTTTACTGTTAATAATCTGGTGGGCGGAACCGGAAAAGGTGCTCCGCGTTATTGGAAAGTAGAATGGTCTGAGCATGGCAATATGGATGGCACTTGGACTAAGATTAAGAGTTATACGGTTCCGGATGCTCCTCTATTTGCGAATACCAATATACATCAGTTAGCAGCGTACAAAAATATTAATATCAAGCTTCCATTGGCAATGCTAGGAAAATCAAAGGTATATCTTCGATTAGTTGTAGAAAGGAACCTGGCTTCTGATGGAAACAGCTATGCAAGCGAGCCATTGTCTGTGGCAACAACAACAGGAATAGGTTATTTAGCTATTCGTTATAATAAATAAAGATATGATAAAAAAGATTACAGGATTGTTTGGACTTTGCGCGTTAACCTGTGCTACCGCTTTCGGACAATTACAGAATAACTTACCCCTACGTATTAAAGTAGGGGTATATAACTTGGGACACTTTAATCAAGGTCGATTAGGTGGATTTCAAGGAGATGGCAAGATGATGCAAGCAGAGCTGTTCCGCTGGAAAAGCTGGATCGGCCAACAGGGACTAGATGTATTTGCCGTAAATGAATGGAACCGCTATTTTGATAAAGACAGTACGGTAGTTGCTGAGGATGCTTTGCTGAAGCCATTCTATAAAAATGTCTATTTCGGTAAAGAGAATAAATGGATATACAATGGTATCGCAACGAACTATACCTTGGAAAACATACGCCAAGAGAAGTGGGATGGCGATTATTATGCTGTATTAGGCGATTTGAAAGTGGGAAATAAGACTATTACGATTATATCTTCACATATCCCTTGGCAAAAGGAATGGCATAACAGTTCAATTGAAGCACTATTGACTGAATTAAAGAAGTATGAATACTTTATCTGTATGGGGGATATGAACGCCGCCGATAAGGTGCAAATGAAGTTTACAGAAGCTGGCTTTAATATGGCTAATGGGGGTGCACAAGGCTGGTTCGGAACCGCAGTAGGTACGAATGCTGCTGAAGGCCGGGTTGGAGCGGTACCCAATCGGAGTATCGACAATATCGTAACGAGTAGCAACATTAAAATAATGAGTGTATCTGCTCCATTCACGCATTTGAATGATCTGGATCATCTCCCAATCTTAGCGGATTTGATCGTTACTTGGTAACATTACGGGCTGTCTTGAGAAAGACAGCCCGTTTTATATTTTACCAAAATTAGTGTATATTCAGTGTCAATGGCACTAGTCTGAAAGAAAGAAAATGATAGCACCTATAGTTACAAAACCGGAAGAGATTCCCGTTTTATTCGTTGAAGCCTGGAACTTACGCCGCGCTGATTATATTTCCGATTTATTTGAAGAAGAGGCTGATTTTGTTAATGTGGTCGGTATCTGGTGGGACAATAGGGAGGCTATTCGCAAAGCCCATGACTATGGACTGACCGTGATCTTTAAGGATTCTCTATTGAAATTGGGGAAAGTAAAAGTAAAGCATCTTTCTGAAGATATCGCAGTGGTACATGCTCGGATGCAACTATCGGGACAGAGCGATTTACATGGCAAGGCAGGTACTAGGAATAATATGTTTCTATTTGTCGCTCGAAAACATCCAAAAGGTTGGTTATGTGTCTCAGCACAAAATACAGATATCGTAATTGGAGCCGAAACACATATCAAACGCGAAGATGGCACACTACAGGCAGTCGATTATAGAGACCGTAAAAATTAGCAGGCTATATGATCGAAAATGAACCTATATATTGTCGTCCTGCATAGCTGGCATATTAATCTCTTTGACACAGCTGGAGTTGGATGTACTCATTATGAATCGAAGGGCTGAGATAACGTCTGCCATGGGGATGAGCGTTTCACTTTCTTGATCTTCGGGCTCTGTCGCTAAGTATCCGAGATTCAAAACAGAGACTCCAATCTTGTGCTGGCGAAGGTTCTCACGCAAAGCATGGATGATCCCCCTTAATGCAAACTTGGATGCTGAAAATACAACTTCTTTGCCCTTATGATTATCTAATCCCCATGTCGACCCTATAAAAATCACTTTTGCATTGCTCGCTTGTTTGAGGTTTGCGATAATCGATTGTACCGTCAGCAGGCAGGAGGTGATATTCGTATTAACAATAGTAATAATTTCGCTTTCGGATACGTTTTGGAAATCATAATCAGGCGAGAAGGCGAGGTCTTCCCAGATCCCTACATTATAGATAAAGTAGTCTACTCTTTGATTTTGGATTTCGTCCATTAGTATGCGATTCGCTGAACTAGGAGCTGCTAAATCAGCGGCTATCCAGCGCATATTTTCTTGCTCTTCTAGGTAGCTCGGTTTACTTCTCGAAATACCGAATACCGTATCTTCTTTGTTCGGTAGCTGTTGAGCGATTGCTTTTCCCAGTCCCTTACTGACCCCAAAAATTAAGTATGTTTTTTTATCCATGTAGTTTTAAATGATTTTTGCGGAGATATGTTCTAATGTCTTAACGATACGCTCTACCTTGACACGGTCGGTCTTGGCAGCGTATATCCAGTCTACAATGTTTTTCTTTTCGCCATCACTGTAGGAGCAGAAGGTTTCATAAACCTGATTTTCTTCG
>JAITLW010000178.1 GCA_031277715.1 Sphingobacterium sp. | reverse complement strand
AATATCGCTATTGATTACGGTTTTAGTAAGGGATATCGAGGCTTGCGCTTGGGATTAGGTGAGGTATTCTAAGGCTATTTTTCGCTATACTATAGAGAAGTCTGGTTAATATTCTGGTGTATTGCGTATTGTAAAAACGATATTGCGAATCGTAAAGAACTCTTATTTTTTTAGCGACAATCACTAATTTTGGCCTATGATTCGACTTTACATAATTAGATTGTTATTTGTGCTCGGTTGTAGTTTTAGCATCGTAGCACAAGCTCAAGAGTTTTACCCGGTACATTTTAGAGAGTTGTTTACAGATGAGGGAGTAGAGTCCTCCCAGATTGCTCGTCTCAACGGGAATTATCTTTCGAGAAAAGGATTTGAATATGTAAATGACAGCTTGTATGTACATCCTCAGTCTCATGAACGCGTTTTACTTTCCACGGAACAGATTAGTGGCATGAATGAGTTGGTTGTGTACTACTTTTGCAGTAATAATCTAGATCAGTTCCGGAGGCGTTTGCAGGATGAGTCTTCCTATCTTGAACAATTGAGTTTGAATCACTATCAAGCGATATTCGGACAAGTGAGTAATGCATTTATTATTAGCCAGGATACCTTAGTCGACAATGTGGTGCTACACCCCGTGCGTTTTGTACTAAAGTATCCTCAGGAGACCAAGTTTAGTTTTTCCACAGAAAGAGTTACATTTCCGGTCAATGACATTTTCCCTTTACAGCATACAACTTGGTATTTCAACATCAAGTATGATGAATCCACCTCTTTTTCGTCACAGAATCAAATCAACATGGTGCTTACCCAAGAAGAGCAACCTTATAAAATTGAGTTTATAGATGATATTCACTTTAAGGTGAGCTATGTAGGGAAGAATAAAAAAATGCAATCTGTCGGAGGAACATACGGTCATGGCTATTCCACTTTAGTATTTCGTTCAGAATTGGAAAAAGAAGAAGAGATACTCCGCTACGTGAATGGTGTACCTTTGTATAAGAAAATTCCTGTTGCTCCGTCGTTCTATACGCCAGAACAGCTTAACCAGGTAAAAAATACACCGGCGTATTTTCAGTTTATTTTTTCCCTTAGCTATGATTTTATCTATTACGGCGGAGACAATAAATTCAATCTATCCGGGATGGCTTATCAGGATTATCCCACCCAGGCTGGGCCTGGCAGAAGTGATTAAAAAAGCTACTATATAAAAACACCTAATTCTTACTTTATAATATGAAATATCTACTTACTGTTTTTAGCCTTTTGTTATTGCATGTTGCCCAAGGACAGGATATCAATCTTTTTGGAAAGGCTGTATGTAAAACCACAATCAAAACATTGTATTACCGTTTCGATGAACAGGCATTTAATACACAACAGTCTATTCAAATCGATAGAAGTAATAAAGAAGGTAATAGGATACTTAACTCCTATAGGATAGAATTCAAAAAGGACAAACTTAGAGCGCATAAATTCCTGTACTTTTCTCATACATTGAAAGGCAACAAGGATACGGTATTCGTAGCACAAAATCGTATCAATCTGATTGCATTGTTTGATCTCGTGGATTCTTTGGATAAGGATGAAGAAGTTTTGAGTGTTACGAATGATTTGTTTTTAGAAGATAATTTTGAGCAGTTGACAGGTATTAAACGGATGCCTAGTGCAGCTGAAAAGCAGTATATTGGCACCTATACTGTTTCTTCCAATTTCTCCAAAGGGACGACAACAATTCAATTGGATGATAGTAAGATATATCATAGTAGACATTCTAATGAACGTGATAGCTACTTCTTTATGAATGAGGAAGTCGGTATTTGGGAATTAGGCACCTGGAATTATAACTCCAGTTACGCTGCTTTAAAGATTAAGAACATTTATAGTTTTAACCGCAATATTGGTCTTCGGATGTTGCCTGCCGATGTCGGAAGCGCCTATGATATACGTATTAAAGAAGATCGACTTTTATATCCTACAGGTTCTCCGTCGATGAAAGAGTTGGTACGAAAGTAAGCGAAGCTATTCAAGACGGAATAGTTCGCTACTGTTTTAGTATCTGTTTAATACGTTCTTTTTCCTTGTCAGACAAAGGTATAGCCTGCTGTACGATAGGAAGTATTTCTGCCTTTCGTTCCGTCTGCAATAGGAGGTCTAAGAATCCGAGATAGGTGCGTATTAAGTCGGCTTTGATACCAACAAAAGCCCGGGGGTCGGCAATGTATAGTTCTTGTACTAACAGCAATAAGGTATTCTTTCTTTTTTTGTCTTCGTCTGATGTGTCATAGCTTGGAAGTAGATCCTTCTGCAATAATTCTTGCATCTTGATTTCTACGGCCTGTTCACGTACATATTTTTTCTGTTTGCGGTCCAGTAGGTCACGTAGTTCTGCCATAAGTTTGCGGTATACCACTTGGTGTTCCCGTTCGCTAAAGAGATTGCTTTCAGTCGATAGTACCATGTCAGATTGTTCGAAATGATTGAAAAAAGCTGATTCTACATAGACAGAGTGGTGAAAATCAATCGCATTATTGTTGAAGCTACTGAGTAGTTTGGCCACCTCAATATTGTAGCTGTTTAAAAAATAATAGTAATAGCGATCTCCGATAGGATATTTCCAGCGTATGTAGTTGACTTTAAAACGGTATGAGTTGTCTTCCGGTCCATATACTGTCACTTCAGTTGTGTCAGATTCCTGAATTAGTTGATCATAGGAAAGCAGTTTACCATTGATGGAGATCGCATATCCAGTATCTTTGTTGAGGTGTAGAAACCAGCCAAACTCCTGGGCCAGAAAATCCATGAAATCATCAGACTCGAGTGTCCCTGCCTGGAGGCCAAATATACCTTCTAATAATACTATTGTGCCTGTATGCTGTGCATTAGAGCGGATGGGATCAGAGCTTTCATACTCCTCTTTAGATGCCCTATCGATGGTCAGGCTGTATTCCATCAGATTGTCTTCTATAACGACTGTAGTGTGCCATTTGGCCCGTGTAGCAAAGAGTGAAAAAGAGAAGCGTCCTTTTCCTTTTTTGCCACGGGTATACGAAGAACGCTTAGGTGCCGCTTTTTTGAGCGAGTCTAAGAAGTTACCAAAAGAATAATCAAGTAAGTCTGGCGGTATGCCCTCACCATTATCCATAATACGAATACGTTCTATATATCCCAGCTCGTTGCTTGTGATGTCGATAGCTACGGTAGTCGCTTTAGCATCGAAACCGTTCCAGATATACTCTGCAAGGACCTGTTTCGCATCTTTGGGCAATCCAGCTGATTCTATACTGGCATTCGTGATTTTGGTGCTCTTCTTCATGTTCTAAAAATACAAAATAATAAGTTGTATATTAAATATTCATCCAGCCAACAACATAGCTTTATCAAGCTATGCTTCGATTTTCCTATATTGCAACCCTGGTTCAAGAACTGGGGTGAGCGCTTTAAAAAGGCAATAATAACATGAGGATTACAAACAGTAGTAAAGCAGATATCGACGTTTTATTTGAGATTTATGATTTGGCATCTGCCTACAAACTAAAGGTCGGAAATAAAGGGTGGAAAGGATTTGAGGTCACTCAGGTCGAAAAGGAAATTCAGGAAGGACGACATTATACAATTTGGGAAGGGATGGATATTGCCTGTACGTTTGTATTGACTTACGATGACGAGGTCATATGGCATAAACGAGGGAAAGACAGAGCAGTTTATATACATCGCATAGCAACGAACCCTCAATATAGGGGAGGGGCTTATGTCAAGAAAATCCTAGCTTGGGTCAAACAGCTAGCGATTTTTCAAAAGTTGGATTTTATACGTTTAGACACCCATAGTGGTAACGAAAAATTAAATCGCTATTATGAAGAATGCGGTTTTGAATTTAAAGGTATAAGCCATATCGTGTGGGAGAAGGGGATGCCCGAACATTATAAAGAAGGTAGCTTTAGCTTATTTGAAATCGTAATTTCGGACTCCTAATTGTCCTCTTTTAGGCTAAGACAGGCAGTTTTACTACCTGTCTTATGTCGTTAATTGTATACGATGATTACCTACCTGGTTGTGTAACCTCCATTCGCAAAGATAGTTTGTCCGGTAATCCACCAACCATCTGTCACTAAAAATTCGACTAATGGTGCGATATCTTTGATATCAGTCAACCCACCTAGGTCAGAAGCTTGTTTATGGTAGGCTACAGCCTCATCGGTTTCCTGTCCATAGAAAAAAGGCGTATCCATAGGCCCGGGGGCGACTGCCGTTACAGAAATACCTCTAGCCCCAAATTCTTTGGATGCTGCACGGGTGAAATGTTCTACAGGCGCTTTTGCACCAGCATAGGTGGAGTAGTAGCCCGTAAAGGCCGCGAGTAAAGAAGTCACAATAGTATTGATCTTGCCATTGTCATTCAGCTTTTTTCCTGCTTCTTGGATAAAGAAGTAAGCAACCTTAGCATTGATATCGCTCATGTCATCGTATTCTTCTTCTGTAGTATCTACGAAAGATTTTTTTAATACTTTGCCCACGGTATTGATAGCAATATCAACACCCCCAAATTTTTCTATTGCTGCATCAAAAAGACGAGTGATATTCTTCACACTAGTGAGGTCTGCTTGAAATAAGAAAGCTTCACCACCAGCATTTACGATATCGTTGAATGTTTTTTCGGCTTCTGCTTTCGTGTGCTCGCTGTTATAGTGGATCACTAGCTTAGCACCTTTTGAAGCTAGGTTACGGCTCAATAAGCCCCCTAAGTTTTTAGCACCACCGGCTACTAAAACCACCTTTCCGTTTAAATCGTTTCTTGCCATTTTTTGATATTTTAAATGTTGTACAATTGATAGTACAAATTTGGCAAGGGAGGTTATTTATTTTGTGGTGAACTTTTCGGAACTTTTGTTTTCTTTTTGAAATAATCCAGGTGTCTGTCCTACAAATTTTTTAAAGAATTTGGAGAAATTAGAGGGATCATAGGTTAGTGTTTTTGCGACTTCGGCTACGGACTTATCGCTTTCGACAAGCATGCGCTTGGCTTGTTCTATGATTTTGAGGTCATAGAAATAACAGGGATGGTTGCCTGTTTCCTTTTGAACCGTATCTGTCAGGTGTTTGTGGGAGACAAAGAGTTGGGACGCAATTTCATTTATTTCCATAAAATCCAATAGCTTACCCGACACGACTTCTGCGATATGCCTATCCAGAAATTGAAAATAATTTTGTGTTATTTCTTCACTTCTTTTTAATAGCTCTTGCTCTGGTGTTTTCATCCCTTTTGTGCTGATATACATGTAAATATCGGATTTTAAATTCTAGCACCGTTGGTCTAACCCTAAAAATTATTACCAGTTACTATCATTTAGCGAATTTATTCTTTCCTTTAGCGATTGTATAAACGCATTGGTTTTGTCTTCAACTGCCTGAACCATTTTATCATTGGTCGCTTTTCCCTTACGATTAAATAATCCTGTAGCTCCTGCAGCGAAGGATCGGTCTCCATTCAAAGTGATAATTGTATTGGAATCCCAATACTTCAAAAAATCAAACTTTGGATCGAAGCGAATTTTACCATCCTTAAACTGTATATCATATTTGTAGTAGTATTGTAGATCGATACTACCACCTCCTAAAAAACCAGCATTCACTTTTATCAATTCGAAATCAGTAATTACAATCTGTTCGTCGTTTAGTAGATTTGTGATTTCTTCAGGATGCTCATAATTTGCATTGATATATTTAATGGTCTCCTTAAAAAGCTCCCGTTTTGAAATATTTGGAAAATCTAGGATTACGTATTTTTTGGAGCTGTCTTGTCTGTCCACAAAACCATTCGGTGTGATTTTTAGGGTCTGGCCAAACGTATGTATACTACAGACCATCAATAGTACAAAAAAGAATTTCGTCATATCTACAAGCGTCATTTGAATTAATGTTTACAAGTTAATCAATTTTGGATACGTGATTTGATTTTCCTCTGTAATATTAATGTTTTTGCTAGTAGAATTTGTACAAGGCCATAGCTTAAAGGAAGACGCCATTGTACTACCTGAGTTACGTTATTAAATCTGGTAGTTGCAATGACGTCTTTTCTTATATTGGTAGATCTGTTTTACTTAGATTTTAACGGGTAGTAGCGAATATAATCCACTTCAAATGTTGCGGGGAAGGTTTCGTTTTCAACGCCTTTTCGACCTCCCCAATCACCTCCAACGGCAAGGTTTACGATCAAGTAAAACTCTTGATCAAAAGGCCAAGAGGCGTAGCCTTTTCCCGTATTGGGATATTCATACACCTTTTTGTCATTGATATAGCCAGTGATTCCCTCTTCTGTCCAGTCTATACGATAGGTATTGAACTCAGATATTGCCTTTTCAACATACGTGTTACTTCCTTTCTGATTGTTGTTCATACCGTTATAATCTAACGTATGAACAGTGATATGTAATTGTTTTGGATCATAACCGACATGTTCTATAATATCTATTTCTCCAGATCTAGGCCATCCACCATAGGTACTGTGTACTGGCATCATCCATACTGCAGGCCAAGTTCCCACTTGAGGTGGAACCTTCGCTGATACCTCGATACGTCCATATTTGAATCCATTTTTTCCGAGTGTTTTTATTTTGGACGAAGAATACGCCATACCGTTTGTTGCCTCGTGGATTGCATGAATTTTTAAGGTACCGTTACTGACCATGATATTTTGAGCTGTATTCACATAATATTGTAGTTCATTATTTCCCCATCCATGTTGACCAGTTCCGTAGTCAAATTCCCATTTTAAGCTATCAGGTCTACCTTCATAGTTAAATTCTTCAGACCAGGTAGGCGTGCTTTCAAATTGTTGTTCTTGCGCATAAGAGGTCATCGCTAGTGAAGCTATGATTCCTGTTAGCATATATTTTATCTTTTTAATAACCATCATTTTGTGGGTATTTAGGGCCTAGTAAATTCATCTCTGCCTGCG
>JAITLW010000166.1 GCA_031277715.1 Sphingobacterium sp. | reverse complement strand
ATAATTTCTGATTCTATGATTGACAGGTTGAGTTATTTTTAACTTTCGTTGTTTCTCAACACTACTCGTTACGTTACATGATCATTTCCTTAAAGAACTTTATCCGCATCCGCATCGCGCTTCTGCTTGTATTACCGACATCCAAAGATGTGACTTGTCATTTTTTTTTTTTTTTTTCCTTACGATGACCGCCCTTCGTTTCTGTTGGGACTGCGAAGGTAGGAATCTTTTTTAACCCTCCAAACTTTATTTTAAAATAATTCCGGAGAAGATTTTCAGAGGATAAAACTAAACGGAAAAAACCGAAGAATTACTGCTCTATCTACCTTATGTCACTGTTCCGAAGAACTGTCCCTCCCTCGCGGAGTGGTGCAAAGATAGGAACTTTGAATCCATATTTCAAAGGCATAGCACAAACTGTTTTACAGAAAACAGCATAAAACGCTGGAACATTGAACAATAAAATTGAAAGAAAGAGAACACATAGATACTATGGACTGCGTAAAAGCTGTTCTTCGTAGGATATTGGACAGAAATACCGCAAATTTCACAAATGGAATAATAGAGCTTT
This sequence comes from Sphingobacterium sp., assembly GCA_031277715.1. Classification (GTDB taxonomy): domain Bacteria; phylum Bacteroidota; class Bacteroidia; order Sphingobacteriales; family Sphingobacteriaceae; genus Sphingobacterium. The sequence goes on along the minus strand of JAITLW010000166.1, from coordinate 22,087 downwards.
GCGCTAGATATCCTGCTAATATTAAATTCAAAACCCCAAGAGTATATAAAGAATGCTCCCGCGAACTATCCATAAAAAAGACACCCCTATCTTAACAAAGATAGAGGCATCAACAAAACATAACAATTAACCTTTCAGAAAACCAGCTTAGATCTTCTTGTTTACCGCATCCAGTAACTTTTGATAGGTTTCTGGTTGACTCGGCCGTGTCGCATCATTATCTAAGATTGTACCATCACGACCGATAATAACATAACGTGGAACACCCGATATATTAAACGCTTTTGCAACGACACTCTTCATCCCTCCTTTTGACAACAGGTGAATACCTTCTATTTTATCATCCTGAATCGCTTTACGCCATTTGGTTTCATCATCATCGATGCTAACGTACAATAGCACGACATCCTTATTGTCTTTCAACTTTGCGTGCAGTTGTGGACTGCCGTGCTGCATTTCCTGTCGACATGGACCACACCAGCTTGCCCAAAAGTCGATATAGACCACTTTTCCTGCAAAATCCTTCAAGGAAACCTTCTTTCCATTTAGGTCGTCCAGTTCAAACGGCGGTGGCATTGCTCCACTGGTCAACTTTAGAGCCCGATCATAGATCTGTTGTAGTTCCATAGCAGATTCTTTCGTACCGCCATCTGCCGCAAACTGCGCTATCACCGACTGATACTCCTTGACATCTTTTGCATTCAACAAAAGTTGGGAAAACACGGATAGCATCGCTACATCGCGGGTACCTCCTTTCAGGTACTTCTTTACTTCTTCGTACTCTATTTTTCGCTTTTCCTCTTCAGTCTGTTTGACCGCATCATCCAATCTCCCCTGTTCATAGAGGTACTTATAACGTAAAAAAGCGGTCACCGTCCCCTGAACAAAGCGCTTGTATTCTGGATATTTCAATAATTTATCCGATAACTCCACATCCTTCAAGATGTCCATATAGCCTTTAGGTAGATTTTCCGAAAACTTCTTACCCATCGCCATGCTCAGTATATAGGGAGTACTTATCCGTTGCCCCAATCCATCATAATAAAACTTCCGCCGTTGGTCTTCATAGAACCCAGGGCTTACTTTTCCTTTTTGCGCATCCAGAAAGTCGAGATTCGCCTGATTCATTTCGTCAATCTGATCAAAGAGCACCGCTAAAGAAACCTTCGTCGCATCTAAGGCCCCATATCTCTTTATATAAGCGGTCATGAGGTCATGAAGAACCGTTGCATTCTCTTTTCCTTTTCCTGAAAAAGAAGTGCTCTCTTTAAAATCAGTTTTAATGAGTAAATCATCTCCAGGCTCTAAATATAGACTCACACGCCCTTTATATGGCGCGTCTATTCCTACACGACCATCTACAGCTTTATTTAATGGGAGAGAAAAGACGAACTCTCCTTTGGCGTCTTTTTCCAGTATTTGCGTATCAAATCCCTCTTGCTCTAACGTAAACCACACTTTATCCGCTGCCAAAGCTCCTATATCGATCCGCACGCGGGTTTGCTTACCTTGCCCCAGCACAGTACCCAGCCCCATACAGGCCAAGGTTATCATTGTTACTAATAATCGTTTCATATATAAAATTTATTTTTCAATGATCTCATGGAATATCCTCATGCGTATTTGTGGCGCAGGGATATTTCATATATTCTATCTTTACCCTTTATTTAGTGCATTCATTAATGCTTGATAAGTTTCAGGTTGACTCGGACGTGTTGCCTCATTATCCAAAATCTTCCCGTCACGACCTATTATAACGTAACGGGGGATACCAGAAATATTAAAAGCTTTTGCGACGACACTATTGTTCCCCCCTTTTGATAGGAGATGAATCCCTTCTATTTTATCTTCCTCAATGGCTTTGCGCCATTTTGTCGCATCATCATCAATACTGATGTACAGAAATACGACGTCTTTGTTGTCTTTCATCTTCGCATGCAGCCGGGGGCTGCCATGCTGCATCTCCTGACGACAAGGACCACACCAGCTTGCCCAAAAGTCGATGTAAACCACTTTCCCTGCAAAATCTTTCAGAGAGACTTTCTTCCCATTCAGATCATCAAGCTCAAACGGAGGAGGTATGCGTCCTGCAGACAGCTTCTCGAGTCGATCATACTCTTTCATTAGACTTTCCTTTTCCGATGCACTCGCCGACCGAGCAATATATTCATCCATTAGAGGTTTGACTGCGGCAATGTCTTTTGCCTTAGTTAATGCCCCATTAATAATAGAATAGCACGTTATTTTTTTCAGTTCAGCAGGATAAGTCCGCTCCACAATATCCAACTTCATTTTTGTCTCCTCTGCTAAAGTAAACACATGATCCAACACACCTCGATCTCGTTTTACCTTATTTAACAGGAAAACAGGGTAATTACTTTGCATAAACTTCTTATAGTCCGGATAGACTAACAGTGCATCATCCATGACCACCTCTTGTTCTATAGCCCAATACTCTTCGGGAATGGCCTCCGACAGCTTTTTACCCGTCCTAGCAGGTATCAGAATGGGGAATCCCAATTTTTGAGCCGTAAAAGACACCAACTGATGCTTATAAAATGTAGGTGTCACGACACTTTTATTAACCTCCAGTACCGCTAATGGAATCTTGCCGAGACCATAATACACCTCGAAAACTTCCGAGGGGGGCAATGTCTTTCCTCCTATTTCTTCAGCTTTTTTGTTATAAGCTTCCCTATACGCCCTCAAAGCTTCATGTAATACCCGTGCGTTTTCAGCTCCTTTACCAGAAAAAGTAACATTATCACCAAAATCGGTACTCACTTGCAGGTTATCTCCCTTTTCAAGGAAAATAGGTGAACTCGCTACCTTTTGCTCAATGGGTCCAAATGCAAAAACCACATTTGTCGAGTCTGAAAAGGAGAACGAGAATTCACCATTCTTATCTCTTCCAATTTTTTGCACCTCCCCTAAGGGTTGATCCGCACGAACCCAAATTGAATCCTGCTGTTCACCCAGCAATTTGACTTTCACTTTATAGCCCTTACTCTGCCCGAGGACTGCCCCAAAGCTTAAGCAGGCCACTGCTATTGCTATTATTTTTCTCATGATTTTATGTCTTTTAATTTTCAACTCTTTGGCTTACGGATTTTGTGGTAATTCAGGATTAGTCTGGGTAATACCTATCGGCAACCTAAAGGTCAATCGTTCCGGTTTTAAGGTATAGGTCTTCGCCACAGTCCCATCCTGATTATACACCAAATGCTGATATTTCACCGTATTACTATAGATTGGATCTACTGACAGCCGGCGCATATCAAACCAACGCTCTCCCAAAAGCGCAAATTCACGAATACGCTCATCCAGAATAAACCGGACAAGCTCCTGCTCGTTACCAGCAATAGCCGTCGGAATGTGGGCATCCGTCCCGGACATCCTATTTTTGCGCAGGTACTCCAATTGGGTGACTGCAGCCCCCAGCTCTCCCTTCCGAGCCTTACACTCCGCTAGCAGGAGATACACATCCGGTGCGTTAATCCCTGCACTGACCACACCAGAGCGCCCCCAGCCCCTACGCATTCCTAAAGGATAGGGCGGTACGGCTCCTGGTATAGACGGAAAGGGCAATCCTACCGAAAAATCTAACCTGCGGTCCGATTGAGCATATAACCCGACCGTTTCCGGACTCAATACAATCCCACCTGACGCGAATACGTAGTAACTCAGGGTCTGCTTTAAGAACATAATTTCTCTATCCGCATACACATTCTGCATACGACTCGGCCCCATCGGTGGCATATTTGGAAAAAAACTACCTCCCGGAGCCAGCTCTTTCTGAAAATCATAGAGTCCAACTGGAATACTGGCCTTCGTAAACCCCTCCAATGAAGCTTCTAAATGAGGGATAGCTTCGTCAAACCGTCCCATATGCACATATACCTTACCCAATAACGCATCCGCTGTTGTTTTGGACATCCGTACACGATGACTGATGTAAGACGGTAGAGCTGGGATAGCTTCCTTCAGGTCAGACTCGATCAGCTCATAGACAGCCTGTACTGTAGCCCGGTCGAATTTGGTCTGCGTCACATCGGCCTGTTTAATAATCGGCACACTCAGATCTGTCCCTGAGGTTTCTTCAGCATAAGGCTTACCATAATAATTGACCAATTGAAAATACAGAAACGCGCGAATAGCCTGCGCCTCTGCGCGAATGGATTGCTTCTGTGCTACGGTACCGCCCTCGGCATCCATCACCTCGTTTATGATCTTATTACTAGCGTACAACGACCTCGATATAGTTAAATATTCATCGTTAGCGAGCGGATCTATATAAATATCATCCTCCCAGGCAAAAGCCCGCAGATCGTCTGCCGACATCACCCCTGTTAATCCAACGCTAAAAAGCGGCTCAAATCCGGCAACTTCATCAGACATCACAATCTGCGACGCTCTAGCCTGCAACGTCCCACTATTAAGCAATAGCTCATAATCCTGTATTTTTTTTGCGATCAGACTACCTTTAGGGTCGGTTTCTAAAAACTCTTTCTTACATGCCATTAAGAATATGCTTACAAACAGTAATGTAAAAAGTCTTATTTTTTGGTTATAATTCACTATCATAATTTGCTATTTTAAAAGGTTAACTGAACACCTACAGTCACGGTCTTCTGCCCTATGGGCATAACCCGTGTTCCGTACAAGCCCGAATGAAACTCGGGGTCGATATCTTCTTTGTTCTTTTTCCACAGCATCAGATTCGACAACTGCACCCTGAAACTCAAATTATCAAGCTTTACTCTTTCAATATACCGAGCAGGCACACGGTAACTCAAAGCCATATCCCGAATCTTGATATAGGAGGCACTCAGCACATTAATATCCGCGCTTTCATAATAGCCAACAAACCTACGCTGGTCATCCGACAGATTCCCCAAGAATCCTGGGATATCAGTTAGCACTTCATCCCCTTCCTTTTTCCAGCGCCGTCCAAAGTCCTCATGAAAATTACCGCTCTGAAAATTTTGGTTGCTGTGCAGGTTAGGATCCCCCGAATAACTATACAGTCTATTCACATCATTAAACATCACATGCCCTAGATTAAAGACCATATTGACATTAAAACTGAATTCTTTATAAGAAAAAACATTTGTAAAACCACCACTCCATACCGGCTGGGCGACTCCCATATGCTTTAAATCCTCCCTGGTATTGTCATTACGCCCTTTTACCACGCTTCCATCTGCCTTTCTGATTTGAGGATCCCCCATCTTGTCCAATCCTACGTAGTGATAAGCAAATAGGCTAAAAGCAGGATGTCCCTCATGATACATCTGACGCATATAATTCTCTCCCGTATTGCCCCCTGCTACAATAGCTCCCAATTTGGTAATCTCATTTTTATTATAGGAGAGATTTAACATGCTACTCCATCTAAAATCATTGGTCTGTATATTGACGGAGCTCAGGCTGATATCAACGCCTTTATTCGATAGATCTCCCACATTTCCCTGGATCTGCCGATAGCCCGTCAATGGATTTATGGGCACCAGTCCAAGTAAATCCGAGGTTTTCTTCAAATAAAAATCCACTGCCCCTGTAATACGATGATTTAACCAGGCGAAATCCAACCCTAGATTATAGTTTTTAGTACTCTCCCAGGTTAGATCAGGATTGGCGGGAGCCCCTATAGACAGGGATTGACCGCCAGGTAGTGCTGCATTCTGCCCTACGGACAACACATCTTTGGAAGCGGCAAAACCTGGTCTTGGCGAATTACCGGTAATCCCGTATGTCGCCCGAAGAGCGAGTAAATCGAGAAATTGTCGGGTACCTTCCATCCATGGCTCCTGGCTCACCGTCCATTTGGCACCGACACTCCATACCGGTCTACGTTGTGCCGACTTATTCAAGCCAAAGAGATTACTCTTATCATTACGCCAGCTGGCATTGATGGTATATTTCCGGTCAAAGGTATAGCCCGCATCGGCATAGTACGAGGTAAATCGACTCCGTGGCACAGACTCTGACTCACCGAAATACAAATCATTTCCAGTGCCACTGGTCCCCAACTTCGATCCGGATGCCTCGCGCGGAAGAATAGGTGCTTTTATCCCGTCTACAATCAGGGATTTATAATCCAACATGGCAAAGGTCTGTAGGTTACGGTCATATCCGTATACCTTGCTCACGTTCAGCGTTGTCAACTGCTCCTGTGCCTCCTGCCCCACCAACACGTTCAACTGATGCCGCTTGTCCTGCCAATCCGTATTATAAAACAACTGATTGCGGATCGACCAGTTGTCCATAGCCGCATTATTAACGGTATACTGTCCACCTGAATTAGGTAAATTATAAATTACCGAGCCATTAGGCCCCGTTTGCGCAAAGTTGAGGATATTGATACGCTGCTGATAGTTGGTATGGTCCATATATTGGTTCGAACGATTGTCGCCCCGCACATAACCATACACTCCTTCAAACCGCAACCCTTTATAAAGGTTGACGGTGACGCCCGAGTTAAAACGTCCCGTAAAATACTTACCCTCCCGCGAACCCGTACCCGCATCGTCCAGCGGAGAGTAATCTAAACCTATCTTACCCAACTGTTCGATGGATGGACGTTGATCTTCGGACAAGTAGCCCATATAGGGCATATTTATATTTCGCCCATTGGCATCCCGAAACAACTGATAAGGTAAAAACCGATTATCTACCACTCGATAGTTTGCTCCAGATGTAGTCTGGTAATTGACATCTGCAATAAGGTACACTTTTAGGAAACGATTAAAATTAAAATCCTGACGGGTATTGATCTTAAAGCTCTGGTCTTTTTCTGAAGGTGTCACGCTCCGGTTATTGGTATACGCTAGAGAATTATAAAAAGTATGTTTTTCTCCCCCTCCAGATACCGATAGGGTATGATTCATCAACAGTGCCGGGCGATACATCAAATCCCCGATCTGCTTGGTATTGCTGATACGGGACAAACTATCCAACTTAGACTGCCCTTGCTCCTGCGACAGCACCCCACGCGACATATCATACATAACCTGTCTATCAGGAGCTATTCCTACTTTATTGCTTAATGACGGGTTATAAACAGACACCGTGTTGTAGGGAAAAAGCTTGGGATCAAATATCTCTCGGGAAGCCTGGATATAGTCGGCACTGTTCATCATAGGGAAATAATCATAATCGGGCCGTCCCTGAAAATTCAGAAATCCATTATAACTGACCTTTGTCTTGCCCGCCTTTCCTTTTTTTGTCGTCACAACAATCACCCCATTGGCAGCACGTGCCCCCCAGATTGCCGCTGCTGTAGCATCCTTCAATACCGTGACATCTTCTACATCCTGCGGATTCAGCGCCTCTAGATTACTGATATCTACTGCTATGCCATCGACTACCACCAAGGGGTCGCTCGTGTTTTCTAGGGTGGTCAATCCACGAATCAAAAAGGGACTTTTTTTCCCTGCCATACGCACTGGCGCATTATTGATTACCAGTCCTGGCACTAGCCCATCTAGGCGCTGGATCAGGTTCATCGAGCCGGACCGATCGTGTATAACATCCATATCGGGTTTTACAAAAGCTCCCGCAGTCCTTTCTTTGGTTATCGTCTGGTATCCTGTACTAACGACCACCTCTTCAATGGCAGCAGATGGCACCATCCGAATGGTTCCCACATCAGTTACAAGAGCAACAAGCCGTTCCTGAAAGCCCACATAAGTGATATACAATCCCGTCCCTTCGGTTTTGGGCACGTTTTTAACGATAAACTCGCCTTTGGCATCGGTCATAGCCAGCACCTTCCCTTTTATCGCGAACGTGAATTCTTTATCAGGAACCTCCTGCGAGCCACTCGCTTGAATAAGTGTCACCGAGGCTCCTACCAACGGTTTGCCATACTGATCTACCACTCGCCCTCGAACTTCTATTTCCTGTTGTTTTTCGGGTTTTTCATTCGGCACGACGGTCTTCTCGGCTTTAATCTCTACAAACTTACCATCCAGCGTATAGGTCAAACCGGTATTTGCTAAAAGCTTACTCATCGTTTGCTCTAGAGAAGCCTCTTTCACTTTAATCGTAACCGGTCCTAGTCTTTCAATCAATTTACGCTCGAACAAAAAATCATATCCCGTCTGTTGCCGTATTTTTCGAAACACTTCCCTAGCACTCGACTTTTGCTCGTCGAGCGTGATACGCTGGGCATAAGAGACCGCATAGGCCTGCATAAACGACAGGAATAAGAGTACGGTGATTAGGCGCATAATAATCCATTTATAGGTGTAATTTTTATACATTTGTTATGTATTGGTTAGCCAAAACGCTTATAGGTTCGAAGCTTGAGCGTTCTGTTTGGTTAATTAATATGTTCACAATCTAAGGGTCAGGAGTATTTTGCGGTACTTCTGACTTATTAGGTTACAAAACCTTCAATTGTTATTTTTTTCTGACCATCACCCTCCTTTCCTTTATCTTGAACTGAAGACTACCTGCCTGTTCTATCCGATGCAATACTTCTGACAGTTTACTATTACGTGATATCCAGCCATCTAAAACGACATCTTTAATCTCCTTTTCGTTATATTCAAACTCGATATTATACCAGCGTTCGATTTTGCGTAAAGATTCTTCGAAACTTTCTATCCCAAATACAAAATCACCATTCTTCCAGGCTACAGCCTCCTCTGCGTCAGCTTGTCGCACCTGTATAGCATTATCATCCACGATAGCCTGTTGCAAAGGTTTCAGGATAGCAGACTTACTACTCCTTCGGCTTTCGACCTGTACACTCCCTTCCAATAATGTCGTACGGCTCTTACTATCTTCTCCATAGCTGCTCACATTAAAATGTGTCCCCAGTACGGTTATCTTTTGCCGATCAGTTACGACGACAAATGGGCGCTGTTTATCTTTAGCGACTTCAAAATAGGCCTCCCCTTTCAGCTTGACCTCCCGTATATGCTGTCGATTCAGTGTTGGTAGAAACTCTAGGGAAGATTCGGCATTCAACCAGACCTTACTCTTATCCGGCATCACCATCATTATCATTTCTCCCGACGTGGTACTCAAGGTATTCCATCCTTCTTCCCCATTGGCATTCATCTGTTCGGTCGTGTAACTCAACGCTCCATCTGCATTCTTTGACAAGTGGCCTCCACTTTCTGTTATGAGTTCGCCCTTAGCAAGATCTGCAAGACTTATTTTGCGTCCATCAGCTAATGTCAGTGTCGCTCCCATCTTTCCAGGCTCTACATCCGATTGGTTAGTCAATTGCATATACTGCTCAGCACCTCCCCGTCTGTACATGTAATAGCCCAGGCCTAACACGCACAGCAACAAGGCTGCTGCAACATATTTCATCCAAAAAGAGTAAGTTTTCTTATAGCGATTTTGCGGTTGGGAAACGATATATTGATATATACGCTCTTGCTTTTTGTCCCTTATTCCGGACGAATCCACATCATGTGAAATACCGTAGTAATATTCCGTCAAAAGTTCTTCTAGTGTTATCTGATTTTGCGGATCATTTACTATCCGCTTAAATTCCATTGACTCTTCCACGGTCAACGAATCGCCTATATAGCGCGTCCATAAAAAAGTTAATCTCGCTTTATCCATATCTAAATCCATAGACTTCTACACTGTAAATTGCTTTATTCAGCACATCCTTTACTAGTAAGACGAAGTAGAAAATAAATCGGGGGTAGTATTCTTTAAAAAAGTTTAAAGATAATGAGCAGCACTAAAAGGTCGGGGTGATTACCTAGCCGCTGTCTTAGATTTTTAAGAGCCAATTTCATATAACTCTGTACCGTGAAAACAGAAAGCCCTAGTTCTTTGGCAGCTTCTTCATATTTTAAGCCATCTTGGTGACACAATCTATATACCGCTTTTTGCTGAACGGGCAACCGCTCGATAGCATCTTCTATAATCTTGCGTGTTTCTTTTAAAACAAGACGCTCTTCGGTTTCATTGTGCGCTTCTTCCCAATCTGATGCCTGTTCTTTTTGGTTATTTAACACCAATTTGGTATGTCGCAATAGATCAATCCCTTTGTTGCGGGCCACAGCGACTAAAAAGCTTTCGATATTCTTGACTTCTATCAGCTTTTCTCCTTGCTTCCAAAATCGTAAAAAGGTCTCTTGCACCACTTCTTCGGCGAGAACTTCCGTTTTTAAAAGATGTAATGCAAAGGTATATATTCGGTTGTAGTAAAAATCATAGACCTGCCCAAAGGCGACAGCATCCCCCTCTGCAATTTTGCGCAGCAACTCTTGTTCGTTAAAAGGCAGGGGTCTAGACATGATTTTGGTTTTGTATACAATATTAAAGGTTTTTATACATTTAAAGAAAATTTTTATCGGCTAGATTTTCTGTTCCGCATCAATTGGATGTTCCCTATTTACCAGATAAGCACAACGTCCCCTAAAACAAAAAAGACCTTCTCGATATTCGAAAAGATCTTTAAACAGTAAAAACAACTAAAATATACTATATACAAGTTTTTATGGCGGGCTAAAAGCCACTGATGCCAGTAATATCCTGTCCGGTAATCAATAGGTGTACATCGTGTGTTCCTTCATAGGTAATGACGGATTCTAGATTCATCATATGACGCATGATTGGATAATCCCCTACAATCCCCATAGCACCTAGAATCTGCCTGGATTCCCGCGCGACCTGCAAAGCCATATTCACATTGTTGCGTTTGGCCATAGATATCTGCTGCGGGGTAGCCTTATTTTCATTTTTCAAGACGCCTAAACGCCAGGACAACAATTGAGCTTTGGTGATTTCGGTAATCATCTCTGCCAGTTTTTTCTGTTGCAACTGATATGCTGCTATAGGTTTGCCAAACTGTGTTCTTTCCAATGCATATTGCAGAGCAACTTGGTAACAATCAATAGCGGCCCCAATTACACCCCAAGAAATACCATAACGTGCCGAGTTCAAACAGGACAACGGTCCACGCATGGATGAAACCTCTGGCAACAACCGCTCAGATGGAATATATATATTATCAAACACCAGCTCGCCGGTTCGGGATGCCCTCAACGACCATTTATCTTTAATCTCAGGAGTAGAGAAGCCTACGTCTGCCCGCTCTACGATTACTCCTCTCACTTTTCCTTCCTCATCTTTGGCCCATACCACTGCGAGATCACAGATTGGTGCATTCGTAATCCAGGTCTTTGCTCCATGCAGTCGATACCCATCACCGTCTTTCACCAGACGGGTTTCCATACTGGAAGGGTCGGAACCATGATTCGGTTCGGTAAGCCCAAAGGCCCCTATCCAATCGCCCGAAGCCAACATCGGTAAATATTTGCTTTTCTGTTCTTCGGATCCGAAGGTATATATTGGATACATAACCAAAGAAGACTGCACTGATGCTGCCGAACGGATAGCCGAATCGCCGGCCTCTAATTCTTGCATAATCACCCCATATGCCATATAATCCAGTCCTGCACCTCCGTACACGTTTGGTACAAAGGGTCCCAAAGCGCCTATACTTCCTAATTTCTTCATTAGGCCCGGAATCTCTTCGTGATCTTGTGCTTTTTGATCGATAGTGGGTAAAATTTCCGATCGCACGAAATCGCGGATTGTATCACGAATCAGTAGGTACTCTTCTCCCAAGAGTTCGCCTATATTGAAATAATCTACAGTGCTGTTCATATCTTACCTGGCTTTCCGTAAAAATATCAAATATTCAACAGAAAAGAGCATATTGTAAATATTATTCTCTATATTTATGAAAATTTCGAATAATATAAACCATATTATGACAATTAAAGAATTAAAAACACTAGGAATTGAGATTGACAACCTAGGTACATCGACAGGTAGCAAATGGTTTGCTAAAGGAGAGACTATTTCTTCTTTTTCACCGACCAATGGTAAGCTTATTGCAAAGGTGCAATCAACAACGCGTAAAGAATACGACAAAGTAATCAACGAAGCCGAAAAGGCTAAACTTATCTGGAGAGATATTCCAGCTCCAAAACGAGGAGAGATAGTACGTCAGTTGGGCGAAAAACTAAGAGAACTAAAACCCGTACTGGGCAAATTAGTCTCTTATGAAATGGGAAAATCTTATCAAGAGGGACTTGGAGAGGTTCAAGAAATGATTGATATATGCGATTTTGCAGTGGGGCTTTCCCGTCAGCTTTATGGCAATACGATCCATTCGGAAAGACCAGGCCACCGCATGTATGATCAATACCACCCACTTGGAATTGTAGGCATCATTACGGCCTTCAATTTCCCGGTTGCTGTATGGTCATGGAATGCGGCTTTAGCATTAGTATGTGGCGATGTCGTGGTTTGGAAACCTTCAGAAAAGACCCCACTATGTGCGGTAGCATGCCAAAACATCATAGCCGATATCCTTAAAGCCAACAAACTTCCGGAGGGTATCTCTTCCCTAATAACAGGAGATGCGGCAGTTGGAAAATGGATTTCCGAAGACGAGCGTATCCCATTGGTATCTGCTACAGGCTCTACTAGAATGGGTAAATTGGTCGCGACTACTGTTGCTCAACGCTTAGGAAAAACATTATTGGAGTTGGGGGGCAACAATGCTATCATCGTAACACCAAGTGCCGATTTAAAAATGACTATTATAGGTGCAGTATTTGGAGCAGTAGGAACAGCTGGCCAACGCTGTACGAGTACAAGAAGGCTGATCGTACATGATAGTATCTACGACAAAGTCAAAAAAGCATTGACTGATGCTTACAAACAAGTGAAAATCGGTGATCCATTGGATACCAAGCACCATATGGGTCCATTGATTGATACCGATGCAGTACAGATGTACTTGAACGCATTGGACAAAATCAAAGAACAAGGTGGTAAAATATTAGTAGAAGGCAAAGTCCTAAGCGGCAAAGGCTATGAAAGTGGCTGCTACGTTACTCCTGTCATCGCAGAAGTGGAGAACCACTATCAGATTGTACAGGACGAAACTTTTGCTCCTATCTTATACCTGATCAAATACAGTGGAGAAGTGGGCAACGCTATCGCTCTACAGAATGGTGTAAAACAAGGCTTATCTTCTGCCATCATGACCTCTAGCCTACGTGAATCAGAGCTATTCTTAAGCCAAAACGGGTCTGACTGTGGTATCGCCAATGTCAATATTGGTACATCCGGTGCTGAAATAGGTGGTGCCTTTGGTGGTGAAAAAGAAACAGGTGGTGGTCGCGAATCAGGTTCTGATGCATGGAAGGTATATATGCGTCGTCAGACCAACACGATCAATTACACGACTAGCCTGCCACTAGCGCAAGGAATAAAGTTTGACCTTTAAAAACAAAAAAATTATGAGAGAAGTACACCAAAGATTGGCAAAACATATATTAGCAGACGGATTCCCGGTTGTTATTGACTTAGAGAAGTCGCACGGTTCTTACATCGCTGATGTAGACGGCAACGAATACCTAGATATGTTCAGCATGTTTGCCTCATCTCCAATCGGATACAATCACCCCCACATTTTAAAAAATGCGGAGGTATTAAAAGAGGCGGCGATTAATAAACTCGCACTGTCAGATATCTACCCAGCTATATATGCAGACTTTTTAGATACGTTCTCACGGGTAGCTATTCCCAAAGAACTAAGCTATTGCTTCTTTATCGATGGTGGTTCATTGGCTGTAGAAAATGCACTGAAAGCAGGGTTTGACTGGAAAACGAGAATCAATCTATCTAAAGGAATAGAACATGAAGCGAGTCAGGTCATTCACTTCAAACAGGCATTCCATGGTCGTTCGGGGTATACTTTATCTTTGACCAATACCAAGGATCCTAAAAAGTACATGTATTTCCCGAAATTCAATTGGCCTCGTATCACGAATCCAAAATTGAAGTTTCCACTCAACGAGAGCAATCTTGCAGAGACTATCGAACTAGAAAACCAAGCTATCGCAGAAATCAATGCGGCTATTGCACAACGTCCAGAAGATATCGCCTGTCTGATCATCGAAACCATACAGGCAGAAGGAGGCGATAACCACTTCAGAAAAGAGTTCTTCAAAAAGCTCAGAGAAATCTGTGATCAGAATGACATCATCCTCATTCTGGACGAAGTACAGACAGGTATCGCGATGACTGGAAAAATGTGGGGATACCAACATTATGGAATCATCCCTGATGTGATTGCCTTTGGCAAGAAAACACAGGTCTGTGGTATACTCGCCAATCAGGAAAAATTTGATCGCGTTGAAAAGAATGTTTTCAAGGAATCGAGCCGTATCAATTCGACCTTCGGCGGAAACCTTGTAGACATGGTACGCTTCAAATTGATCCTAGAAGTCATTGAACAAGAAAACCTGGTGGCTAAAGCGGACGAAAAAGGAAAATACATCCTACAACAGATCGAACAACTGGTCAAAGATTTCCCACAGTTGTCCAATGCCCGTGGTAAAGGTTTACTTACGGCATTTGATTTTGACACTGAAAAATCACGCGACGAATTTATCTCCAAAACTCTTGATAACAAGTTATTGATATTAGGATGTGGAGAGAGAAGCGTACGTTTTAGACCACACCTTACGGTTACGATAGAAGATATCGACAAAGCATTTGCTATCATCCGCAATTGCTTAAAATAAATCGCAAGCGCTAGGCCTTAAAAGCTTCTAGCCTATGCAACCCAAAGCTGTCAAAAGGTATTAAAAAAACTTTTGACAGCTTTTTTTGTGTTATACCCAACGGAACATTTCAAAGCACAAACTTCATTTATTTTCCCTTCGGTTAAAAAACAAATCTTTCAACGAATAAAAGTCATAAAATCATTTTTGACTTTTTGATTACTTTGTTCAATAAATAAACTCATTACTTTGCGTTAAAACCACGAATAGTTTAAATATACTGTTATGTATTTTCGCACACATTTCTTTGTTTCAGTAGCTATGCTATTCATAGCATTACTCACTTCATGCAACCGAAACTTTCAGTTTTCTGTACTCGAGGTCAAACCTTTGGACCGGGACATCAATCAAAAGGCAATCGATCGGATAAAACAGCTAACACCCCGCGATACCTTCAGTTTTTTGGTTTTTTCCGACACACAGGTAGCCTATGATGAACTCGAATCTTTTGTCGCACACGTCAATAGCACCTATCCTGTGGACAGCATCGCTTTTATGTTACATGGCGGGGATTTTACAGACTATGGCGCCAACTTTGAATACAACCTCTATTACGATGATGCCAAGAAGCTAAAGTTTCCAGTGGTAGGCTGTATAGGCAACCACGATATGCTTAGCAACGGTAGAACCATCTTTAAAAAATTATTCGGCCCCGAGGATTTTAGTTTTAATTATGGCGATTACAGATTTATCGTCTTCAACAGCAATAGTAGAGAGGTTCGTTTCGATGGCAGTTTACCCAATTTGAATTGGTTACAACAAGAAATAGACAAAAGCAAAGAAAACAACACCATTTACCTCTCGCATGCGGCACCGATGACGACAGATTTTGATCCAGCTTTAGAGAGCAACTTTACTACGATACTCGCCTCGGACAAAAAAAATCGCTTATCCATACATGGTCATACCCATAGCTATGTGCTCGAGGAACCGTATGACGATGGCGTACAATACCTCACGGCTCCCACCCTACAGAAGAAGCAATATGTAAAGGTTACTATTTCTGCTGAGGACATCCAAATACAACAAAAATTCTACTAATGCGCTGGAATATTCTATTTCTTTTATCCCTCTTATCATACTCCCTATCGGCCCAAACTACCGATTCAACAACAAGCAAGTTTTACAAGCTCATGCCCAACAGTGCTGTACTACAATTCGCAGGCAATATTGGTATGTTCTCTACAGGGATCCGCTATGTCACGCCCAACAAACACTGGAAAGGTTCACTACACTATGGCTTTGTCCCCGTCCGCTATGCTGCAGACAAACCGATACACTCGATCACGATCAAAGGACAGTACAGTACGATTCATCGCCAATACGGCCCTACAACCCAAGTCGAATGGCTAAATATTGGCTTATGGTACAACTACTCCTTTGGTCGCAATTATTTCTCTAGTCTACCGAGACACTATGATGATGGTTATTATTATTTTCCAACAGCGATCAATATCGGACTTACCCTAGGCAGTGAGTTACGCTACCAGAGATGGGGGCTATATTATGAGCTCGGTACCACGGACAAACGGGTAATCAATTTTGCTAAAAGCCCTAAGGCAGTTTCTTTTCGGGAGATCTGGAATATCGGCATTGGGCTGGTATACCATTTAAAACATTAAGTATGTCTTTAAAATTTCGATTGGGTGGCGTATATTTAACATCAAAACAACCACTATGGAATCACCTTTAATAAATGTTCAGACATTGAAGGAGCTAGGCTCTAATCCTAAACTTGTTATTCTTGATGCGACCATTGACAAGGTCAATGAAAAGATTGACGATCAGAACAAAGCTTTGATTCCCAATTCCCTATTTTTCGATATTGAAGGTTGTTTTTCAGACCACAATTCCGGACTTCCGCACACGATGGTCAGCGCAGCAACATTTACCAAACAGGTACAGCAACTCGGCATCGACCGGGATAGCATCCTTGTTATCTATGACCGTTGGGGCGTGTACTCGAGCCCTCGTGCCTGGTGGATGTTCCGCTATATGGGACATACACAGACCTACGTATTGGACGGAGGAATAAAAGCCTGGCAACAGGCACAACTTCCGACAGTACCGAATCATGTACTAGCAACCGGATCTGGGGATTTTATAGCATCTCCTCAATCACAGTGGTTTGCTGATAAAGAAAGCGTTTTGGCTTCCATTGGTCTTCACAGCACTACCATCATCGACGCACGTGGTGCGGGAAGATTTAATGGCACAGTTCCGGAACCACGGGAAGGTATCCGGTCGGGACATATCCCAGGCTCGAGCAACCTACCATTCGACCAAGTATTGAATGGCCCTTTTATGCAAGACAAAGCCACGCTAAGTTCCATCTTCGCAACACATCTCCAAGCAGACAAACCTACCACATTCACCTGCGGATCAGGCATAACCGCATCCATTCTAGCATTAGCGGCCAATCAGATAGGCGCTACCGATATCGCTGTCTATGATGGTTCTTGGACAGAGTGGGGAGGCGATACGTCACTCCCTATCGCATAGCGGTTTTATCTTTTTCTTAAATAAAAACTCACGGTGCTTGGTGCCCCAATCACTCAACGTATGTAGAAGGTCCTCCACACTTTTGGTATGCGCGGTCCACTCGTAACTAACCGTGACGGGATAGGTACTGGATACAATACGATCCAATAGCTTATGCTCTTCCAATGTCTTCAATTCCTTCGCCAGGATACGGGGGGATATATCTTCCAGAGCTTTTTGTATCGTTGTAAACCGATTATTCCCCCTTGCCACAGCAATCAGTATCTGTAGACGCCATTTTCCACCAAGGGCATCAATAGCATCACGAATAGGCATTAGACTACGTATACATTCCTTAAACGCTATCTTTTTTAATTCCTTCTCTTTCTCCTCCATTCTTACTATACTTTAGGTAACTACTATTCTTTTGATAGCAAATGTACAGTAATTTTGCTATATATAAAAAAGACATATGACCCTATCTTACATTGATTTATCACCAATTCCCTATGGCGGAAACCGAACTTCTGCTTTACAGGACACCATAGAAACAGCGCAGTTTATCGAAGACTTAGGTTTTAAACGCATCTGGCTTGCAGAGCATCACAATGCGGCCAATTTTGCAGGCAGAGTACCTGAGGTTGTAATTCCTATTGTCGCCGACCGCACCAAACACATCCGCGTGGGGTCGGGAGCTGTTCTACTCAATCATTATAGTCCATTTAAAGTAGCAGAAGTCTTCTCTACCTTAACCGAACTTTTCCCGGGACGTATCGACCTTGGCATCGGACGCGCCACAACAGGTCCCTATTCAGATCTGGCACTACAGCGTAACCGCTCCTCTCGGCAGACCACGGACGACTCTATGGAGCAACTGGAAGAATTACTTCACTGGTTCACGGACGATTTTCCAAAAGACCATGCATTTAGTCAGGTTAAAGTATACCGCGATGAAGCTCCTGAGTTTTACCTATTGGGTTCAAGTTCTTGGAGTGCTCGAGCGGCAGCCCAATTGGGCCTAGCGTATGCCTTCTCCGGCTTTATCAACCCTAGCGCCGCTTATGACACCACACAATGGTATAAAGGGACTTTTCAACCCAACAACAAGCTATACGGCAGATCTAGGCCTTATCTTATTTTGTCCATCAGTGTGTATGCTGGAGAAACAGACGAATTAGCACTTAGACTATCCGCTCCAATGCAACAATATATGAGAGATCTGTATAGAAAAGGACAAATCAACGAACCGCTCAAACCGGAAGATGAAGCTGTACGGCTTTTAGGAAACAACACCTCGCTGCAACGGCTTACAGACCCGACTAATTTCCCAAAACATATTATCGGTAAGGCCTCAACAGTTGCGCGGGAACTAAAAGAGATCGCTAAAACTATTGGTGTCGACGAGTTTATGATTCAGCCCATGACAGCCAATCATGCAGGGAAACTGAAATCCATGGAACTTTTAACTAGAGCCCTAGACAATGTCTAATAAGAAACAGATTAAACTGAATGCCCAACTGACGGGCGGACTGGGCGTAGATAGTCCAGGATGGCGCTTGGCAGGCCAAGATGCGGCAGCTTTTATGAGAATAGAAAATTACCTAAAGCTGGGGCCCATTCTAGAGCAGGGAATGTTTGATGCTTTTTTTATAGCCGATACCCCTGCCATAATCTCAAGCATTGAAAAGGTACCGCCTTATAGCGGTCTCGACCCTATCCTGATTCTAACTGCAATGGCACAGGCCACCCAACACGTAGGCCTGGTCGCCACACTTTCGACTTCCTATAATGAAGCGTATAATGTAGCACGGAAACTACGTTCTCTGGATCTAATTAGCGGTGGCCGAGCGGGATGGAATGCAGTCACGACCTCTAATCCACATGTACATGCCAATTTTGGAGGACAGAAGCTCAGTCGCTCTCAAAAATATGAACGCGCCTATGAGTTCGTCGATGCCGTACAGCAATTGTGGTCGAGTTGGCCCGCTGATGCATTACTCCTAGACAAGGAAAACAACCGTTATGCGGATATGGAAAAGATAAAAGAAATTGATTATCAAGGTAAGTACGTACAGACTAAAGGCCCTATCCTACTACCACCATCAGCACAGGGACAGCCTGTAGTATTTTCTGCTGGAGGTGGCGATGAAGGTTTGGACATTGCCCTCCGTTACGGCAATGCCGTATATGCTAATCCTGCCACTTTAGTCTCTGCACAGCGTTACTGGAGTTATATTAAACAACGCCTGAAGCAATACGGCACTTCGTCAGATGACTTCACTGTCTTCAATGGTCTCATCGTCACACTAGGGGGCACAGAGAAAGAGGCTGTAAACAAACGCAAGGAAATCGACCAGTTAGGTCCACAGGGTGACCGTGTACAATACCTAAGCTATATGCTGTCTCTCAACCTGGGCATGCTGGATATCGACAGCCCTATTCCAGAGAGCTTCAGGAAGATGATGCAACCCAACCCCCGTGACCCGAGGTCTGTTATAGCGTACGAATTTGCCAACAAAGGAATGAGCATCCGAGAGATATTGGCCCGCGGACCTATCAACTATCATCCTGTACTGGTAGGTACCCCCGAACAGGTCGCTGAACAAATAGCCAAGTGGCACGACGCTGATGTAGGTAATGGTTTCAGTATTCTCCCGGACATCGGTCTAGAAACTCTTCATGATTTTTCAAAGGAGGTCGTACCCATTTTACAAAAGAAAGGCTTAGTCCGGACGGAATATACCGGATCGACGTTAAGAGATAACTTAGGACTAAAATACAGGAACTAAGAAAAGAGTTTATCAATTCATCAAATGTTGTTGTTTTTCAATGGGGTAGGCTTGTTATTCTCAAAACAAGACACTACTCCATTGTTTTTGAAAATCTGCATCTTCCATATCAGAGAAAACCGAAGTCCGTAATTTCTTCTTTGTACTTTCCAAAGACTGGGGTACCACTTTTTTGCTTTTGGTAAGTTGAGCAGAGATCGGAATATTTACTAATTCCACCTTAATGGCAAACATATTGATATTGAAAGCCGGCACAGATAATCCTAATATCATGCCTGGCAACCCCTGCACCAGTTCTGGCCCACCCGTTCGGGCAATCTGGTTCGTAAAAAAAGCGACCACGTAGATCGAATCTTGAACTAGGCCATTGGCGCGCCGACAGGTATATCCTGCTATATCCCGATATTCGTCTGTATATTTCCATTTTATAACCGGTATACTATCTTCCATAAGCAACTCTTCATCTTCAAAAGACAGTAATCGAGCAAAGCGGCCTGTATTATTATTCATATAAGTTTTCGCTTCCAAACCTATTGGAGAAAAGAATGTAGCATATCTATCCTCATCAGAGAGATCTTCCATCCTTGCTTCGTACAAAGACTCTCCCCCGGAAAACGTGAGTGTATGCTTTGTTATAAACTGTTCAAGCCGGCTTTCCCCAATTCCTTCTGCCATATACGATATCGTCTCATCTCGTTCAATCGGATTAGATATCGTACGTTTCAAATAGTTTTTCAGGTGAAATTTCCGTTCATAGGTAATCCGTCCACTCTCAGGAAAGAACGTATGTTGTGCGCCCAATTTTAGCGACAGCAACATTAATATAAAACCAGTTAGATAAATCTTCAACATATTAGCCTCCATTCTTTATCGTAGTGAAATTATAAATAAGTTTAAGCATGATGTACCGCCTCACCACGTCATTACGGGTCTGAATAAATGATGAGCCGTTTTGAGAACGCTCTATTCCATTGTTCTTATTCAATAAATCATTAACGTATATTTGGGTCTCCAAAGCCTTGCTCCGCAATAGCTTTTTGGACAGATATCCGTTTACGTTAAATATATGGTATGATGGGAGTGTCTTTGTAGCTCCACTATAGGATTGGTTGATATTAAATGATAATTCAAAATCTATAGGAAGATAATATACGATGTAAGCATCTGAAGAAAACTCGAATACCTTGCTATTGAGCTCCTTTTGCAAGGATGAATTAAGGACACTCATACCCGGATTTAAAGATAGTGAAAGATCCAACTGATTTGCTTTATAGCGACTAAAGCCGAGATTTCCCCGTATACTCACCTGTTCCGTTTTATTTAACTCCGACTCTACTTTCTCTGTCGACAGATAGCTATACCTAGTCGAATAAGTCGCTTCCGTCCCCATACTCATATTCAGTCCGATTTTACGCAGTATAGGCATCTGATAATTTCCAATCAAATTGAACGACCAGTTTTGTTTATCCATATTCACGTAGGAGATATCCCTTTTACCCGTTCCGGGATAGTAGCGCACCTTAGCGGCTATACTCTTAATCTGCTGCGTAACCGAACCTGCGAGAAAGAAGCTCCGTTCTTTCAAGGGGCGAAAAGAGTTGAACCGCATAATGTATCTGTTGTCAAATCCAGCAGAAAGATTGGGATTATCAAGGTAATTAACCAATTGATCAGCATTTTGTTTCAAAGGTTCAATCTGTGCCAGATCCGGCTGTATAGTACGCCCCCGATATAAAAAAGTCAAGATTTTGTTTTTAGCTAAGTTATACCCTATCGATGCTCTCGGATTGACCGCATGCTGCGACCGTTTTAATGTATTGTTTATATTTTTATAATACCGCTTTACATCCTCAAAATCAACATTCGCACTTGTATTAATTGTCCACTTTTCATTTTTAAAATTCAATCCGGTATTTGCTGAACTCTTTATACTTTTAAAATCGAAATCATTCAATACCGCCTCATCTAACACCGAATATACTCCCGTGTTAGGATCCTTATTAAAAGACTGGTTTAAGGTACTCGCATTGTTCGTTTGAAAAGCATACCCAAATGTAGCGGTCCATAGCTGGCCCAACGGCTCAGTATAGTTGATAGATGTTGTAAAGGTTTTATTGTCCAATTCATCGCGCTTACGTTGATCAATAACAGTCTGCCTATCGTCTGCCAAATATTTTGCAAAAGAGTAGT
>JAITLW010000152.1 GCA_031277715.1 Sphingobacterium sp. | reverse complement strand
TGCTTCCGGTGTGCTTTACAATCTACGCGACCTATAAATGTATTGCCAAATAAGATTGGCAAACAAAAATAGCCATACTGCCGCTTCTCCTTTGGGGTATAGCATTCAATACGATAATCAAAATCAAAGAATTGCTTTACCCGGTCGCGGTGTATAATTGCGTTGTCGAATGGCGACAATAGTCTGACCTTTGGACTGCTCTCTCCTACTTTTGCTTCCAATAAATCATGCTGTAAAAATACTGTGGGATAACCCTTGATATCAATTGCTTCGATCATCCCCTCTTCGTGCATAATGGATAATACTTCCTTTACATCTTTCCTTATCGCCTCCCCTGTCTTGAGATGCGTAATCTGCTTGAGCGTAGTCCATCCATAAGCATTCAAATAGGTCTTCACCAAGTAGCTTGCGTACTCTTTGGGACTAGGTACCGTCAGGTCTATAGCCACAGGCAAAACACGTTCGGGTAAGTCGTAAGTCTTCTGCATGCCTTCGCGTCCTGCAATCATCAAGTCGCCCTGTAAAAAAAGACGTTCCAATGCAATCTTTGTTGGTTTCCAGTCCCACCAACTTCCTGTTTTCTTGGCTTGATTTTCAAAGTCACGGGCTCTTTTTGGTCCTTCCGCACGAATCGTATCTATGATGTATTGCATTATCGTTGAATCGGCCTTATAATAATGCGAATCATTGTCCCTAACCTCCAGCATCTGTGGTTGAGCAAAACGAAAGTCTCGTATCGGAAGATAGGATGCAGCATGAAACCAGTACTCGAAAATCTGACGTTCTTGTACCAAATCGTCCAAATAATTAGCCTGATAATAAGGAATCCGTGTCCAAAGCGTATGATGATGTGCTCTCTCGACAACCGATAAGGTGTCTATTTGCAAATAGCCGAGCCGTTCCAGCGCCTGGCATACGGCATCTTTTCCGTTTCCAAATGGCGAATTAGAACATAATCCCTGTCTTTCTAGTGTAATAGACTGTAACTCCTCTATAGTCAGCATTTTGTATCCTTTATCTAGATTAAGATATTAGCAAAAGATAAGCTTCTACAAGTACATAGCCGCTATTATTTTACTTTTTGTTTCCCTACAAAGATATAATGCATCTGTGACAGCCTTATGGCAAGAGGATTGATCCCACATATTGGCTCTGTACCGGCTCAATGGATAAAGATTAAGGGGAATAAGGTTGGTATGTCAGGTAGTTCTGCCCGCTTAGACAGAACCTCTTTTGAAATGTTCCATCTGCCGTTTAGCTTCGGCACGGATCAAGTCCAGTTCTCTGTCCGATTCTTTCTTTATCTTCTCGAGACTTTCTTCCATAGATTGGCGTAAGGCGTCGATGTCTTTCTTTAGTTCCAAGGATTTTCTCTTATTCAAACGCTCTATGTAGTATCCCGCTGCGGCAATCACTACAGATACAATAATCCCCATCAGGACCAATAGGTAGTTTAATGTACGGTGGAACTCCTCTATTCCTTCTTTGTGAAAACTGATGATATCCGCCACGTTTTGTTTGCTCAGCTCAAGATTGTCTTCTTTTAGATCGAGCTCCCTAATCTTTGCATCTATCTTGTGCTCGTACAATTGCATTTGTGCTTCTATAATCTCTCTATTTGAAACTGCAGACTGCTGCCCATACATATCAGCTGATAACATACACATGAAGGTGACAACTAGCAAAACATACTTCATATTAAATACTACTAAAGGTTAAAAACTGATACTAATATAATAAAAACAAATAGATAACCTAATCCGGAACGATGCTGAGAAGGTTGCGTCACACTAACAAACGAATTGTAAATACCCTCCTTCGAATCTAAGATAGGTCTTGTCCCATGATACGAATTGACGTAAGTTTGGTTAGCTATTTCAAAACGCATTAACAATAAACAAGACATGTATGAGTTACGATATCGCTCTATTTAGAATAGAGACAAAAGAAAGAGAAGAAGTATCTACTGATGAAAATTTCTTTGATGGCACGGACAATCTGCTTCCATTTACAGAACAGCAATACCTTAATCTCAAGCAACGGCTCTTGAGTTACGACTACGCTCTAGCAGAAGAAACCGATACAGGACTACATTTTAATCATGAAGACGAGGATTTTGGTCAAGCCCTATTGACAGTGCATGCTCTTTATTTCACGGCGGCATGGAACGGAGATTCTATCTTTGAAGTGGGTATGGTCGCCTCCGAATTTACCGATACAGGAGAATATGCGAAGTATGATTTTCAGAATGGAGAATGGGAAATATGGGATTAAAACTACGATATCTAAAAAAGGGGATGGTTTTGTTGTTAGCCACCTTAGTGTTCCCTTTGCATTCCTGCACGCAGATGAAGAAACAGACGAAGAACCAAACGGAAGAACTAATACAGCTGAATCGAGGACAGTTAAATGATGCCCTGCAAAAACTCGAAGAACAGCAGGTTTTAACGAAGAATGAATCCGCCCAGCTAAGGGAGAAGCTCAACGCGGATTTTGACTATTACCTTTCACATCAAGATATTGGTCTGCCGGAGCTTAAAGACTTATTTTCCAAAACAACAGAACAACTTAGCAATCTCCGTATAACCCCAGCTATCTTCATACAGCTATCTACAACCTACAATGCCATTGCAAAACAGATTAGTATGCGCAATCATCCCGGCCCAATTAACCCGGAAGATTATGCTATACAGTCTGCTATAAATCAAGAGATGAATGATTGGTTTGCACATTACCAAAAGAACAACGGCATGGCAGCACCTCCTACAACACAAGAAGGAGAACAGCCTTCCTCCAATAAGCCACTCCCCCTTCCAACCTACATAAAGTTAAAGGCAGATATGTTAGGACGTTTTAAGCTGTTATTATCGGAAGAGATGATAAGCTCCTTAGAATACAGACATTACACAGAAACTATTACAAAGGATATCAGATTCTGTGAGACCAATACAGATACCGCCAAAGTAAAGCGTCAGCTGTTGACGGGTCTCCGACAAATGGAGAATGCCGAGCTCGACACGGAAGATAGAGAGGCTATAGTAGATTGCTACTTCATACTGTCCGAAAAGCATGGAATCGACATAAAAAAACAGCTCAATAAATGGCTCTACGGCCCTATAATACCATAACCATTTGTATGCTTTACGTTATTTTGGAAGGTGAAATCTTCAGTAAAAAACGTATATTAGTTATACCAACGAGGAAGAACAATGGGGTAAAAATGTGGTAATTATTTTAATAAAGAGCGTAATAACATTATCCTCCGCGGAAAAGAAATAGTGAGTAACAAAGAGACAACTCTATTAGGCAATGACAGAACACCTAAAATACTATAAGTTTGACAAAGGTCTTGCTACGCAATATCTTGAAATATGGTATGATGAAACAGAAAAGAAAGCCACCGTACACAAAGGTAAAGTCGGCTATCAAGGGCAGCATACCATACATCAAATTCTTGAGAAAAATGAGATGCAGCAGCTTTATATCATTGTAGCACAGGAAGCTGAAGCTTTGGGGTTTGTATTACCTAAGGAAGAAAACTATTTCACCGTGGTCGTCCAATATCAACTCAAGAGTAAGTTTGGCAACAAGCGTGATTTGTGGCTCAAAGACAAAGTACAGGACTACCTTGACAATCACTTAGGATGGTACGGTCTAGGTGCAGTCAACGGATTTGATCTTGGTGCAGGTAAACTTAATATTTTTTGTGATGTGATACAATTGGATAAGGGAATAAGTGGGATAAAATCCTGTCTGCGTACATCCCGCCTAGATTATAACCAAGCTCGTATCGCATATAAAACTTTTGGTACAGAGCTCTATACGCTTGCTCATGCCAAGAATATGAATTTGGACTTTGAGTTGATTTAGGAGATACAATCATTTTAACAACACAATAATAGAAAACACAATGAGTTTATTCAAGAAAATATTCGGCTCCAAAGAGAATAAAAAAGAGCAAGCCGAGAACAAAGAACAGCATATAGCCTCTGATGACGACATATCCTGGATGACAGATTCAAGACGGGAGTCCTTGTCTATATGTCGTCAAGCCGGCTTTCGGCCAGCCAACTGGCTGCCCACTCAGTTTGATAAACAGTTACGCCCCGCTATTGAAATTGCAAGCAGGTTGAATGCAATAAAGGCATTAGTTCTTTGGTTAATGGTTCCAGAAGAGCATCTCTCTAGCGAAGAAATCTTGAACTTTGTCGAGACAAACCGATTGCAAGACTTGATGTCAGACGAAGAGAAAGCAATTCTAAGCTTGTCTAGAGACGATGAAGAAGCGAGAAATACAATCGGTTGGAAATTCGAGAATGCCTGGCCTTTGGCTTGGTATTTTGGGTATGAAGAACCAGACATACACGGCGAGATGATGACTGCCGAGCGGATGCAGAATATAATCGCCAACTACACCTGTCCTCTTGAAGGAAGTGTAAAAGAGTGGCTCTCCCAAAACCCAACAACCGTAGCAGCAGAAGATGTTAGCAAGAAGGAAGATCTATTCTATTGCCTTCACAATGCCGTTCGTAGTGCCCAATTGGGGAGCGACACGGTACCAAATGGCTTTCACCCGATTGCAAACGGTGGTGTCATCCACGAACGTAGGCATGCATTGACTTGGATGCTCTCTGACGGAACACCTTGGGATGAGACGGATTTGAGTACCTAAAAAAATGGGGACAAATAAAACAATTGGAATGCTTCATTTGTCTCCATACTGTTATAAAATTCAAACAGTTAAAATACTCATAAAGCAAACACTATGAAACCTTTCATCATTCTCCTCCTACTACTTGCCTGCTCATCTGTTGGCTATAGTCAGACCTCCAAAGAACTTATAGGAAAATGGAAACTTATAAAGCAAACCAATAAAGGTGAAGTCACCACGCCTAAAGATACCTATCAGGTATTTATGGAAGGAGGTGAGTTTGAGGGCATACATAACGGTGATTCCAAAAAAGGCAAATGGAAGTTGTCCGAAGATAACAAAACACTAACGATTAAAATCAGTATTATTAGTATCAAATTTAAAGTCGAATATTTTGATGGGAAAAAGCGTGTAATCAGTAGTACACAGACAGGTACTTTGGAATACGAGAAAGTCTCCGAGGACAGCATATAGTCCTCTCCCTTTAATAAAAAGAATTTTAGGGGAGTACCGAGATGGCTGGATAATTCCTTTCAAAAAAAGAGCCGACCCGAATATTCGGGTCGGCTCTT
>JAITLW010000140.1 GCA_031277715.1 Sphingobacterium sp. | reverse complement strand
TTCCCGATTTGCCACCTTTGGGTGCCTGTACGACCAGTTCATCTTCTTTGGTCGTAAATATTTCGGCTCTGACGCCCGCAAAGTGAACTTCAATTTTTTCAGCATCCAGGTCTTTTCCCAATAAAGTGACGAGTGTCCCTTCGTTTCCACTGTTTGGATAGAAGCTCTCTACAACAGGGTTTTTCGGGCTGGCGGAATCGCCGTTTTCTTTTTTACAGCCTAGTATAAAACAGCCAACTGCTATCCAAAGGAACAGTAGTTTACAACAGGTTCTGTAGGTAATTGTATCGTATCGCAATTTTGTCTTTTCCATTTCTTTTCAAATAAAGGTTGAACGTGTTACCGCGTAGGTTTTAGTACGCCATTGATGGTGTGTAAAATGCCATTGCCGGTCAGTACATCCTGCTTGACCACTGTGAGGGGGGATAGGTTGCCTGGTCCCTGTAACGTAATACCGAGGAAGGATCCAGGTGCCCAGTAATCCGGGAGCAGGTTTATTCTACAGTTGTAACCATCTAGCATGCGCTGTTGACTGATATTAGTCTTGTCGGTGGTCAAAATGTAGTCGTAGATAAATCGTCTGGTATCAGCGATATGATAACGGATAAAGCTTTTGAGTACCTCAGGATCGGTATCGTGTATTTGCTGTATGCTAGTAAAGCCATTGGTTTTCATAGCGGTATTATTGGGTGCAAATACGGTATACTCTCCTGCATTGTTCAGAAGTGATTCCAGACCGGAGGAACGTAAGGCTTCTTTAAAGAAAGTTAAACTGTTGTCATCGCTAATCGCATCATTTAGCCGTTCATGTTTGAAAGGTTCCAAAACCCGGTCTATCACATGGATGAGCCCATTCGTGGTTGTCATCCGTTGATTGAGAATCCGTGCCCCGTTTATTGTTAGAATAGTGTCCTGCTCTTTGATCCAATGTGTTACATACAATTTGCCCCGTTGGGATTTGATCTCCTGATTGAACAAAAACGGCAGGTTATCGAGATGATAGGTGCCATCGATGATATGATATAGCATGAGATTGGATAGATTCTGAGTGGATAGGAGTTGTATGGATTTGCTATCCATTCCTATTTTTTGAAACGCAGCATCGCTCGGTACCAACACCGTAAAGGGACCTGGAGCCTGGAGTTTTTGTATGAGCCCAATGGGACGCATACCGGCATTAAAAACCGATAGATTGTCATTGTCGGCAATGACCAACGCGGTTGTATTATAGTCGACGTCCAATACGTAATCCTTGTCGCGACTACATGAAGTAGCGAATAGGCAATAGGCAAAAGACAGATATAGTATGAAGGATCTATTCATGGTTCAGTTAGTTTAGTTTGAAATCTTTTGGGAGTAGTAGTCGATCGATGACATGCACTACGCCTGTATAGGTTAGGATATCCTGTTCGATAACTTTTGCCGCCTGATGGGGTGAACCTTTTGTCTTGATATGAATTTCGTTGTTAGCCCGGTCAAACTCCAGGTTATTGCTGTCTATACGGTAACCTTGGTCAACCTCCCAGCTAAGTACTATGGTCCCTAGAATTTCATTTCTCAGGTCATTGCTGAAAAAGGTAGAGAAGGGAGTAAAAGCATTCTTGGCCTGATGATAAGTGGCAAGTCCGCGAGGATCAGTAGCCAATACATTCCAGGAGTTGATCTGCCACCAATGGTTGTTCATGACGGAGTCAATCACGGAATAATTAGACATTGTTCCTGTCCAGTTTTTAGCTTGTACGGGAGAGCGCTCGCAGAGTTTTTCGATATCTTTGACCGAGTAGATTCCTGCTTTCTTAAATGCGTCATCGGTAGGGACTAACAACGAGGTAGAAGTAAAGGTGGATAGCAGGTTCATGCGCATTTTGTACCCTTCGGGTTGGTAGTAATAGGGATTGCTCTCGGACTGGATTTCATGATAGATGCTATCACTATAGTTGAGGGCCTTGATAAACATACTGAATCGACCATCCTCTTGTAAGAACTGTGCAGTCGTTTTGGTCGGTCTCGTTAGTACTTTGGTGATAGGGATCAGTGTCGCCTGTTTGCTCTCTACAATCCTGTTCTGGGGGCCATGTGGACGGCCATTTAACAGGATCTGTTGCTTTTCTATTCCGAAGTAAACTTTGTATTTATAGGGGAAGACGGCATTTTCTCCACTTTCAGATGTTCCGCCTTCGAGCTCTGTCGGGTGTGTCAAGAGGCTGTTTAATCTGGTGTTGCCCTGACTATCTTCAATACCTATCTTCGACATCTGCCCTTTTATGGTATGATAAAATACCAGGCTATCGATGTCATTTAGGGACATTTGGTTGATCTTACTGAGGGTATATCCTGCCTGTGCCATCGCCTGATTGTCGGGAACCAGAACCGTGAATTTGGTTTTGGCGTCTTGCATATTCACCTTTGTATTGATCCTGCTTCGTCTCCAAGCATGGAGGAATGTTGAAAATGTGGGGTCAGAGAAGGCTTCATAGAATGTCGGAAGACTGTCTTGATAAGGTATAGGTTCACCGATAGGAGGTGGCATGAATTCTTTTTTCAGACAGGAGCTGCAAAGACCTATGGTCAAGAGTACAACCGCTGTAATATATGGAATAGGAAACCGTTTCATAAGTCTGTTCATAATTAAGGTTTAAGGGATTCGGAAGGAAGTATTAGCAGCTCTTCTATTTCGTGTAGTACTCCATTTGTCATGAGATGATCTCTTTTCGACTTTTGGTTGATCGGAAGGTCTCTGATGATGGGGTAGTCGTTGTACTTGCTCTGCATAATAAAGATATTGTTGTGATCGGCAGCGATACCATAGGTATAGCGCTCATCGCCAGGTATAGGGTAGCGTAATGGTGCTCCTGCATAGTAGCCGATGCCCACTGATGGATAGAGGTTGAAATCTCTCATAAAGAAACTGAGCGGGAAGAGGTAGGCCGCGAACAAGCGCTGTCCGTACTTATCGGTACTCATCTTGTTGATATCTTCTAGACTTATTCCATTCTTCTTAAAGGCATTGTTATTTGGAGCCACTATGGTTTGCGGTTTTTCGTCTTTGAGTCGGTCCCATAGTCCAAATTTCTTTAGCCCTGCTCGCAGACAGGAGAATTTTTCCTGACTTTCTAGATAGGATTGAATGGTGCCATTGTGGTATTTGAACACTGCATCAATGCTGTGCAATACCCCATTGGATGTCTCTAGGTTTTTACGCTGTATCTGTATACCATTGACAAATGTTCTATTATAAGATGCTGGTGTTTCGTCACGGCTGATGTACAGAGGAGGGCCATCTATGGTTTCAAATAAATTGTCAGTACTGCCTAGCGCGATGTCGTTGTCAACATTCAGTCGGCGTTTGAGGATGTGATAACGTATGGCGGTACGTAGGCTGTCGCGGTTATTCGTCTGAAAATCCTCTGGCCTATTTATTCCCAACTCATTGAAAGCTCTATTGGTAGGCACAAAAATAGTGTATGGCCCTCCCTGATTGAGTTCATCCTCTAGCCCCGTATATTCCAGCGCCGCCGAAAATAGGGAGAACTCGTAGTTGTTTTTTAGATAGGCTGCCATAGGACGTATCTTTTCATTCGGTTCAGCGAGCCGTACAGGGTCAAAGTCGCAGGAAACAGCCAATAAGCCTAGGCCCACAACTAGGAGATATAAAAGCGATATATTTAATCTGAGTTTCATGTTTATTTAAGCTAGTGAGTAGGGGTTAGTTTTATTTTCGATATATCGGGGGGGCATATTCCCGTTGTACAGTCGTTAGAAATACGCGCCCATTTACGATCTCAATGGTGTTTACGGAGCTGAATGTCCGTGGATTGTGTACGCCCGAATGTGTATTGACTAGTAGATTGGGGAACATCGGCGAGCGATACACCATAGGATTGTAAGGTGGCGTACTGCGCCCGTCCTTATAGCAGGCCATCATGGCAAATTTGCCGTCGGGCTCCTCGATTCCATACTGATATATTCGATCTACGTCGATCGAAGGATGTCTGAAAAAGAACATTTGCCATACATCGGTGTAGATGCTGTTGTTTCCTGATCTCGGAAATGTAGGAAAGCTCTGGTAAGGCGCTATGCGGCTCGATTCGGAGTCTCTCAAAAGGGTGGTGAGAAACTGTCGGTCGTATCCAGCTATGCCCCTGGATTTGGCGAAGTTCCTATCATCTATATAGTTTTCCATGATAGAAAGGTGCACCGAAAGGGTGTCGCGGAGACCTTGGTTAAACCAGAGGACATTGGAAATATCCTCTTTGGTTCTTTTGCTGGCTTCGAGGTATCCCTTTGCACTCATATTGTAGAAGTTGACGTACGTGAGCGAATCGGCTAAGGGGATCTTATGAAAGTTCTCCTGTCTTAGTATGATACCATTTTTCTTCGTGTTGAAGTCTTTCTGGATGAGATTCAAGGTATATACTTCGCCCTCGGTTATGTTTAATGTCGTATCTATAAAAATAGTGCTGCGTAAACGATCTTCGAGTTCGAAGAATGGGACTGTGGTTTTTGGACGATAGACAAACATGACACGCTTTTTTCCTGACGGAATCTGTGCCCAACTGCTCAAATCGAAGCCATTGAGGATAGGTCCTACCATTACCTTTTCCTTTCCTGGATATTCGGGATTAAATACTGATGTACTATTGCCGATGTGTGTTGGGTAGGGAGGTGCATAACTATCCCTTTGGTCCAGGTGATCACCTACGATCGCTGCCCCCGTTAATTTGCCCTGTGCATCGAAACTAGGGTCTATTAGCATGGTGAACATGGGGTAAGGCTCACTTTTATGGGCCGCATCTCTATAGAAATACATATTGTTGAATACCCGTAAGTAGGCTGGATTTTCAGTAGATGTGTATTCTACTTTTGAACAGCTTAGATTGATCTGTACTATACCCAGTAATAATAGGGTATAAATTATCCTTTTTATTTGTAGCTCTCGTTTCATCCTCTTAGGTTCTATTTATTGTGTTTTAGAATGACTAGACGCGCTTTTTGAGCATTGGGCACATTAGGGCCGGTTCGTCCTATCAATGCGATTGTGTATATCCCTGTTTCGTAAGGCGGCAAAACTTTGCCGATACGCTGGTAGAGATCTTTGTTTGCTATTAAATCTTGTCCTTTGATCACAGGGATATCTTCGGCCCAAGTGCCAGGAATAACGCCTGGCGCTGATCTGTAGGCCATCAGCTGCTTGAAAGTAGTCCTTATATAGGGAGCGGTAGTGGTAAAAATACCTGGCTGGAGGTTATATACGGCTTTGTTTCCTTTTTCGCCCAAAGGTTGGCCGTCATCAGCTGTGATACTGAGGTATGGGATGTCGGGACATAGATTGACAAAGCGAAAATCTGTCGGAAAGCTATTCTTGGTATAAGCGTAGGTGCCGTCGGCCTCTGTTCCGGCAATAGGCATCAGTGCGCTCAGATTATTTACGGTAAGGCCTATTTTGATCTGCCCCTGTGGATCGGGATAGGACCATAAGGTATAATTTTCATTGGGTCTCGCTATATAGGTCAATTTGTCCAATACCGTTCCGTTTTCATCCTTTATTTCAAATGCCTGTTCGGCAGGGGTGAAACTGCTGTACGAAGTAGACTGTCCAAATGCAACTGTGCTCCCTATGTCTTTGCCATTGGCAAAGAAGCGGATTTTTTTGTCTGGAGTGGCGTTAAAACCCTGTACTCTATACAGAGCGGAATTGATGGGCTCGGCAATATCGGCAATGACGGTTATGGCATTTTGCTTGAGCATATATTTATACCCCAGTTCATTTCTAAAGTATTCAAAACTCATAGGGGTAATGACAATGGTATATATACCACCGGGTTGAAATGTCTGTATGCTGGAGTAGATAACGTCGCTAGGTTCAAACCGGCTTATCGCAATACTGGAGGTGCCCGGATCTATAGTTCTGTAGGTTATATTCCCGGAGGTACCTGGTACTATTTTGTTGGCTTGGGTCAGCGCTTTAAACTGATAGGTGCCATAGGGAATCTCTACATATGCAGACGCTTTGCCTGTAGGGACAGCATTTGTTTTGGCATCTACTGCAGAGCCATCGGCGTAGGTGAGGGTCATCGGTCCGGTGAGGTCCTCCAACTGGCCATAGGCGGCAATAGGAGTCGATACGGGGGCACTGAGATTGAGTAAGCGTACTTTAAAGTGGCCTTCTTTCGGTGCTGATGTCTCCCGTGGGACTTCGATAAAGTAGGAACTGCCACCATAGGCATAGGTATGGAATGGAGACACGTAATGATCCTTTGGCGTATCTGAATTTTTAATGGAGTACGCCGAGAATTCGTCGATACCCCCGTTCAGTGTTAGGTTGTAAAATTCAAGATCAATAGAACCATCCTGTTTGAATAGTTTCTGTGGGATAGTCCATATAGCGCCTACTTTACCATCGATGTTATTGTCGGACCACCAATGGTTTCCGAAGCGGCCATCTACAGGGAAATAGGGCGTAGCAGGAAAACGGAATATCTCTCCAGTCACGGGAGGGGAAAAGTTGGTTAGGCTGTCTCCATTCGCTTTTACATGATTGAGCCCGTATAGGTCAATAATTCGTACAGCTGAAGGAGTCAGGTCAATATCCTTTGGAACAAGATTGATCTGTATATTATCTAACTTATCCTTGGTACAAGCTAGTAGTGACAAGGACAGTGTGACAAATACGATACGTATGCTATTTCTGTTTAACATGATTAAAATAGGTTATAGGTTAGACCAAAGACGACTTCCATCCCTCTGTTGTAACTTCTGTTGATATAGCTATTGCCATACCAAAGACCACCGGTACCTGGATTGGCATATACCGTCTTTATGGCCGGATCTAAGATGTTTTTAACAAATCCTTTGAGGTTTATTTTTCTATAAAGTCTTTGCGTAAATACAAAGTCCAACATAGGAACAGGACGACTGTAGAGGTCAGGTTCGCCGGTTAGATTTATCTGTACTAACCTTTCGCCGACCATGTTGAAAGTCGTAGTCAGGTCCGTACCCCATTTTTTGTTCACATAGTTGAACCATACATTGACCGAATAGGGAGCCTGCTCAAACAAGGGGCTGTTCTTTGGTGTATGTCTATCAAGCGATTTATTCGCTAGATAGCGCTCATCAGATTTTTTGATATTACTTTGAGCAATCATTAGGTTGGACCCTATAGAGAAGCCACGCATCAGAGACCACCATGTTTCTAGCTGCTTTACCAACTCAAACTCCATTCCCCATACATACCCCATGTTTTGGTCGTTTTGATACTGTATTGTTGGGAACTCTGGATAGGTGGCCGCGAGTCCATCTGTCTTCAGGTTAAATACGCGGATCAATTGATTCTCAATCTGCTTTCCGAAAGCTGATACGGCCAATACTTCGCCTGTATTAGGAAACCATTCCCATCTAAAATCTAGATTTTGGGTATACTGATTTTTTAAGTTCGGGTTTCCAATAACAAGTCCCATTTGAAAAGCGTCAAACTCGAATACATTGGTTATCTCTCGGAGCTCGGGCCTTGCTAATGTGCTATTGTAGGCTATCCTGACATTCATCTTTTCTTTAGGATGGTAGGTGAGGTTGACCGAGTAGAATGGCTTGTACCCGGTACGATATAGCGAGTTCGGCTCGATAAGTAGCATAGGGATTTTTTTGCCATCCTGTGATGTTGCAGTAAGACCCGGATCGAGGAATACATCTGCGGTATCGACGCGTGATCCGATATTGGTCATTTCGAAACGGACACCACCGGTAATACGCCATTTGTCCGAAGGATGTAGGTCTAACATCCCGTAGAAAGCATTCGTTTCATAATAGCCTTTGTAGTTGTTGGGGGATTTTTGACTGTTGTAGAGGAAGCCTCCAATAGGCATAGCACCCTCACCCTGTACTGCAGGAGGTTTGATCCCGATAATCTCGGGGCCTACCAGCCGGTCTAGGTCTCCCTGTACATCATAAAGTGGAATAGCTTTATTACCAGCGAAATTAGAACCAGGAATAAATATGTGGTTTTCATTGAAGGTCCGGTCTCTAAATAGATAGTTGATTCCCGTCTTGAACTCCTGCTTACCATCGAATAGGAAGAATGGGAAAGAGAAATCCGCTTTATAATTGTAATTCTTCTCTTTTAAATCGCGCCAACGGCGACCGTTGGGCTCGGCCTGTATGATGCCATAGGTACCATAGCCATTTACATAGCCAGATGTCAACGCGTAGAGATGCTCACTATAGGTGTCTGCCATGACGGTGCTACCGTCTTGAAAATAAGGCCTTTTATAGTATCCGCCACCATCGGGTGTATATACTGCAAGCCCTGCAAAACGATAGTCTGGTTCATTCTGGCCCGAAGTGGAGGTGGCGCCGTTATAGCTCAATCGTGGTGCAAATTCGCCTGTGCCAAATTTATGTTCTCCCTGAAAGTTAAATATATCTAATGTCCGATAGGCCTGCTGTAGGGAATAGATATAGCTGTCTACGGTACCGGGCAATCCGGTATATTCGTAACCGCCATTCATATTGACTGCTTTGTTTTCACCGCCCCATGAGCCCATGTATTGGAAGGCTAATTCATGCCGTGGATTGAAACGATACGCAATACCAGCCAATACGCCATAGTTGACGGTTTCTGTACCTGTATTTTCCAAGTAGTTTTGGTAGCGCCCCATATAGAGGCGGTTGGGGGTTATGAAGTTCGGAATATTACGATGACTGTATACATCGGGATTTCCGGTGACGACACCTTGATAGACACTATATTGGGTTAGCATTCCTTCACGGATGTCAGTGTATCTTTTGTAGTAGTTACCGCCTAATATGACCCCAACTTTTCCATTGCCAAAGCCTTTATAGTTATTCCCAAATGTCAGGGAATATATCTGGTTTGGTTTGGCATGATCATATTGTGTCGTCATAATAGGATCAAAGCGCTGCATGATACCATTGATACGGTCTACCTCTTGCCAGGCTTCAGGGCTGTAGTTGCGATCTGTTATTAGTTTTTGGATGGAGCCCAGCCCATTGGGATACTGTTGGGAGAGAGCAAGAAAATCGTCTTGTAGATTTTTTTTATTGATACGCTGCCCACCGATACCCATGTCATTATTCTTAAAGCTATTGTACTTGCCACCGAATCCAATGTTCGAATTGAACCCCGTCTGTGCGATAAATTCTAAGGTAATCGTATCTGGTATGGATTTGGTTTTAAGCTCAATGATAGCAGATGCCGCATCGGCGGGCTTGTCGGGGGTAGCGGTCTTGTATACAGTGATATTATCCAATAGCGAGGCTGGTACCAAATCTAAAGGAATGGCACTACGGTCTGGATTGGAAGAGGCTAGGCGTACTCCGTTAAGCTGACCTATAACGCTTCGCTCACCAAGACCGCGGACAGCGACATATTTGTCGTCGGTAACGGTAACCCCTGTCACGCGTTGTAAGGCCTGAGTTGTAGTGATGGAAGCGGTTCGTTCGATCAACTCTGCAGATATACCATCCTGAATGGTAGAGGATAGTCTGCGCTCTTCTAGTAAGGCAGCCTCTGTCGCTACGCGTTTTCTGGTATTAACGATTACTTCGCTGAGTTCCGTCGAAGTTTTCTTAAGAAACACCTGAATAGCTGTGCTGGATTTGTCAAATTTGATTTCCTGCTTCAGGTACCCCAGGTACTGAAATGTCAGCGTACCACCGCCCTGAGGGATTTGAATCTGAAAGCGGCCATCTCTGTCACTAATGACGGATGTGTTGTAGCCTTTAAGCCTAACGGAGACTCCCGGAAGGATGGTACGATCGGCACCATCATAAACTACCCCAGAAATGGTGTTCTGTTGGGTTTTCTGCGTGACGAAGACATAGGTTCCTGTCTCATGGTATACGAGATCTGTTCGGTCCAGAATCTGGTTTAACACCTGTCGTGCCGTCTTATTCTGAATAGAAAGACTTACTTTTTTCGTATAGCCTCCGATAACATCATCGCGGTACGAAATAGATACGTCTGTTTTCTTAGCCAGCATATTCAGGCTTTCTTTGATGCTGCTGTTACTGAGTTCGATATTTAATTTCATATCCAAAGACTGCCCCTTGCTATTTTCGGCATAGAGAACAGAAATTAGAAACACCTTTAGGTATAAAACAACCAGCGAAAATTTCATCCAAAAAAATAATTGCTTGCGGTAGATATAAATCTTTCTTTTTAAAGGATTTGTTTTTGATCCTTTTTGCATAACTTTACATAATTAATGGTTAAATCCTGTGTACTTCACGGACATACTATTAGCGGATCATAAGCCGGTAGGGCGTCGAAAATTCTGCCGGCCGTATGATTCTCTCCAATATAATCAGAGCTGTTCTATAGTTTTTCTAAGTCTATTCTTTCATGGCTTGTTCATAATTATTGTTGGTATTAGTTAGTAGGTTAGTATATGCTGTATTGCCTTCCTTTCTTACTGAATTTGAATCCGAATATTTCTCCAGATTGGGTTAAGAACTGATCAATGTTTGTTCCCCGTTTTATAATTGTTGTAATAGGAAGTGCTTCGAGTTGTTTGTTTTCAATCGTAATTTCTAGGTCGTAGTTTCTGTTGATTTCTTCTACAATCTGTTGTAACCGCTCTCCATTAAAGACAAGGTCTTTGTGTAACCATGCTTCCAATTTCAATAAATCGGCATCCTTTGTTAAAGGGACGTTGTTTTGATCAATCAACTCTAGTCCTTTCGTGAGGACACCGAGGACTTGGGTTTCATTGGCAGCGTTCTTTTTCTCTACTTGAACTTTGCCGGAGGACACCATCAGCTTGTAGTGATTGGCTTGGTAGGAGTCGATCAGAAAGGTAGTTCCTAGTACAGTTGTTATATAATTGTGGCTTGAGATCCGGAATGGCTTATGTGGGTTTTTGCTTACATCAAAGTAGGCTTGGCCCTTTAGGATAATATGCCGTTCATTACTGGCAAACTTTTTAGGATACCAAAGGGTACTCATAGGTCCAAGATGTGCTACGGAGCCATCAGCTAATTTGACTTCTGCACGTTGTCCCAGTCCAGTCGCTACAGAATCCAGACCGGAATAAGTCAATGTGGAATTGACTTGATCTGTACTGGAATGGTCGAAATAGTATTGGCGTATACCCAAGCCCAAGGCTAGAATAACAGCCGCTGCGGCAATATATCGTAAGTAGGAGCGCTTGCGAGGTTTGATTTCTATAGGCTTCACTTTGGAGTCTTCTTCGATGCTGTTCTTTTTGAATAAGAATTTTTGGTACAGCTCCTGCTCTCTTTGCGGATCGAGCTGTGCAGAGCTACTCTGTCCCCATACCGAATAAAAATATTCCTCCAAAAGGGCTTTGCCCTCTTCGGTATTTAGGTACTCCCGTATCTCCTCAGTGCTATGATCTTTTTCTGAAGCTAAAAAGGTTGCTAACTGTTCCTTCGAAAATTTCTTCTCCATGCTAAATTAGGTGCTGGTGTACTAGTATAACGACAATAGATTAAGTGAGTACTATGATAGTGTTAAAAAAATATTAAATATATATAATATGAGGTGAAGGAGGTGAAGGAGGTGATGAAGTGAAGGAGGTGATGCGAACAGGTCACTGCGAACTTGTGCGTACTTGCTATTGATTACTCAAGTAAATCATTGCCCTATATAAGTTGTGGTATAAAACTACCGGTTGACATATGTCAAAAAATGAGCTTCATTGTTAGAAAAAATGATAGCAATAAAATAATTTTACACGGTGTTTTAAGGAAGCGCATAGTACGTAAAACTAGGCGTGGACGGCAGACCAAACTACTTATGAAAGATAATTTAACTATGGAAAATGGATGTCACGACTATCGTGATTTACCTTAAAAACGATTTTTTGCTATTTCAGGAGCTTGATTGGAGATGTTGATCGTGCTTGTAGGACTGTTTTGGAGATGTTGCTATTCGCTTGTAATATAGTTGTTTAAAAGAT
>JAITLW010000216.1 GCA_031277715.1 Sphingobacterium sp. | reverse complement strand
ACACCGCGGTGTCGATTTAAATAAAGTATTTAACGGTTAATTATCATGGCAAAAATTAAAATCACCCAGATAAAGAGCGTTATCGACAGAAGCGAGCGCCAAAAGAAAACTATTGAGGCTTTGGGATTGAAAAAGATCAACCACTCAGTAGAAGTAGAGGCTACACCGGCTATTATCGGTATGGTTCGCAAAGTGAACCATTTAGTAGCTATTGAGACTATCTAAAATAACACTATGGAAAGAATTTCGGTTCTTTCCATTAGTTGTTTATAATTTAATTGTTAATCGTTGTGACCTGTTTAGTGAAAGCGAAGGCGCAACATAATCTTAGTTTAAAATGAACTTAAGTAATTTAAGACCAGCAGTTGGTTCAACAAAAAGCAGAAAACGTATAGGTCGTGGTCAAGGTTCCGGTCGTGGTGGTACATCTACTCGCGGTCACAAAGGTGCTGGATCTCGCTCAGGACACTCTACTAAAATCGGTTTCGAAGGAGGTCAGATGCCTTTGCAACGTCGCGTACCTAAGTTTGGTTTCAAAAATGCAAACCGTGTTGAATACAATGGCGTAAACTTAGACGTTTTACAAAGTTTAGTAGAAAAATACAACCTTACGGTAGTTGATTTCGATACATTGAAAGAGCATGGTTTAGTTTCTAAAAATGACTTAGTAAAAGTTTTAGGCCGTGGAGAGTTCAGTGCTAAAGTTGAAGTTAAAGCACATGCTTTTTCAGCTTCAGCTCAGAAAGCTATCGAAGCTGCAGGCGGTTCCATCGTAAAACTTTAATACATGAAGAAACTAATCACAACCTTAACCAATATATGGAAAATTGAAGATTTACGTAATCGTATTATCAATACGTTATTATTTCTTCTTATTTATCGTATTGGATGTCACGTGGTATTGCCAGGTGTTAATCCAGATGCATTAGCTACAGGGCAAAAAGAAGGCCTTCTTGGACTTTTGGATATGTTTGCCGGGGGATCTTTCTCTCGTTCAGCTATCTTTGCTTTAGGTGTAATGCCTTATATTTCTGCATCAATCGTTGTACAATTATTGGGGATTGCTGTTCCTGCATTTCAGAAAATGCAAAAAGAAGGTGAGTCTGGCCGTAAGAAAATGACGCAGATAACTCGTTATCTGACGTTGGCGATCACATTAGTGCAAGCTGTAGCTTACGTGAAAACTCAAATTGAGCCAGCTGCAAAAACTATTGCAGATCCTATGTTCACTGTTCTTGCTGCTATTGTTTTGACTGCAGGTACGTTGTTTGTGATGTGGTTGGGTGAGAAAATCACCGATAAAGGTATCGGAAATGGTATTTCTTTAATCATTATGGCGGGTATTATCGCACAATTGCCTGGAGGGGCAGTTGCTGAATGGGCATCAAGAATGAGCCCAAGCGGTGGCGGTATCATCCCTATCTTGATCGAGGCTATCGCGTTATTCTTCATTGTGATCTTTACTATTTTGATCGTTCAAGGGGTGCGCAAAATTCCGGTTCAGTATGCGAAAAAGATTGTTGGAAATAAGCAGGTAGGTGGCGTACGTCAGTATATCCCTTTAAAGGTGAATGCTGCAGGTGTAATGCCAATTATCTTCGCGCAGGCGATAATGTTTTTACCAATGTCATTGGCGCAGTTCTTCCCGAATCTTCAATCTGATTTTCTAACATCATTGACTAATTTTACTTCGGTAGCGTACAATGTGACGTTTGCAGTGTTGATTATTGCATTCACGTTCTTTTATACCGCTATTATGGTAAATCCGCAACAGATGTCAGAAGACATGAAGAAGAACGGGGGATTTGTACCTGGGATTAAACCGGGATATGATACTAATCTATTTATAGATAACGTAATTTCTCGTATTACTTTCCCTGGTGCAGTATTTTTAGCAATCATTGCTATTATGCCAGCTATAGCAAGTGCTGCAGGTGTTAACAACCAGTTTGCACATTTTTATGGTGGTACTTCACTATTGATTCTAGTAGGTGTGGTATTGGATACCCTTCAACAAATCGAGTCACATTTGTTAATGCGTCATTATGATGGCTTAATGAAGACAGGAAGAGTTAAAGGTCGTTCAGCTACTGGTGTTGAAGGATATGATCAATCTGCTATTTAATATCTTTAGATGTCTAAAGTAATTTATAAAACAGAAGAACAAATCGAGCAAGTGCGAGAGTCTGCAAATGTACTCTCGCATTTACTTGCCGAAATCGCTAAAGTTATAAAGCCCGGGATAACAACGTTGTCATTAGACAAGTTGGCTTATGATTTTATTCATGACAATGGTGGTACACCAGCGTTTCTGAATTATCATGGTTTCCCTTATTCCCTATGTATTTCTGTAAATGATCAAATAGTTCACGGGTTTCCTAGCAACTACGAGATTAAGGATGGAGATTTGGTGTCCGTCGACGGTGGTGTTAACCTAAAAGGTTTCATCTCTGATTCTGCGTACACATTTGGAATAGGTGAGGTCTCGGCTGAAGCTCAGCAATTGTTGGATGTGACAAAAGCATCTTTGTACAAAGGCGTGGAGCAAGCTGTGGCTGGCAAGCGAGTTGGAGATATTTCATCTGCGATTCAAGAATACGTACAACCTTATAATTTTGGAATTGTAAGGGAGTTGGTAGGGCATGGAGTCGGATTGCATTTGCATGAGAAACCCGAAGTGCCTAACTATGGAAAGCGTGGTTCGGGACCTAAATTAGAACCGGGATTGGTGATTTGTATTGAACCAATGATTAATGCCGGCAAAAGTGGGGTCCGTTTTTGGGAAGATGGATGGACTGTAAGTACAATCGATGGTAAGCTGTCTGCGCATTTTGAACAGATGGTTGCTATACGAAAGGGACAGCCAGATGTCTTGTTGAATTTTGATGAGGTAGAGAAAGTTTTGAATAAAAAGTAGTTGGGTTTCAATATTTTTATTTATCTTTGCACTCCTGTTGGTGCAGGCTATAAAACGTTAATAAGTAATTGATATATGGCTAAACAAGCCTCGATAGAACAAGACGGTGTTATCAAAGAAGCATTATCTAATGCTATGTTTAGGGTAGAATTAGAAAATGGGCACGAAATTATTGCTCATATTTCTGGGAAAATGCGTATGCATTATATCAAGATTTTACCTGGAGACAAGGTTAAGTTGGAAATGTCTCCTTATGATTTGACTAAAGGAAGGATAACATATCGTTATAAATAAGGTATTGCTCTGCGAAGAGCTTAATAATTTAGTAAAATGAAAGTAAGAGCATCAGTAAAAAAACGTAGCGCGGATTGTAAGATCATCCGTCGTAAAGGAAAGATTTTTGTAATCAACAAAAAGAACCCTAAATTCAAACAACGTCAGGGATAATTAATTAACAAAATCGCTTAAAATATTATATGGCAAGGATATCAGGTATAGATTTACCTAAAAACAAAAGAGGAGTTATCGGCCTTACCTACATTTTTGGTATTGGTAGTGCGACTGCCGCTTATATCTTAGATAAAGCAGGTATTAGTCAAGATGTTAAAGTTTCCGAGTGGAACGATGATCAATTGGCTGCTATTCGTACAATTATTAATGACGAAATCAAAGTAGAAGGTGCTTTGCGTTCAGAGGTTCAATTGAACATCAAACGTTTGATGGATATTGGTTGTTACCGTGGTTTACGTCACCGTAAGCATTTACCAGTTCGTGGTCAACGTACAAAAAACAACTCACGTACCCGTAAAGGAAAACGTAAAACAGTTGCAAACAAGAAAAAAGCTACTAAATAACAAGTAAGAAATGGCTAAAAGCAAAAAAGTCGCAAAAAAACGTATCGTTGTAATTGAGCCTGTTGGTCAAGCTCACATCAATGCTACTTTTAATAACATTATTATTACTTTGACTAATAATTCTGGTCAAACTATCTCATGGTCGTCGGCTGGTAAAATGGGCTTTAGAGGTTCTAAAAAGAACACTCCATATGCAGCAGGACAAGCAGCAAGTGACTGTGGTAAAGTTGCTCACGATTTAGGATTGCGCAAAGTTGAGGTTTTCGTTAAAGGACCAGGTGCTGGACGTGAGTCTGCTATCCGTACTTTACAAACTGTAGGAATTGATGTAACTACTATCAAGGATATTACTCCACTTCCTCACAACGGTTGTCGTCCTCCAAAACGTAGAAGAGTTTAATAATATTATTGTTTAAGATTAAGATTCATCAGTTAAAGACTGATAGATACTTCAAACAGAGAAAGAAATGGCAAGATATACAGGACCTAAGTCCAAAATTGCACGTAAATTCAGAGAACCAATTTTTGGCCCTGATAAAGCATTAGAAAAAAAGAATTATCCTCCTGGACAACATGGTCCATCTAAAAGAAGAGGAAAGCAATCTGAATACGCTATTCAGTTGTTAGAAAAACAAAAAGCTAAATATACTTATGGTGTTTTAGAGCGTCAGTTCTCTAACCTATTCGTTAAAGCAGCTGCAAAGCAAGGTATTACAGGTGAGAACTTCTTGAAATTATTAGAAGCTCGTTTGGATAACGTAGTATACCGTTTAGGTATCGCAACTACCCGTGCTGCTGCTCGTCAGTTAGTTTCACACAAGCATATTACTGTTAACGGTAATGTCGTTAACATTCCATCATATAGCATTCGTCCAGGTGATGTCATCGCTGTTCGTGAGCGCTCACAAGCATTAGAGGCTATCTCTAATTCTGTAGCGGGAAGAACAATCAACAAATACGGTTGGTTAGAGTGGGACGCTAAAGGATTGACAGGTAAGTTCCTAACATACCCAGAGCGTGCTGATATTCCTGAGAATATTAAAGAGAACTTAATCGTAGAGTTGTACTCTAAATAATAATTAATAGCTATGCATAATTCCTTTCATGATAAAGGAGTTATGCATATGCTGTTAAGATACACATTGTTGAAAAATATTAAAATATTATAAATGGCAATTTTAGCATTTCAAAGACCGGATAAAGTTATCATGCAAAAATCTACAGATTTTGATGGTACTTTCGAATTTCGTCCATTAGAGCCAGGTTTTGGTGTTACTATTGGTAATGCTTTACGCCGTATTTTATTGTCCTCTCTAGAAGGATATGCAATTACGTCGGTAAGATTTTCGGGCGTGTCACACGAATTCTCTACGATTAAAGGTGTAGCAGAAGACGTAACTGAGATTATCCTTAACTTGAAACAAGTTC
The DNA here is from genome assembly GCA_031277715.1 of Sphingobacterium sp. Lineage (GTDB taxonomy): Bacteria > Bacteroidota > Bacteroidia > Sphingobacteriales > Sphingobacteriaceae > Sphingobacterium. The sequence goes on along the minus strand of JAITLW010000216.1, from coordinate 3,216 downwards.
GTTTTCAAAAAACAGGTGAACAAGGTGACAGCGAGAAGATTTTTGTAGTTATCAATGGTCAAGAACAATTCAAAGCTGGTGATATAACTAAGTTTTCTAACAACTTTACTGTATTGAATCCAGACTTCGTAATCTGTAATATGGAGAGCTCTGTTACTATTGAAGTAGAGTTGTCTGTTGCTAAGGGACGTGGTTACGTAAATGCAGAAGAGAATAAAGTAGTTGATGGACCTGTAGGACTAATCGCTATAGATTCTATCTACACTCCGATTAAGAATGTCAAATATACTATTGAAAACTACCGTGTAGAGCAAAAAACTGACTACGAGAAATTGTTGTTGGATATTTCTACAGATGGTTCAATTCACCCAGAAGATGCTTTGAAAGAAGCAGCTCGTATTCTTATACAGCACTTTATGTTGTTCTCTGATGAGAACATGTTGTTGGAGTCTCAAGCTAAAGAAGAAACTAAAGTTGTTGACGAAGAAATCTTACATATGCGTAAGGTGTTGAAAACAGAATTAGTTGACTTGGATCTTTCTGTACGTGCATTGAACTGCTTGAAAGCGGCGGATATTCGTACTTTGGCTGAGTTGGTAACTTACGACGTAGCTGATATGTTGAAGTTCCGTAACTTTGGTAAAAAGTCTTTAAGTGAAATTCAAGAATTGGTTAAATCGAAAGGTTTGTCATTTGGAATGAACTTGTCGAAGTTTAAACTAGACGAAGAATAATAATAAATAAAATAAAGCGACCTGTTGCGTAATTCCCCTTGTCGTGAGCAAAGAATACAGTGAAAGGAAAAAAGACTGAATTTTAAATTGAAATAAAGTCGTAGATCCTCAGTTTTTACTCGCTGCTCTGATGAAGGACGGTACGCACGAAAAAACACTAAGAAAATGAGACACGGAAAAAAAGTAAATCACTTAGGCCGCACTGACAGTCACCGTAAGGCGATGTTAGCTAATATGGCGACTTCATTAATCAAACACAAACGTATCACTACTACTTTAGCAAAAGCTAAAGCATTACGTACTTACGTTGAGCCATTGATTACAAAATCTAAAAACGATACGACACACTCTCGTCGTACTGTATTTGCTTACTTAAAAGATAAAGAAGCGGTAACTATTTTGTTCCGTGAAGTATCTGAGAAAGTAGCTACACGTCCAGGAGGTTATACTCGTATCATTAAGATGGAAAACCGTTTAGGCGATAACGCTGAGATGGCTTTCATCGAGTTGGTAGATTACAACGAAGTTTATGGCAAAGAAGCTAAAGCTGAGAAGAAAACTACTCGCCGTCGCGGTGGTGCTAAGAAAAAAGGCGCTGAAGGCACAGAGGTAGTAGAAACTGCTGTTGAAGAAGTAAAAGCTGAAGAAGCTGCTACTACTGAAGAAGCTCCTGCTACAGAAGAAGCTCCTGCTACAGAAGAGAAAAAAGACTAATTTTTTCTATTCTAGATATAAAAGCCTATCATCAGCGATGATAGGCTTTTTTTTGTTCTTTTTTTCGAATATTTTAAAACGTTTTTTCATAGTGTATTAAGTATGTCTTAACTATATTTGTACACAGTTTTTTATCAACCTTAAATAATATCAGGCTCATGAATTTGTTTGATGTTTACCCTGTCAACCCAATTAATATCGTGAGAGCCAAGGGCTCAGCTGTTTGGGACGCTGAAGGTAACGAATATTTAGACTTGTATGGAGGTCATGCAGTCATATCAGTAGGGCATACGCATCCGCATTATGTTCATTCGATTACATCCCAACTTAACGAAATTGGCTTTTATTCCAATTCTATCGAGATTCCAATTCAGAAGCGATTAGGGAAGTTGCTAGGGGAGGTTTCTGGAAAGGAAGATTACGCTTTATTTTTGTGTAACTCTGGAGCCGAAGCTAATGAGAATGCGTTAAAACTCGCTTCGTTCCATACAGGAAGAAAAAAGGTAATCTCATTTTCTAAAGCTTTTCATGGACGTACATCATTGGCTGTAGCAGTTACAGATAATCCGGCTATTGTAGCCCCGGTAAATCAGACAGATAATGCTGTCTTCTTGCCCTTTAATGATGAGGAAGCCTTGTCTGAGGCATTTTCTGCTTATGGTGATGAGGTTGCAGCTGTCATTATCGAAGGTATTCAGGGTGTTGGTGGTATACGTGAAGCTTCTGTTTCATTTTTACGACTGATTAGACAATTATGTGACGAGTATGGAGCTACATTTATAGCTGATTCAGTACAATGTGGTTATGGAAGAACGGGTATCTTTTATTCACATGACTACGCCGCTATAAAGGCGGATATCTATACGATGGCCAAGGGAATGGGAAATGGATTTCCTATAGGTGCGATCAGTATTTCTCCCAAATATAAAGCTTCTTATGGCTTGTTGGGAACAACCTTCGGCGGGAACCATTTAGCTTGTGCCGCTGCCGTCTCTGTTCTGGAAATCTTCCAAACAGAGAGGTTAATGGATAATGCACGTGTGGTGGGTGAATACTTGATTTCCGAATTAAAAGGATTCGATAAAGTTAACGAAGTGAGAGGTAGAGGACTTATGATCGGAATCGACCTTCCTGTCGAGCTATCTAATGTGAAGAAGGATCTGCTGACCAAGAATCGTATTTTTACAGGAGAAGCAAAGCCTAATGTTATCCGTGTTCTTCCAGCTCTGAATATAGACAAAGCGATTGCCGACAGGTTTTTAGAAGCCTTGGATGAAAGATTGAAAGAGGCATAGTTAGGGACTTTTCGTAATAATAATTATTTTTAGAAGATGAAGAAGTTTTTTTCCGTTGAAGACGTCGATAGCCTAGAAGAGGTTGTACAAGAGGCACTTCAACTAAAGGCTAATCCTAATGCTAATGAATCGTTAGGTAAATATAAAACCTTAGGCTTGGTGTTTTTGAATCCGAGTCTCCGTACGCGTCTTAGTACCCAGAAGGCAGCAATGAATCTAGGTATGAATGTGATGGTGATGAATATGGACAAGGACGGATGGGCTTTAGAGACCCAGGATGGTGTTGTTATGAATGGCACTACTGTAGAGCATATACGCGAGGCAGCTGCTGTAATGGGAGAATATTGCGATATTTTAGGACTGCGTAGTTTTCCTTCTTTGAAAGATAAAGAAGCAGACTATAATGAAGACCTGTTCAATAAGTTTATCAAGTTTTGTGGTGTTCCTGTAGTTTCATTGGAGAGTGCTACTAG
>JAITLW010000029.1 GCA_031277715.1 Sphingobacterium sp. | reverse complement strand
AAGTAAAGATTAATTGTGGAGCACCTGTACCATTCGTTATCCTAAAAAAGGATTCTGTTTCAGCCGTTTCTCCATATACTGTCTTGACAAAGACACGGTTTTTAACCGTATCGAATTTCAGGACAATTGGTGTATATACCTCCGAATTCAAGCCAACTTTAGCCATCATGACCCACCCCGTTTCGGACGAGGCAAATACTTTTTTAGCCTCTTGCGCCACCTTTTCCTGTCTTTCTAGATTAGCATCAAAATAGCCATTACTGATATTATCCTTTTCACAAGAGGTTATCAGCACCAAGAGGCTTGCTATAATAATTAAATTATGGAATACTTTCTTCATGATCATCGTTTTTAATAATTAACCTTATTCACCACGGAGTCTACCATAAGGTGAAGTTTATGTAAATCCACCCCCATATCCATATACTTCTGATGCACCATCTTATACTTCTTCTCAAGATCCTGACTTTTGCTGACAGTAATCTTATCTTTAATCCAGGATTCGGAATATCTTACCATGTATTCTACATTGGTTGCAAAATCTTCTTCAGGAGCATATCCTCCATATCCCTTCCAGAATCCATCCGCTTGCGCCTGTGCTTCAGTTTTTGACGAATATCCGGTCAGTCCATAATACTTTCCTTGCGAAACTCGATCGAACAAATATCCTCGGCCATATTTATGATCTATCTGATGGGCATGCTCGTGGTACAATGTAACAATATGATCCTTAAGCCAAGTTTTACTCGTCGAGAAGCTATTGACGCCTCCCATTCCAAGCCGATAAAACTGTCCATTCATCCCCGCCCCAGCAGCGGTTGCCGTAGTCGTTGGATCGTTAAAATGTACATATCCTCCAGCCAAAATAAACTCAATAGGAGTTTCCCCTTTAAAAAACACGGGAAAGGTTTCCTTAAGTGGCTTAAGCCAAATCTTGTTCAACATTACCTTAGTATAAGGTAGCGCTTTATCATACTGCGGAGGCATAAAAAATGTGGAACCTGCGATAATTCGTGGGGTATACTCATAAATAATCTCTACTCCATATGCTTTTTGAATAGAATCACATAGATAATCTAATTCATTCCATTGCGACTTAGGCTTCACCTCCTTTTTTGAAAAATAATCCACCGTCTCATCAACTTCTCCCAACGGATAATTATCTTTTTTACATCCTACAAAAAGGGTAAGCACAGTTATCAAATAAATAAGCTTTTTCATAATTGTTTCTATCTAGGGTTCAATTGATTTTCCAATAATGGATTACCTACACGCGCCTGAACCGGTATCTGAATTGCTGTCCGTAAATCGTTTGGCTTTAAAATGATTGCAGTCTTACCATCGGTACGGATCATACGATGTTCTATCTCGATACCTAAACGCTTTATATCATACCATCTATATCCTTGTCCTATCAACTCCAATTTCCGCTCTTTCATCACCACATCCAGCGCCGCCGTCACCGTAGCCGGTGTGGCCAATGCTCTATAGTTAGCTGTACTGAAACGTTCCTTACGAATTGCTTCTATATCAGCCATTGCTTTGGTAATATCAGGAGCGGCTTTCTTCAAGTTTGCCTCCGCCCGATTCAGTAATACCTCTTCCATGGTAAAACAATCGTACCTTACCTGAACTGCATTCGGATTATTCGGTTGGTTTCCATATTTTACAGGCAGTGCTACACTATCGATTACCGTACCACCTGAGCTGAAGTGGGCCCATCTATAGTCAGTAGAAGGCGTTGTATAAAACATATTGTGCGCCACATAAAATCCTCCCAATCGATATCCGAATGGACGACACAGGAAGATCGATGTTACCTGATTGACTAGTAATAAATTCGGATGAATACTTGGATTCATAATTTCCTGAGCCCAGAATTTTTCATCTGTATTCGATTTACGCCACACATCCTCACTCATCTTACGGACAATTACGCCCTTTTCTGCGACTACGAGGTCGGCATACTTAGCCGCTTCTTCCCACTTTCCTTTATATAAATTTATCCGTGATAAAAAAGCATAAGCGCTGGCCAGATTAAAACGATATGGACTGCGGGGGACAAATGAAATACCTTGTTTCATCAATGCCAATCCTTCTTCCACATCTTTATCTATTTGTGCATACACCTCTTTTACTGTTGCTCTGTTATATAGCCCTCTATTGTCTTTAGGCACCTCCAAGATCAAGGGAACTCCTAGATTCTTATCATTATCCGCTTCATCATAGTGCAGAGAGAACAAGTTTACCAGAGCAAAATAATTGTACGCACGCAACAACAAAGCTTCACCTTTCAGCGCCATTGCATGCACCTTATCCCCCTTTGTTGTCTCTAACGCTTCTAAGGCTAAGTTTGCCTCATAGACCTTTTTATAATAATGTGAGTATGCGTATGTTGGCGTTGCGGTAGTTATCGCGTCCGAATACTCATCTTCCCATTTATATATAGGAATGTAAGTAGCTCCGTTACTCGCTTGCATAGTCGATGCATAGTGATGTAGATTATCCGTCATGATCTCTGTAAAGAGATCCGCACGCGCTGGATACGCATTTACTATCAACAGATCAATACTCTCATTGTCGTCTATTTCTACCCTATTATCGTAGGGAGCATCCAAAAATTTCTCACAAGAACTAAGGAAGCTTAATGCGACTACTAATACTATAATTCTATTTAAATATTTCATCTTTATTCCTCCTAAAAGCCAAATGTTAAACGCATAGTGTATGATTTTGGGTTTGGCAAAGCCGTTCCACCAGAAAGGTACAAGTCTGGATCTACTCCTCTCAATCTACCACTAGACCAATAATAAATATTATTCGCTGACAGCATCAATCTTGCATTCTTAACAAAAGGGAAACGCTGGAACACATTTTTTCCTAAATCATATGCCAACAAAATTTCGCTAATCCTTAAATTACTTGCATCAGCGGCGCGAAAATCAGATCTATTATAGGCCGTCTCGTCCATATTGCTTACTGTTCCTAGATATATACGCTGAATAGTACTTAGCATTCCGGGAATATTCGTGTGCTGTTCATCGCCAATCGTCTGCCATCTATAATTCAAATCTCCTGATTTCGAACCTGAATCATCATACACACGTGTAGCAATAGGGCTGGTAAACACCTTATGACCATGCGAATAAGTTAAAAACACACGTAGCTCTACTCCTCTATATTGGAAAGAATTGGAAATAGAACCTGTACCTGTTGGCTGTCTGGATCCAAGATAAGTTATTAGAGAGCGGTCCCTCGACGTTGAGACAATACCATTCACCTCACCATTTGCTCCATTGAATACTGGCCGTCCTTCTGAATTTAATCTTGAATAGTTAAATCCATACAATGACTCCAACGGGTAGCCCGTCAAAGGATATCCCAATGGGTTTGTAATCTGAGATAATAATGCCGACTGCAATTCTCCATCTAAAAGCTGATTCTTCACATAGCCATAAATCAGGTTAACATCCCAATGAAAATCTCTTTTATTCAATAGATTACGATACCCCAATGTAATATCAAAACCTTTATTGGTCATTGACCCAAAATTGATTCTCTTTGTTGTGAATCCATCTTCTTGCGCCACATTAAATGCAACAACCAAATCTTTATTCTTTCTATGATAATACTCCGCAGCTAATGTCAAGCGGTTGAATAAAGAGATATCCACTCCAAGATTTGTGGTATAATCTTTTTCCCAAGCCAGATTGTGTAATTCAGGAGCCAATACATTGATACCCTTAGCATTATTTGTTGCATCCAATCTCGGAAGGTTAAAATAGTTGGCATCTAGCATCGGTGATGTTTCAAAACTATTCCCGCGCAATGCATGACTCACACGAAACTTCAAATAGTCAATCGTTCTGTTGGTATTAATCGCTTCAAAAAATCCTTCACGATCGATGTTCCACGAAAATCCCACCCCGTAATTTGGCAAGAACTTGGTTCTTTGCATGCGTCCAAACATATTGCTACCATCTTGCCGACCAGAGATATCAAAATTATACCGGTCATTAAATGTATACTGTATATTCGCATAGAATCCCACATTCCTTCTATCCTGAAATTGTTCCACATAGGTTGGATCATTTTTGTTTATCGCATAAGCCATGGCCAATCTCGAAGGAGCAGCTATTTTACCACCATAATACATGTATCCATAAGCTTTCGTATAAACTCTATCCACATACGTTTTTTCAATTTCACCACCAACCAATACATTAATTTTATGTAGACCTATAGTTTCGTTATAAGCCAGTTGATTCCGAACACTCCAAAACGATTGTGTGTTATCCCATAGATAACGAAATCCCCCTTCTGGCAAAATAGTCTCTTTGTACGCATAAGGATCATTCGGATCCTGGTAAAGTAATGGATTCTGATCCCTTAACACATCATTATAGTCTACCCTATAGGCATTAGCCATGTTGGACCGCTCAGTTGCGATATGACTTATCTTATTCACATTCTTACGGACAGCAAATGTTCCGCTGTAGATTAAGTTTTTTGTTATCTTAAAGGTAGGTTTCACGATCGCTCGTATTTCCTGCGCTTTAATATCATTAAAGTTTTCTGCCAGTTCTTCA
>JAITLW010000404.1 GCA_031277715.1 Sphingobacterium sp. | reverse complement strand
AACCCGAATAATGAGTGACGTGCAGGTATGTACGGTACAGCGAGATTTGGAGACGATGCAACCGCTAATGTGCTTGTTGTGCCACGTACGGCGTTTTTAGGTTCCGTGAGTGACAACAAGGTTTATACTGTGAAAAACGGAAAAGCAGTTGCTACGACGGTCAAGTCAGGAAGAAGTTTTGGTGATTTTATCGAAGTGTTAGAAGGGTTAAATGCGGGAGATCAGGTGATTATTTCTGGACAGATTAATGTTTCTGATCAAGCACCTATTTCTATTATCAAATAAACAAGTTGAAAAGACAGTAGTATAATATGAAGATTTCTGAAATTTCGATAAAACGGCCGAGTTTAATCATAGTGATGTTTATCATTTTGATTCTCGGCGGTATATTCTCTTATACCCGATTGGGGTATGAGCTTATCCCTAAGTTTGATATCAAAGTTATTTTGATTCAGACTGTATATCCTGGTGCATCGCCTACGGAGGTTGAAAATACGGTAACCAAAAAAATTGAGGATGCTATTTCTTCACTCGAGATGGTGAAGAAAATCGAAGCGACTTCAATGGAGAGTGTATCTGTAGTTGCGGTGACATTGAATGATGAAGCGGATGTAAACTTTTTGTTGACCGACGCGCAACGGAAAATAAATTCAATTCTGAATGATTTGCCGGATGATGTAGATCCTCCGATTTTGAATAAATTTTCACTGGATGATATGCCAATTATGAGTTTGGCTGTTACCTCTAGCTTGTCTGAAAAGGAGTTGTATGATCTTTTGGATAAAAAGATACAACCTGTTTTTGCTCGTATAAACGGGGTTGCAAAGGTCGATATGATTGGTGGTGAAGAGCGTGAGATACAAGTGAAGGTTGATCCTGAGAAGCTCGAGGGATATGGGTTAAATATCAGTCAGATACAGCAGGTTATTGCTTCTTCGAATATGGATTTCCCTACAGGAAGTGTGCAGTCTGCTGAAAAACGTAACACGATCCGCCTTGCTGGAAAAGTTACTTCTGTTGAGGAGTTGCGTAATTTACCTGTCACTACACCTGCTGGGGTGACTGTATTCTTGCGTGATATAGCCGATATACAGGATGGTGTAGCTGAGATAGAGAAAATTGCACGGTTGGATCGTAAGAATACAATCTTGATGCAGGTGTTTAAGCAGTCTGATGCCAATGCTGTAGCGGTATCTAAGCTTGTACAAAAAACTATTGCAACCCATGATAAGGATGGAAACGTTATTAGCGGGATAGAGCAAGATTACAAGAAGGAGGGGATACAAGTTCTCGTTGCGAATGACTCCAGTGAGTACACTTTAGATTCGGCGAATCACGTAATGAAAGATTTGGTCGTAGCTGTCATCTTGGTAGGGTTTATTATGCTATTTTTCTTGCATAGTTTACGTAATGCGGCAATTACGATGGTGGCGATTCCATTATCTCTTGTAGCGACTTTTATCGGTTTCTATTTTATGGGGTATACGTTAAATCTGATGTCCCTATTAGGTTTGTCACTGGTGGTGGGTATCTTGGTCGATGATGCTATTGTGGTTATCGAGAACGTGCACCGTCATATGGAGATGGGCAAAAACAAGGTGCGTGCGGCGTACGATGGTGCTGCCGAGATTGGGTTTACCGTAACAGCAATTACTTTAGTAATCGTGGTCGTGTTTTTACCGATAGCGATGTCTACAGGTTTAGTGGCAAATATCTTAGCTCAATTCTGTGTTACCGTTATCATTGCTACAGGCTTATCGTTACTTGTATCATTTACAGTAGTTCCTTGGTTGTATTCCCGTTTTGGACGATTAGAACATATCAATTCAAGTTCATTTTTTGGAAGGATAATTCTAGGGTTCGAACGTGGCCTTTCCAAATTTACGCATTGGATTTCTGATATTTTGAAATGGTCATTAAAGACTAGAGGAAATAAAATAGCGACCCTCTTAGTATCGCTTGTTCTATTTTTTGGTTCTTTATCTTTACCGATCCTAGGTTATATCGGTGGTGACTTTTTCCCAGCGAATGACAAGGGTGAGTTTATGATGCAGTTTGAGCTGGAAAAAGATGCTTCGCTAGAGATGACAAATCAGTTGACGCAGCGTGCGGAAAATTGGATAGCATCAAAGCCAGAAGTTAAGCGATTGATTACGACAGTAGGTCAATCTAGTGACGGTGGTATGGGTGGTGTATCTGGATCAAGATATAAATCAGAAATCCACGTTATATTAAAAGACGAGTATGTCGGTATTTTGAACTCGAAGGTCTATTCTGCAGAATTGAAGCGTGAGCTTGAAAACGAGTTGGTAGGAGCGATTGTACGGACTGTGAATATGGGGCTTATGGGAGCTGAACAAGCACCTGTGCACCTGACTGTCATAGGTACTTCTATGGAAGATGCATTAGAGTTTGCCAATCAAGCGGCGGATATCTTAAAGAAGATCCCAGGATCTTCGCAGGTAAGATTGTCTTCAGAGGCTGGTAATCCAGAGATCAACGTAAAAGTGGATCGGGATAAAATGACTTCACTTGGCCTCAATGTAGCTACAGTAGGTAGTACGATGCAGGTAGCATTCTCTGGTAATACGGACAATAAATTCCGCGCTGGTGACAATGAGTATGATATCAATATACAATTTGACGACAAAGGAAGAGCGAGTATTGATGATGTGCGCAAGCTGAAATTTATCAATAACCAAGGCACTCCAATTAATTTAGAGCAGTTTGCAGACATTTCTTACGGTTCGGGGCCAACATTGTTGGAGCGAAGAGATAAGACTCCTTCTGTCGCAGTGAAGGCTCAGGTTATTGGTCGTCCTGCAGGAACAGTAGCTCAGGAGTGGAAAGTCGAATTTGATAAGCTACAAAAGAAAACAGGAGTATCTACAATGTGGGGTGGTAATATGGAAAACCAAGAAGAAGGTTTTGGAACATTAGGAGTAGCACTTTTGGCGTCGATTATATTAGTTTACTTAGTAATGGTGGCCTTGTATGATAACTTTGCTACGCCATTTGTGGTATTGTTTTCTATTCCGTTATCATTTATTGGCGCATTATTGTTGTTGGCATTGACCAACCAGACACTTAATATTTTTACGATTTTAGGTATAATCATGTTGATTGGTTTGGTTGCTAAGAATGCTATTCTACTGGTCGATTTTGCCAATCATAAAAAGACTGCCGGAGCCAGTACGCACGATGCTTTGGTGGCAGCCAATCATGCCCGTCTTCGTCCGATTCTAATGACTACCATAGCCATGGTGTTTGGTATGATTCCTATCGCTATGGCGACCGGAGGTATTGCCGATACGAATAGAGGACTAGCTATCGTAATTATCGGGGGATTATTGTCTTCGATGTTCCTGACATTAGTCGTCGTGCCTGTGGTATACTCTCTTTTTGATAGTTTACAACGACGTTTTGGTAAAGGAGAGGATGTTAACTACAAAGAGTTGATTGTTGCAGATTATGTGCCGAACGAAGAGTATGTTGACGAAATGGATGTAAAGCATTAATAATTAATAGCAATACAATATATTCAGTAAGGACACGGGAAGAGGGAATGACCTCTTCCCGTGTTTTACTTTAGGGCAAATAAATAGCGATAATTGGGCGATTATGAATAACATTATAAAAATGTTTGCATAAAGCTTTTAAATAGCTATATTTGCAACACCAAAAACGAAAAGGTTATTCTTTTAAGTTATGGTCGCTGCGCTCCTAGCTCAATTGGATAGAGCATCTGACTACGAATCAGAAGGTTAGGGGTTCGACTCCCTTGGAGCGCACTTTAGTTAACTGAAAAGCCTAATTCTCTTAACCGGATTAGGCTTTTATTTTTGTCATCAAAAATTACTCAATACTATGCTAAACCTTGTATTATTCGGTCCTCCAGGAGCAGGAAAGGGTACACAGTCAGAAAAACTTATCAGTAAATACAATCTTGTGCATATTTCTACTGGAGATATTTTCCGTGCACATATCAAAGGTCAAACCGAATTAGGTAAACAAGTAAGTCAGATTATTGCTGATGGAAATTTGGTGCCAGATTCAATTACTATTGCTATGTTGGAGGAAGAAATCAAGCAAAATCCACAGGCAAAAGGTTTTATTTTTGATGGTTTCCCACGTACTGTGGCACAAGCAGAAGCGTTAGATAAGTTTTTGACTGATAATAACAGTGCTATCACTGGAGTGATTGCACTCGATGTGAATGAAGAAGAATTAACACAGCGTATCGCTAAACGTCAAGAAATCTCTGGACGTGCTGATGATGCAGCGGATAAACTTAAGAAACGTATAGAAGAGTATTTTGGAAAAACTATTCATGTACTTCCTTATTACGAAGCTCAAGGTAAATTATCTAAAGTAAATGGCATAGGCGAGATTGAAACAATTTTTACTGAATTGTCTCAAGTGATTGATAATTACAACGCTTAATTTTATTTTATAAAAAGTATATGGCTCAGGGTTCAAATTTTGTTGATTATGTAAAGGTGTGTTGTCGGTCAGGGCATGGAGGGGCAGGATCTTCGCATTTGCATCGTGACAAATTCACGGCCAAGGGTGGTCCAGACGGTGGAGATGGAGGTAGAGGAGGACACATTATATTAAAAGGTTCGACACAGCATTGGACCTTACTACATTTAAAGTATCGCAAGCATATTATTGCGGAACCGGGTGGACCGGGGGGCTCAGCTTTGAGGACCGGTGCCAATGGTAGCGATGATATACTAGAAGTTCCTTTAGGTACAGTTGCTAAGGATGCAGAGACGGGTGAGATTCTCTTTGAAATAACCGAAGAGGGGGAGACAAAGATTCTTACTGAAGGAGGAAAGGGTGGTTTAGGAAATTGGCACTTTAAGAGTTCTACACAGCAGACGCCACGTTTTTCACAGCCTGGTCTTCCAGGAAAGGAGCAATGGATTATTCTTGAGCTTAAGGTATTGGCAGACGTTGGTCTTGTTGGTTTTCCGAATGCCGGAAAATCTACTTTACTGTCTGTAGTTTCGGCTGCAAAGCCCGAGATTGCTAATTATCCGTTTACAACCCTTGTCCCGAATCTAGGGATAGTAGGTTACCGTGATAATAAATCGTTTGTGATGGCCGATATTCCAGGGATTATAGAAGGAGCTTCGGAAGGCAAGGGTTTAGGTATTCGGTTTTTGAGACATATTGAGCGCAACTCTGTTCTTCTTTTTATGGTTCCTGCGGATACAGATCGCACGATAGAGGAGGAGTACAATATTTTATTAAATGAGTTGACCTCTTATAATGACGAGCTTTTAACAAAACCCCGCTTGTTGGCGATCACTAAATCGGACATGTTGGATGAAGAATTGGAGGAACAGATGAAGGCTGAGTTGCCTAAAGATATTCCTTATATTTTTATTTCATCTGTTGCTAACAAAAATATTCTTCCTTTGAAGGATATGTTGTGGAAGGCTATTAATGATTGATAATTTAATGGTTTAATAATGAGTCTGTTTTAAATTGTACCTCAAAAAAAGCAGATAAATGTTTGTAAAAACCATTAAAATGTCTACTTTTGCAACACTTCAAACAAACGAAGTATAATTCGATATAAAGAATTAGGATTCCGTAGCTCAGCTGGTAGAGCAATACACTTTTAATGTATGGGTCCTGGGTTCGAATCCCAGCGGGAT
>JAITLW010000317.1 GCA_031277715.1 Sphingobacterium sp. | reverse complement strand
CTCGTACTTTGCTGTGACGATTTGTCCAACAGTCAGGCTTTTATGGCCGCGGATATATTAGAAGTCTTTCGGATTCGGGATGGCAAGTTAATGAAGGATGTGATCCGGGAGTCAGCACCCGTACTGAAAACTATTCCAGAAGGAGGAACAAAGTGGGTGTAGTGTTATTTAGAAGCCTCGATGCAGAAGATGCACCGAGGCATTTTACTCTCTATCACGCGCATTGTTCGATATTTTCGGTTTTAGTGGCTTCTTGTAATTCTTTTTGTTGTTGGAAATGGGCTCTTATGAAGTTGCTAACATCGTCGGAAAATTGCGCTATATTGTCTTTCAAGACTTCCAGCTTTGCAGGGTCTATAATAAATGTGGCTGAGTATCTGTATTTGTTTTGAGCTTCTATCAATAATGAAAATATAGTTTGTTGTCGTTCGTTATGACGGCCGAAAACGGAAGAGATGGTGGGGTAGAAGACTTCACAGATGTCCATTAAATAATTTAAGTTTGTGCTATTTGGAGTGTAATTTAGGTGGTCATTTAGTAATGAAAGACAACTTTGCTCTAGAGAAAGAGCGAGTAAATAAGCCATGGTCCCTAATCCCATGTCATAACTACACTCTTTTAAAGCGAGGTTTAAACCTCGTACTTTGCTGTGACGATTTGTCCAACATTCTTGACGGTAGATTAGGTTCATGTCTTGCATTTGTACTCCCTCCTTTAAAAACTCCCTATCTCTATACCAGCACTCTGCCAATTGCAATAAGTTAGTTCGAAATACATCTCCCTTGTTCAATTTCTTTTCAACTTGCTCGGGGCTCTCCGCTATTAGCGTAATCTTAATCTTCTCCGGTAGTAACTGCATAACACAGTTTTGTAGGTCTACAATAGGCCTATTTTGGTTGGACATAATTGCAAAGAGATAATAGTGGTGTATCTCATTATGCGATTGTTGTACATTTAGTAGGTTGCACAGACCCTCTTGACGTGTGGTATAGGCAAAACAGTACAGTCCGTGTACCTGACCATAGGTTTCCAATGCATTGTGGATAAGGTCACGGTGGTCATGATTGATGTTTGTTTTCTTTTCCATGATTGTTATGGGTTTGTTTACGTTTGAAATGTGTTTTTCTTCAATTTCCGAAACAAGCTCCTGCTCATAGTCATTTATCCATACGAGTATGCGATCGGCAATATCCCTGCAGAATTCGATTTTCTGGAGATCCATCGTAAAGTTGTGGTGGTATCGGGATAATGTATAGGAGTCTGTAAGTCTATTGATGGCTTGTTCTTCTTCTTTGTTAACAATTAAACCGCTCAGTACCGAGTCATAAGGTTTGAAAAAATCGATATTTTGTTTGATCGAATGCGAGCGCTCTTCGACACCTAATAGTAGTTTTTGTGCAATCCGTAAAGATATTTCCAGCGCTTGGTGTAGCATAAAAGCTGCATTCGGATAGTTTTCTTTGCTATAATAGAGATGATAGCCGTCCATAAAGGCCGTAATTTTGTCCTTTTCTCTTTTTATGTATTCCTTAGTTCGCTCTATGAGTTCTTCGGTATTAAGGCCGGGAAGTGTTACGGAGTTTATATACTCGGGATTAAGATAGATTCTGTTGTGGGGCTGGCAGTTGAGATGTAGTCGGCCAAGCCCATCATCGATTCTGGACTGCACATTCCTGGTATTATAGAATGTAAAGTGGTAACCTTCCATTTGATCTAGCGCACGTTGACATCTTTCTCTGGTTGTTCTACTACGTTGTTTGTTGTGCGTGTGGACCTGTATAATGGTCTGTTCTATGCCATTGCGGTTATAGTTCCAGAGGAAGATCTCGTCGACCATGAGGTGTTTGAAAATAATCTCAATATTAGATTCTAATGCTGTTATCATGACTTTTAGGGGGTAATGTTTTGTATTACATTTCTTGATTTTCTAGGGGGAGAATGTTGACGAATTCGATTTCATCCTTGAAGGCTATTACATAGCTGAGTTCGATGACCTTTTGAAGGTCTAAGAGGAAGTGAATAGGTAGTTTAACATCATAAATGATTTTATCTTTATTCAGTGTTAAAAAGACACGGAAAAGTTCGTCTAAGTTAATCGTCCAATCGAATGAATCATATGATGTATATATTAGGTATAAATAATGTTCAGGTGATTTTAACTCTGATTTTGAAAGAAATTGAATATTTTTATTTCGTACCCAGTCTTTATAATAGTCATCAATATCTGGTCTATTAGAAGCCGTGTATATAGAATAGATGTCATTAATATTTTGCGCTATAACATCTAAGATTTCTTTTATAACGCTGTAGGATGAGAAGAATATTTCTGGTTCTGTGAATTGGAATAGTTCATTCCAATCTTTACGATTTATCTCAATATATTGATGTAACTCTAGACATAGATTTTGCAGGTCGCATAAAGATTCAATTCCAAAGGGGTATTTAATTTTATTTTTAATCGTTTTTAATGTGTTCGAATTTTTATCAATATTAATCTTAGGGCTAAGTGCTTCTGGATTTGAGATACTGTCTATCGTTTTACTTGGTTCCTTCTTTATGTCATTTAGTTTGTTTTTTAATGATTTGTTAGCACTATATTCTGGAAATTCTCCATTTTCATAAATGCGATATAATGATATTGCTAGTCTTTTTAATAGTTCTTGATAAGCTACGATTCTATCTTCACCAATAGAATCAAATCCTTTGATCGTTTTTTCTCTTTCTGTTAGATTTATCCATAAAATGTCCAATGTTGAAAGCCAATCTTTAAGATTCAGATAGGAGAAAAACTTACTAATGGTATCAAGATAGGCTTCTTTCCCATCTAAAGTGATGGTGTTATTATTCTTGAAGTTTTCGAGATCAACCTTTGATTTATAAAAATCTAAAGGGTGAGCTTGTTTTTTAAGCTTTAGTTTTTTGAAAATTAGATAGCCGAATTCGACTTGTTCTATTAAACATTTGATTGTCTTACCTATTCCAATTGGAATAGGGCTTTTCATTTCGATGTTCACCGAGGTACTAAGGAGTGTATTTATATCTGTCAACCAATGTTCTAGTTTTAAGTCGCCACAATAGAAATTATTAAGATAACCCATCGGGTCATCAATGTCTTCCTGATTTAAATACCTAAAGTATTTTTCTTTTAGTTTCTTTTGCGTATTTTTCATAATGTAAGTTTTGGATAATTACTTCTGTTGTTTATAATTTTCTTCTGATAAAATCTAATTTAAACACTAATTATCTTCAAAACAAATTATTGACGATAAATATATTTGTATGAGCTCTTTGATGAAGAGAATTAAGGTTTTGGCGGATAATGAGGGGATGAGTGTAACAGCTTTTGAGGCCGCTATCGGAGCTAGTAAGGGTGTTTTTTCGAGAGCATTAGCTAATGGTACTGATATACAGAGTAAATGGTTGCTCCATGTAGTGGAAAATTATCCGCAATATTCGACGGATTGGTTGTTGACGGGGCAAGGTCAGATGCTACGGGGCAATGTGAAAACAGAAGAACGCCCTGAAACTTATCTGAATGCAGAATTGGAGGGAGTGAGTAATGCGGTTATTCATTCCATGCAACGTGTTATATCTTCCCAAGAAGTGACTATTAAATCCCAGGAGAAGACAATTATTTCTTTGGAGAAACAATTATCACTGTTGGAGCGTGAAATATCGTTATTAAGAAAAGACTAAAATAATATGGACAATCTATCACTTACCGTCAAAGAGCGGATTCTGCTAATTGCAGGGCACGCGAAGTTGAGTAAAATTGAGTTCTTCAAAGACCTCGGTATGTCTTATGCCAATTTTAAAGGGGAACAGAAGAAATCGGGACTAAGTTCCGATGCGCTATTGAAAGTGTTGTCCAAATATCCCGAAATAAATCCTTCTTGGTTGCTGTTGGGAGAAGGGGAGATGCTCAGGCCTATGCCTGTAGATATAGCGGAAAATAAGCCTGTGTTAGCTACAGAGTCTCCCGTCCCAAGTTCCATGCAGGAACTCCAACTTGCATTATATGATACGCTCAAGGAGCTTGGCACATTGATTGCTGAGCATGCCCAGCACGTCCAGACTCTGACAAAACGAGTAGAGGTACTCGAAAAAAAAGGTAAGGACAGCAAAAAGAAGAAAAAGAAAAAATAGAGGCTGTTGAACAGCCCAAAAGCTGATCATTACGTATGCGTAAAAGAATAATTGTTGCAGGCTTTATCGCTTGTATGCTCGCTGTGTTTTTAGGAAATGCACAGACTAAGCAGTGGAGACCAGTATATACCTCGCGCTGGGATTACCTGCTATCTACCCCCGAAAATAAAGAATCTATACTCGGTATCTTCTGTACGGAGGCATCGATAACCGTTCTCGACTCGACACGTACACATTATAAAATAAGGGTCAGCAATGGAGATGTCGGTTATATCAAGAAGCAACCGCTAGAAACGCGTATGTTCGGTAAGCGGTCTCCTGGCGAGCCGGCTCAGTATTTCTACCGTGGAGAAGAGGGGTATCAAGGCCCGCACCTCTATGTGCAGGCAGCAGAGCTACGCGTCCGTAATCAACCTTCGGTAGAGGGTAAGATTGTACGTAAAGCAAGACTCAATGAACACACTTCGCTGGATTATTACCCCCTATATAAAGATGGTTGGGTATATATTGGAGACCATTTTCACGAACAGCCTGAGTATATACAGGCTAAGTACCTCGGAATGGGGTTTACCCACGAGCAACTGTTAGATGCCTACCTCAAAGTCAAAGGAAAAGATATGACCGAGGAGCTGGATGCCGTAGGGCGCTTACGGGAGATTGCCTGGTCGGGGACGACGCAAGAAATGTTGCAGGCACTCCGCTATTACAAAGAATCTTGGGAGCGCTCCGGACAGACCAATCCTAAGGTGGATATTGATTTTGAACTACTTCTCGCTTCTAAGCTTCAGAACTTGGAATATGAAGCCTATGAAAAGGAAATGCGTAAACTCAGCATGTATTACCTCGTGGAAGGCCGGAGATTATGGGATGGCAAAATTAATGAGAGAGAGGCCGCTGATTTGAATCTGAAAAAAGTTAAAGATATTCCCGATTCGCCAGAATGTGGTTGGGAGCCACTTTACTTTTACCAGTCTCCAAACTTGATTCTGGCATTCGAAGAAGATTACCCCGCAAAAAATAAAATGGTAGGTTCGGTGTATTCCATGAAATTTGCGGAACAGCATGCTGTGGTACTCGGAAAGGAAATTATAGATGGCCACTACGCAGAGAAAGAATTTATCAGCAAGTTTGGACATTTGCTGTCTGTCGATTGGACAGGTAATCCACACTATTACCGTATTGCAAATGGCGATGCCGGTTTCTTTGCTATCCGCTTTAAGGACGGTGTGCCGGTTAGCTTTGAGTCGGTGTACTACTGTTAGTTCTACTATTCACTAAATTTCTTTTATTTTTTATAAAATTTAATAGCCTGTATTTCAGGCTATTTGTTTTTTGTTTTAAGAAAATCAGAAAAGCCATGCAAGGAATTCAAATTGTAGGGTTTATGTAGGTGAGTACTCACAAGAAAATGAATGTTTATAAAAATTAAAAAGAACTTGAAAATGAAAACAATAAATGCAGTTAAGGTATTAGTGGTTTTAGTCTCTGTTGTAGGATTGACTTTTGTATCATGTAAGAAAGATGATAAAACAAAACCTGTCATTCCGGTAAAAGTCGAGGATGTCAATGGAAACTATAGTGGCAAGCTAATGGTAACACAAGGTACGGCTAAAATGGAGTCGACTATAGCTTTGTCATCAAAAACCAATACGATTTCTATAGCGGATCTGCCTGTGAGTCAAATTGTGCTTTCTGTTGTTAAGGATACGCAGGTGGCACAGGAGATTGTTAAGAAATTGGGGAAAGTGAAGTACGATTTAAGTTATACCGCAAAAGTGAACACAGCTAAAACTGGTGTTGACCTGACCTTTGCACCAAAACCTATTGAACTTCAGTTTGCCGTGAATAATGTCAATAAGAAAGTAGTTGCGAATGTCGTAGCTGGACCGGTTGGTGTTTATACGGGTAAAACAAAAACTTTAAAATTTGGTATTACTATAGACAAGGTTACTGTCGATGGTACAGCGATCACTCCTCTTGCACCGATAGCTTACGATTTTCAGTCCCTTGTGAAAAAGTAAAAAGCAAGAAAAAAGAGGTTCTGTTG
The DNA here is from genome assembly GCA_031277715.1 of Sphingobacterium sp. Classification (GTDB taxonomy): domain Bacteria; phylum Bacteroidota; class Bacteroidia; order Sphingobacteriales; family Sphingobacteriaceae; genus Sphingobacterium. Next base: position 50,668 of record JAITLW010000317.1, on the reverse strand, counting down.
ATCTCGGCAGACCTCTTTTTTTTTAAAGCATCTCACCAATATTCATGGCGATAAACAAGGACTGGGAAAAGAACGTGGTCGGCCGCTTGCAAAAGCGGGAACAACGGGCGTGGAAGGAGCTGTATGATGCTTTTTCCGGAGACTTTACCTATGTTAGTCTACGGTATATCAAGTTTCGTGAGGATGTGGGCGATGTGTTACAAAATAGTTTTGTGAAAATGTTTCATGCGATTGATTCATTTCAGTATCGAGGTGCAGGCTCTTTGCGTGCCTGGGCGTCAAAAATAGTAGTTAATGAATCCTTGAGGCATTTGAGGATTTCAAAAAAAGAAGAGTTTCAATTGATAGATGGTGATTATCCAGAAATGGCTGACGAACCCGAACCTATAGTGACTGATATATCACAAGATGCCATTTTAGGTTTGATAGGCTGTCTTCCTGCTGGATATCGGGTAGTGTTTAATTTGTTTGTTTTTGAAAAGAGAAGTCATCGCGAAATTGCAGAGGAGCTAGGGATAGCAGAAAGCTCATCGGCATCGCAATTTCATAGAGCCAAGAAGCTTTTGGCAAAAGAGATAGGTAAATTTAGGCAGTCACAGGAGGTAGCTTATGAAAGATAACTGGTTAAATGATTTGGATAAAAAAGTTCAGAATGCGCAAGAACAGGCGCCTGAACACTTGTGGGATAGTATTTCGGATAGACTCTTTAATGAGGATGCTGGGAAAATAGTTCCATTACATCCAAATTTGCAACAGGAAGCGAAATCTAAGACCAAAAGAGGCGTGGCTACAGTGTTTATCTGGGCAACTTCGGCTATAGCTGCCGCAGTTTTAATGTTCCTATATATGTCTCCTCTATTTGATTCGTCCGAACAATCTCTCACAGGGCCTAGTTTAAGCCAAGAGCCCCCAACGATTGCAGCTCCAAAAGAAGAACGAGGTTTAGCTTTGGATAACCCTTATGCAGGAGCAATTACAAGTGATTCTACAGGGCCACAATCTGTTTTTGATGAAAGACTGGCTACTGCGTATGCGCTGTCGGCCACAGAAGAGCGTTTGTCTTTGGGCTCGCTGCCGTCAATGACCAAAAGAGTAATGCTGGACGATAAGGTTATTATTAGGGATTTTGGTGTTAAGCCTTTACCTGACGTCCTGCCAGAGAGATTGTTTATCCCTACACATCGGGATGATAGTGGCGACCTGTTGAGTATGCGAAAAGACGGTCGTCATCAATTGGCGATGGACAATAGTTATGCAGATAAAGCGAGGTTGACACCAGATCAACTGATGAAGGATAAGTGGTCTATTATGGCCTATTCAAACCGGATGCCTGTTAGTTCGGGGCAAAAGGTAGATGGCTATGCAAGAATGAGCGGTGATCCTGTTGATGTGGAAGGATATCCGTTGGAGGAAAAGAATGGAGAATTGATCTCTAATATCATAGAGGCCAATGCGGCACAGGAAGTCGCTACCGATATACAGCATCGAAGACCGGTATCCGTAGGGCTTGCGCTTCAGTACCGTGTTAATAAAAAAATGAGCTTGAACGTCGGATTGACCTATGCGGAGACGGCGTCGACATTGGCTTCGGGCAGTTCTGCCAATAAGATTATACAGTCACAGAAAATTAATTATATCGGCCTGCCGCTACAGGTAAACTATAAAATGTGGAACAAGAAGCGAGTGTCAGCTTATGTTACAGGTGGCGCTACGGTCGAAAAGTCAACCAATGGACGTGTGACCAATGAATTTATCCTCGGCGACAATGTGAGAGAGATTGAAAAAGAACCAATCTCGGCATCTCCATTCCAATTCTCCCTAAATAGTGGGGTGGGCGTAGAAGCGCAGTTAACAAGAAATGTAGGCCTGTATATTGAACCGGGCATACGTTACAATATCGGCAACAGCAGTACGGTGCAGACCATATATAATCAAAAGCCAGTCAACTTCAATCTGAACATAGGGCTTAGAATACCATTGCCATAGCAGGTTAAACAGCAGAGCGGGCTCACTACAGTCGCTCCCTGTTGAATTTATAGCGGTAATGACATTAGTTAACACCCATTGTTAGCTAAGTGAATAAGTAAACTCCCTCCGATAAGCTTTAAAAACCTGGTATTTCTTCTTTATAAAATTCTTTGCTCTACTTTGTGGATTTCATAATCAAGTCCCCGAAATAGATAAAAAATTTATAATTTGGCCTAGCTTAGAAATAGTTCCGGGCTTATTTTTGAAATTCTTAATCGATAGGGGGTATGTTAGGAATAGAAACGCTTTTCAAAGAGTATTTTGTACGGTTGACAGTTTATGCGTATCCTTTCGTCGATTCCGAAGAAATAGCCAAAGATATTGTACAGGAAGCGTTCATTGTCCTCCTTGATAGAAAGGATATTCTTACGCGCCCCGAACCGGTTATCAAGAGCTTTCTATATAGCACTGTCAAGAATCAATGCTTAAATTATAAACGAAGAGAGGCTACTGCAGCAAAGGTGCATACCATAATACAAACCGATGAGGAAGATAATGACCAGTTGACCAATTTGATTCGGGCAGAGGTGGTCGGGGTGCTTCATAAGCAGCTTTCTACACTACCGGATAAATGCCAGCATATCTGTAAGCTTATTTATTTTGATGGGAAAAAATATGAAGAAGTTGCTAAGATGTTGAATATAAGCCTGAATACCGTTAAAAGTCAGCGCCAGCGGGCTCTTCGGATATTAAAGAGCAAGCTTATGCTAAGTTTCTTTACTTTCTTAAAAATATTATTTATCTAATAATCAGTTCGTTGAATTTTTATTGTAAATAAAATAGACTTACGCTCACCCTTTTTTGATTTTCAAGTTACTTACTACAAATTATGATAGAAAACGACAAAATTGTATTGGCGGAGCTGGCTTCTTTGTTGGCATCTGGGCAGGTGTTGAATGATGAACAGGAACATGTATTGTCCGGTTTATTGGTCAAATATCCAGAGGCACATGCTTATTTACAGCATGTAATAGAAAGCGGTACGATAGAAACCCCAATAAACACTTTGAAACTAGAAATAGATAAGGAGTGGACAGATTTTCAGTCTCGTGCTACAGTGGTAACTGATAATGTTCCTGTTGTTAAGTACAACTGGAGACGGTGGAGTGCTGTTGCAGCGCTACTGGTTGCCCTATCGGTGGTTGGGATATTGTGGTTTACAAAAGATGATAAGCCTGCTTATATCGTTGAGGATATGGTGTATGGACAGAAGAACGATGTTTTGCCGACAAATGAGCAGGCACGATTTGAAGTCGACGATAAATTCGTGAAACAGCTCGGTATGGAAGATCTTGGGAAATCACCAGGTACTACCGATACCAATAACCGCAGATACCGGGTCATTACACCAATTAGATCTTCTTATTCCATAAAGCTCTCCGACGGTTCTAAGGTCTGGCTGAGTCCTGAGTCGAAAGTAGAGTATCTATCGGCTTTTTCTGCCAGTGAGCGCCGGGTTAAGTTGCAGGGAGAGGCGTTCTTTGAAGTGGCGAAGGATCCTGCCAAACCTTTTATTGTTGAGGTCGATGGTTTGGAGATCAAAGCGTTGGGAACGGCATTCTCTGTTCGGAATTATACTGAAGATGCGCCACAGGTGGTTCTTACGGAGGGACGCCTGCAATTGAATACACAGACTGCCGAAACCGTTCTTGAAGCTGGTTATCAAGCAGACATAGTGAATGGCAGGTTGAGAGCAGAGGAATCGATGCTTCTAGAAGATGCATTGGCTATTAAGGACGGTTTCTTCAATTTTAATAATAAGGATATCAAAACGATTCTGGGTGAAATAAACCGTTGGTACGGTGTAAAGTTGCAGGTGGATAGGCCGTTGGATACAAAGAAATATACAGGGAGCATAGAGCGTAATGTGACCCTCGGGAAAGTGTGCTCTGTGTTAAAAGACCTAACCGGGTATCAATATCTGATAGAAGAAGATAGACTGATTGTAAAATAACTGATTGTAACAATAATAAACCTAAACTAGGAGGACGATATATGAGATAGAATACCAGATTATAAACTAAGCGAAGGTACTGCCATACCTCCGCTAATGATGAATTCAAATTTGTTATAAACCATTAAATTCTTTACAAATTTATGAATATTAAAAAATATTCAAAAATCGCTGTGCCTCTTTCTAAAGGGGAAGCCCGATTTTTGAAAACGCTGATTAAGATGAAATTGACCGGTTTAATTTTAGTAACCTCAATGTTCACCAGCTTCGCAACGACCAATGGTCAAGTAACCTTAAAAGTTAAAAACGGAAAAGTTGAACAAGTTTTGGGTACAATCTCAAAACAAACGGGCGTACGATTTGTGTACGAGCATGGACTGCTCGCCGAAGAACGGACTACGGTACAGATTAGTGATGAAAGCCTAGACCAATCCCTTTCAAAGGTATTTAATGCAAGCAACCTAACCTATACGATACATAATAACACGGTGGTGATAAAACGCGATGAGCGTGCTGTAGCTAAATATACTGTACAGCAGCTAGTGACGGGGCGTGTTGTGGATGGAACAGGTAACCCTGTATCAGGAGCTACTGTGGCGGTACGTGGCGGTAAGTCTACTGCTACATCTGCAGATGGACGCTTTTCGGTAGCAGGTAAAGTGGGAGATAGTATTGAGGTCCGCTATTTTGGTTTCAAGACACAGACTGTAATAGTTGACAAATTGGAGGGCTTACAGATTGTACTAGAGGATGAGATCGATGCGCTGGATGAGGTGGTAGTAGTAGGGTATGGACGCCAGCGTAAAGCAAACCTGACAGGTCCTGTAAGCTCAGTGAATGCGGACCAGCTGAAAAATATAGCACCTTCTAATCTGTCCAATACACTGGCAGGCCGTGCTCCTGGTGTGAATGTAACGAATACATCAGGTATGGCTGGAGCTTCTTCTAGTTTACGGATACGGGGTAGCTTTGCCGAGCCTTTGTATGTTATCGACGGAATAGTGCGCGATAAAGCGGCATTTGATGCTCTCGAAGCAAACGAAGTCGACCAGATGAGTTTTTTGAAAGATGCGGCAACAGCAGCAGTCTATGGAACGAGGGCTGGTAATGGGGTTGTAGTAGTGACTACTAAAAAAGGAATCAACCAGGCTCCGGTATTTAATGTGCAGAGTAGTTATAATTTCAGTACACCGACGCAGACATTGCTCGCAGATATTACCACTGCCGCAGACGAATTAACCTATCAGAACAGGGTTGCTCAGTTTAACTGGGAGCAAGGGGATCGTAAGAATCCTTTTGTGGCACCTAATGGAAAGGAAGAGTTTGATTATTTTCTGGATAAAAAATATAGTGTCAATGATGTGATATGGCGTAATCCTTTCAGTCATCGCCAGTCAATTTCGGTGAATGGTGGAGGAGATAAAATTACGTATTACAATCTGGTGAGTTACCGCAAAGAATTGGGTTCTTATAAAACGCTGGAGCATGAGAAGTTCAATTTGCGGAGTAATGTAAGTGCCCAGCTTTCGGACGACTTTAGCGTGGATGTAAACATAGCCATGAATCAGACGAATTCGGAACGCTTTTTCTGGCCGTTTAGCACTTCCGCAGATGATACTGATTTTGATGTAGCTGATTTTTACCGGGTGACATTCAACTGGCCAAAGATGTATCCATTCTATCTGAATGCAGATGGAACACCAAGTGATACCCCAACCGAATATCCAGTACAGACTCCTATGGGCTCGTGGCAGGCCTGGAACGTAATCGACCAGGTAATCGGTAATCGCTATGTCAATCGTAAAGTCAGACAGGTAAACCCGATCCTGACACTAAACTATAAACTGGATAAGCTGATAGAAGGATTGTCCACTAAAGTGGTAGGTTCCTACGTGGCGCAGGATTACATGAAAAAGAGATTCATGACATTCCAGAAGAACTATACTTTTACTTCTTTAGACCCTAATGGAAACCGCTTTATACCGGCTCCACCTTCAGAAGATAAAATCAATGTGTTTACGTTTGGTCAGGCACAGCCATTTATGGATTATGCCCCTGAAAGAACTTGGCAATATCAGGTCAACTGGTTCCTGAACTATAGCCGTAAATTCAATAAACATGCTGTTGATGGAATCTTAGTTTACGAGCAGTTTAAAGAAGGCGGTACTTTTATTAACTCGCGTGCAGAAAGTCCGATTGTGAGCCTCGATCAGATGTTTATCTATCCAACGGATCGTAACTATAGATCGACGACCGCGAAAGAAACTGTCGATTCGAGGAGAGGTGTAATCGGGCGTGTTAACTACAATTATGCGGACCGCTATATTGCCGAATTCTCATTCCGTTATGATGGCTCGCCTTTATTTCCAAATGACAAGCGGTGGGGCTTCTTTCCATCGATGTCGGCAGCCTGGCGTGTATCGGAAGAAAGTTTCTTTGCTAATTTAAAGAATACGGTGAATGATTTGAAGCTTCGTGCCTCTTATGGGTCAACAGGAAATGACCTGAATGTAAGTGCCGAGCGGATTGGGCAGTTCCTGTACCAGGAAAAGTATACGCCGAGCGGAGGTTCGATTTTTGGCGATCGATACTATAACGGAATCGCCTATGGAAATAATCCTACACAGAACCTAACATGGACTACCTCCAAAAGTTATAACGTGGGTATAGACTTTGCGATGTTGAATAGTAGATTGAGTGGGGCAGTGGATGGATTTGTCCGGAAAGAGACGGATATTCTAGGACGTAGACAGAACGCTATGCCGGATACCTATGGTAGAGAATTGGCGCCTGAAAACTATGCCGCTAGAAGTTATAGAGGAGGAGAGGTATCCTTGAACTGGAATGACCGTATTGGAGAAGTTTCTTACGGTATCAGTGCGAATATGGGCTATGCAAAGGATAAGTGGGATATCTATGATGAAGAGCCAGCTTACGGTGCAGGCGGAGTGCAGAACTTTAGATCTAGGGTGGGTAGACCGGAGAACCGGATTATAGGCCTTGAAGCTATTGACATCGTCCGTACCCAAGACCAGCTGGATGCGCTAAAGAGCCAAGGGTTTAAAACCTATGGCCGGGATCCTTATCTGGGAATGATTCTTTATAAAGATCAGCGCGGAGCAAACTATGCCGGTGGACCGGATGGAAAGATTGATGAAAATGATATGGTCCTATTGTCTGAAAATAATACACCACGTATCAATTATGGTTTCGGTTTGAATGGTTCGTGGAAAGGAATTTCGGTCTCGGCATTATTCCAAGGTGTATTGGCCTACGATCGTATTATCAGTAACCTCGATGGCCCTGGTATTCGTCAGCATGGAGGTGGGTTCAGACCATACTACCCAATATGGGCAGGTGATGTGTGGACAGCCGAAAATCCAGGGGCTCAGTACCCGAGAGTGGTCGGCGCTAACTGGGCAGAGTCAGGAACGGAAGCTTCTTCTTTCTGGATCCGTAATGGAGCTTATCTGCGCCTCCGTGACTTGAATATATCTTATAGTCTTCCGTTGGCATTGACAGATCGTATGAAGATTAAAGGAGTGAATGTGTTCTTCAATGGCACGAATCTGTTCGTCTTCTCCAAGATGACCGAGTTCCATGACCCTGAGCAGAAGATGTACGATTCTTATCCGGTCATGAAAACTTATGCGGTAGGTATTGATGTTAAATTTTAAATGTGAACGACAATGAAGAAGATATTTTATATAATTATAGCATCGGTTCTAATCACTACTTCCTGTAAAAATGTGCTCGATATCGATGATTTAAATGCGCTGGATGAAGATAAGGTATGGAATGATCCTAGTCTTGTGAATGCCTATTTGTCGAATCTCTATGAGATATTTGGTAATTGGAGCACCACTGCAGATAATAATTCGGAGCAACTGATCGGCATTAACTTTCCCTTGGATGCGGTTACGGTAAATAGTACAACTTATAAAGCCTGGGATTACACGACGATACGTAAGATAAATACTGCGATCTATAAAATAAATGAAAGTGCGGCGCTGGCCAAAGAGAATAAGGATAAGGCTTTGGGACAGCTTCTTTTTATGCGTGCCTATGTGTACTTCAATATGGTCAAGCACCATGGTGGAGTTCCTTATATTACCGAACCTCAAGATCGGCAAAAAGATAACCTACAGGTGACGCGAAACAGTACGAAGGAATGTTTTGAGCTGATGGTGAAGGATCTGGATGATGCGCTAGCTCTATTGCCGGCTACTATTGCCAAGACGAGTGAGGATTATGGCCGAATTGACGGCAATTTTGTGGTCGCTTTTAAAGCTAAGGTATTGCTGTATAAGGCTTCTCCACAGTTCAATCCGAGTAATCCTTTTGGTAATGCCTATTGGACAGAGGCTCATACGGCAAATAAGGCTGCATATGATCGTTTGAAGGGAAATGGCTATAGTCTGACTTCGGATTATCAGAATATTGCTTTGATAGAGAAGGGATCTGAAGTGGTCTTTGCGGTAATCAATCAATATCCAAATAAGGTGGCCAACTGGGATAATGGGGTACGGCCTGGATCGGAAAGCCGTGGACCGGCAGCCGCTGTTCCTTCTTGGGATTTTGTAAAAGAATTTCCGATGAAAGATGGTAAGCTTTATAATGACCCTACTAGTGCCTATTACAAAACAGATGCAGATTTCTTACAGTCTTATTGGGAGAATAGAGATCCCCGCTTTGATAAATCAATTGTTTGGAACGGTAAAATCTATGAGGTATCAGGTAAGGCCGGGAAACGGCAATATACTTCTGTAGGGGTGGCTTCGGCATTGGATGACTTTGGGGTAAATCCAAAAGCGAATACGCCTTCAGAAAATTTGAATAGGTACAGCGGTTTCTTTATCCTTAAAAATTCAAAGTTATCACTGAAACAGACGGAGGTGCAGACGCAGTATGACGTGGATTATGTCGTTATGCGCTTTGCCGAAGTGATGTTGAATTATGCGGAAGCAGCAAATGAGACGGGAGATTTTAATACGGCGATGGGCATATTGAAAGAGATACGTATCCGTGCGGGGATTGAGGCCGGTAGCGATGGTCTGTATGGTATCAAAGCGACAGATAAGGCGGGCATGCGTGATGCTATATTGGCAGAGCGTAACGTTGAATTCTGTTTCGAAGGTCATCGTTTTTGGGACCTGAGAAGAATGAGACGCCTTGATGTACTAAATAATAAGACAAAATATGGTGTAGAAGCTATAGCAATTAATCCGGATGGATCGGAAATGGATCTGACTGTGGCCGCTGGATTGGCAAAGACCTATCAATTGAAAGAGAATCAGTTCAAGTATATTGTACGTCAGGTACCTAATACAGGAGCGAAAGAAAACATCCTGCCGGATAGTTATTATTTCTTCCCTATTTCGCAATCGTCGATTGATAAAAACCCGAAACTGTTGCAAAACAAAGATTGGGGTGGTACGTTCAATCCGACTTTGGAATAAGTATTTAAATAAAAAAGGCACCTTATGAGGTGCCTTTTTTATTTACTTTCGTTTAATCTGTCAGTTCCATATGGAACAGGTCGGCTATGTGTTTTTTTAGTCTATCCTTGACCTCGCCCATATCCAGTTTATGGCCCAGCTCGCGTTCCATGGAGGTGACGTCTTTGTCATCGATACCACAGGGGATGATGTTGCCAAAATAATTAAGGTCTGCATTGACATTAAATGCGAAACCGTGCATAGTGACCCAACGGGAAGCACGCACACCCATAGCACATATTTTACGGGCTTTGTCGTTATCTGCATCAAGCCATACACCTGTAAAACCATCGTACCGCCCAGCCTGTATGCCGTAATCTGCTAATGTCAATATAATAGCCTCTTCAAGGGTACGCAAATAGAGGTGTATGTCAGTAAAGAAATTGTCTAAGTCCAATATCGGATAGCCAACAATTTGTCCGGGACCATGGTAAGTGATATCGCCACCACGGTTGATCTTGTAGAAACGGGCATCCTTTTCCTTTAACCCCTCCTCATCCAAAAGAAGATATTCTGGGTGCCCGCTTTTTCCTAGCGTATAAACATGCGGATGCTCTGTAAATATAAGGTGATTGGGTGTCGGATTTTTGGTGTCATTTACCCGATTGTCGTGCTTAATTGCCAGAGTCTCCGCAAAGACTTTCTCTTGCCTATCCCATGCCTCTTGGTAGTCAACCAAGCCCCAGTCGGTGAATTGAACAGTTTTATTTTGCATTTTGAGTTATCGAGTTATCGAGTTATCGAGTTATCGAGTTATCGAGTTATCGAGTTATCGAGTTATCGAGTTATCGAGTTATCGAAATAAATTTTTGCTTACAAAGTTACGAATTTAAGCTTGAGATTAGTTTAAGAATCATTCGTCTAAAATAAATAAGCTGTTCTATTTCTTTGGTAGGGTCATGTATAAATCCTAAAACCTTAGCTATTTCTAGTTGTGTTTCTAATTCGGATATAGAACCCAACGCAATATGTAAAAATCTGACCCATTCTTTCTTTCCGTTTCTGCCAGCTCCTTCCGCTATATTGGAAGGTATGGAAACTGCTGCGCGACGCATTTGGTTTGTTAATCCAAATCGCTCTTCAGCAGGGAAACTTGATGTAATGGAGTAGATATCCTTGACGAACAGAATACTGTTTTGCCATATTTTTAGATCTTTGTGGGATTGGATCATATTAAATATAATTAGTTAGTCTATCGCACTAAACTAACTAATTATATTTGAATTATATTCGGTACTTGTTAACAAGATAACTTGATAACAAGTTCACTGGTTCTAATACAACAAATTATTATATGGATACCGTTTGTTATGCAGATCAGCGATTACTTCGTATAGTTTTTCTTTGAATTCTTCAATGTTCGTCTTGTTTGTTGCCGATAAGAAGATTGCTGGATCGGAGTTTTTGGCCATCCAGGAGTTTTTAAAGTCGTCAAGTGTTACCTTTATTTCTTCGCCTTCTTCATCGACTTCAACCGGTGGTTTATAGGCATCAATTTTATTGAATACCGTAATAGTCGGCTTGTCCAATGCCTTGATATCTTTTAAGGTCTCGTTGACAGCAATAATATGATGCTCAAAGTCCGGGTGGGAGATGTCTACAACATGAATCAGTACATCTGCTTCGCGAACCTCATCCAATGTGGATTTGAAAGACTCGACCAAGTGATGCGGTAGCTTGCGTATGAAACCTACTGTGTCGGACATTAGAAAAGGAAGATTGTCGATAACCACTTTCCGTACAGTCGTATCTAAGGTCGCGAATAGCTTGTTCTCAATAAGAACATCAGCCTTAGAGATCATATTGAGGATAGTTGATTTACCTACGTTGGTATAACCGACTAAAGCCACACGTATCATTTCTCCTCGGTTCTTGCGCTGTGTTTCGTTCTGTTTGTCGATGATTTTTAACCGTTCTTTCAGTAACGAAATCTTGTTTAAGATAATCCGTCTATCCGTTTCTATCTGCGACTCTCCCGGTCCGCGCATCCCGATACCCCCACGCTGACGCTCTAAGTGAGTCCACAACCGGGTAAGGCGTGGCAGTAGGTATTGTAGCTGAGCGAGCTCGACCTGTGTTTTTGCCTGTGCAGTCTGTGCATGCTTAGCAAAGATGTCGAGGATTAAACTGGAACGGTCCAGTACTTTGCGTTGCAGTTCTTTCTCTATATTACGAAGTTGAGAAGGAGAAAGCTCGTCATCAAAAACGATCATGTCGATGTCCTCCGCTTCTACATATTCTTTGATTTCCTGTAATTTACCTGTACCGACAAACGTAGCATGTTCTGGCTTTGCCATCTTCTGTCTAAATACACCTTTGGTATCACCACCAGCAGTTTCTACGAGAAAGCGTAACTCTTCGAGATACTCCTGTGCTATAGCTTCTGAAATATCGGGTGTGATAACCGATACCAAAATAGCGGTTTCTTGTTTTATTGCGGTGTCGTATATCTTCGTTTTTCCCATATATGTCTTTTAATGCTTGTCTTATTGTCTACTAAGAACAAGGAAACAAAGATAATGGTTTTTTTGCGGAGCAGTTGAATAATTAGGAGCACGAATGTTTTTAGAAAAAAAATATTTACGAGGGGGTAACAATTTGCAAGAAGGGTTTATATCATCATGTAAACAGATTAAATAGTAACATTTTAAATCCTAATAACATGAAAAGAATAGCTACATTTAAAATTTTAGCGGTATTGCTTGCCAGCTCTTTTATCGCTACTTCCTGTAAAAATGATGGAATAGAAACCGAAATAGCCGGGCCATCGGCAGCTTCTTTTAAAGAAATGAGAGCGCAGTCTTTACAGGACCTTACGCAGACGAAGACTTTTAAAGCAGAAGAGGGCGTGGTTTTTACGTCGTCCAAAGGAGCTAAAGTCACGATACATCCCAACTGTCTGCGGGATGCCGGCAACAATCTGGTTTCTGGAGATGTCTCCCTTTCCTTTGTAGAGATTTATGATAGAGGCAATATGGTGATGACCAATAAACCTGTGATGGGGAAGGATGCTTCTGGCAATTTATTGCCTCTGGTAACAGGGGGAGAATACAATCTTCAGGTTAAGCAGGGAGATAAGGTCCTTAAGCCAGGCTGTACATTTACGGTGACCGTTCCGGCAGCTAATACAGGAGGACTGGATATGGATATGAAGCTATGGAAAGGAAATATTAATGAAGCAGGCGATTTGGTCTGGGAGGAAGTCAATCCTGGAGGACAGGGAAAAGAAGCTGGAATAGGGCCTAATACAGAGACTGCCCGATATGATATATGGGGAGATAGTTTCGGATGGGCGAATGTGGACCGCTTTTATAATGACGCACGGCCAAAGACTCAGATCAAAGTAGTGGTACCTGCAGCATATAACAAGGAGAACTCAGGCGTGTTTTTAGCCTATGAGGGCGAACCGAATGTATTGGCGCTATTGGATACTTACGACAGTAAAGATCGTTTCTTTTCGGAGCATTATGGTTTTGTGCCTGTGGGACTGAATCTGCATATCGTGTTTGTCTCTGAAAGTAATGGGGCTGTAGCCTATGTCATTAAAAAGGTTAAGATTGAAGATAAGGGGGTGATTACTATTAATAAAGAAGAGATAAAGAGTGACACAAAGAGCAATCTGGTCAATATGATAAATAATCTAAAATAAAGCCGACCAATTCCCTATATAGCAGTAAGCATTTCTGTACCGGTTTTCATGGTGTACCGAAATACAGAAGCGTTTTAATTTAGTTTTTGTAAATTAGCCGTTCTTAGGAATGGCTAATTTATCTTTAATAACCCCGATAGAATACCTCAAAGGTGTAGGTCCGCAGAAAGCTGATGTAATAAAAAAGGAGCTGCTGCTATTCACTATTGGTGATCTGTTGCAGTATTACCCATTCCGCTATATTGACCGTACAAAATTCCATAAAATACGACAGGTGCATGCAGATCTGATCGGTGCACAGATATTGGGACGTTTGATTTCGTTGAAAGAAGTCGGTGAGCGTCGGGGAAAACGTCTGGTCGCACAGTTTCGTGATGAGACCGGCACGATGGAATTGGTGTGGTTTCAGAGTATTCCCTGGCTTCGGAAAAGTCTAAAAATCGGTAGTCCCTATATCATATATGGTAAGCCAGTGGAGTTTAACGGAGCCATCTCGATGACCCATCCAGAGATGGAGCTGTATAGTTCTGCCGAGAAGAAGGTCGGCAATATGACGATGCAACCGGTGTACTCGTCGACGGAGAAGCTAAAGAAGTTTAATCTAGATACCAAAGGACTGCAAAAACTACAGCAGACTGCGCTGGAATCGGTGTACAACGGAATAGAAGAGCTGTTGCCGGCTTATATTCTCCAAAAGCATAATCTTATTGGGCACAAAGAGGCATTATTGGCCATACATTTTCCCCAAAATGTAAATGAGCTGAATGCCGCTACAAGGAGGTTGAAGTTTGAAGAGCTTTTCTTTATACAGTTGCGTCTCTTACGTAATAAGCAACTGAATACCCAAAAATTCAAAGGACACCGGTTTGATAAGGTGGGCGATCGGTTCAATACTTTTTTCAATGAGCGGTTGCCTTTCCCGTTGACCAATGCACAAAAGCGGGTAATCAAAGAAATTCGTCAGGATACAAATACGGGAGCGCAGATGAATCGGTTGGTACAGGGGGATGTCGGCTCAGGAAAGACTGTAGTGGCGCTGATGAGTATGCTGATCGCGTTGGATAATGGATGTCAGGCTTGTATGATGGCCCCCACGGAAATATTGGCGACACAGCACTATAATGGGCTCAAAGAGTTGATCGGAGAAGATATCTGTTCGATTAAATTACTAACAGGATCTACACCGGCCAAAGAGCGGCGTCTGATACATCAGGGGCTGGAAGATGGTACCTTGGATATCCTCATCGGAACTCATGCGCTGATTGAAGATAAGGTAAAGTTTAAAAATATCGGTTTTGTGGTTATTGATGAACAGCACCGCTTTGGGGTAGAGCAGCGTGCCAAGCTATGGCGAAAGAACGTTATTCCGCCGCATATGCTGGTGATGACAGCGACACCTATACCGCGTACCTTGGCAATGACGCTGTATGGAGACTTGGATATTTCTATTATTGACGAATTGCCAGCTGGGCGTAAGCCGATAAAGACGGTGCATTTTTTCGAAAACCAGCGCCTACGGGTCTTTGGTTTTATACGGGAGGAGGTGGCTAAAGGAAGGCAGGTTTATATCGTATACCCACTCATCAAGGAAAGTGAAAAGATGGATCTCCTCTATCTAGAAGCCGGACTGGAAGGCTTGATGCGAGAGTTTCCATTGCCACAGTACCATATCAGTATCGTACATGGAAAGATGCCTGTGAAGGATAAGGACTTTGAAATGCAACGCTTCGTAAAGGGAGAGACACAGATCATGGTAGCCACAACAGTGATCGAGGTAGGGGTCAATGTCCCTAATGCTTCGGTCATGATTATCGAGAACTCCGAGCGTTTTGGTCTGTCCCAGCTGCATCAGTTGCGGGGGCGTGTAGGACGGGGGGCGGAGCAGTCTTTCTGTATCTTGATGTCGGGTGATAAGCTAAGTAAGGAAGGCCGTAAGCGTTTGGAGACGATGGTGCGTACCAATGACGGTTTTGAAATCGCAGAGGTGGATCTGGAGCTTCGCGGTCCAGGAGACCTGTCGGGTACCCAGCAGTCGGGGGTGCTGGAAATGAAGATAGCCGATCTGGCTAAGGATCAGGCTATACTGAGTGAAGCCCGTAATCGGGTAATTGAACTATTTAAAGAAGATCCACAATTACTGGCACCGCAGCACCAGCAATTGTCCATCTATCTTAATCAACGTGGTCCAGGGATCTCCTGGGATAAAATTTCGTAAATATTAATATTGTATGCTGGCTTTACCGTCTTTGCAGATGACTCCTTTTGGAGGATTTGGATTCTGTATAGGACATTCCTTTCCTATTTTGTGATACCTAGCGTAGTTTAAGTGGTTTAATTGTTCAGTTTTTTTGAAAAACAAGCCTAAGTCACGGGTTTCAGTGTAGGCAACAGGTATAAATTCGCAATCTTTTCTTATTGTAAGGATATTCCATTTGCTGGCGTCAGTGCAGGGTACATCTTTGAAGAATTCGCGGATTTGAGGCAATAAATTTTCTATTTTTTGGTCTATTTCTGTAAGTTCAAGGTCAAATGCTGATGCGACGATCATCTTACCTTCTTTGCAGCGTAGTCCAAAATTGGGAGGTAGCACTACAGGTGTAGTGTTGTATGCCAGTGGGTCATTTTTTCCTGGCTTGTACGCTTTGCTTGCTTGTTCGGATAGTTCCCGGTATTCTTTTATCAGGGCATTATATTCTTTTTCAAAGCTTGGGTGTACAGGGACGTATCTATAGGAAAGTGTGTCTATGCGCCATTCTTCTATCGGTTTGCAGGGTTGATTTTCCGCTAACTTGATCGCTTCTTGTAATTTGAGATCAGCAAGCCGGATTAGTTCTTCGTATTTGTTATCATCCTTGTCGCAGGCAGAAAATAAAGTAACAATACTTAATAGGCAGTAAAATAAGAGGTTAGTTTTTACCATTATTTTTGAATTAAAATTTATAATGTACTTAATACGGTAGATGAATAAGAATCGCTACAGTTGTAAGGAAGAAAGGAGATTTTTTTAGTTCAGAAGTGACTGCCCTAGGATAGCGGTTTAAAAAAGGGGAGAAGTAGTGGCGTGAATGTGTGCAACTATGGCTCCGGTGTAGGGTATTGACAAGGGTATTCCTATTCTCGGGAATACCCTTGGGTAACTTTTATTTGATTACGCTTTCCAGGCAATAACCGATATTTCGACATTCACATTACGGGGTAATGTTTTTACCGCGACGCATTCACGTGCAGGCTGGTTCTCGTTGAAGTACTGTGCGTACACCTCATTGACTGTTGCGAAGTCATCCATACTCGATAAGAAGATAGTGGCTTTACATACATCCTTGAAATCGTATCCTGCATGATTTAAGATGGCACCCACATTTTTTAATACCTGATGTGCTTCATCTGCTATTCCTGTAGTAACCAACTCCATTGTCTCTGGATTGAAAGGTACCTGACCCGATACGTATAAGGTTTTGTCTGCTTTGATCGCTTGGTTGTAAGGCCCAATTGCAGCAGGCGCCTTGTCTGTGTTGAAGATTTCTTTTTGTGACATTATTATTTAGCTATAAATATTTTATAAAGGATTCCTAAGACAAAGACCGTAATCGCAATGACATTGATGATGCGCATTGCTTTTATACTACCGTTTGTACCTTGTTTGGTTTTTTCCATAGTCTGAGGTTTTGTGTGAAATATCCATGATTCCAAAAGACAAATGAAAATAACCGAGTTTACGAGCTCATCGAAGAGAATCGGGACATTCCATAGAGTATTTAAAGAACAAGTTATTTACATATGAAACGAAGTTACGAATATTTGTTTGTTACTTTTAAAACGGACTGTAAATTGATAAGGTCAAAGTTTAAAGAAGGTTTTTATGCGCCTCTATGCCGGCGCAAGGCATGTTAGTTTCCTACGGAGATTACTTCGTAATTTTTCTTGATAAAAAGTAACCAAAAATCAAGGCTGTATCTTATTTGTTGCTCCAGTAACGCCATGGTGTAAGCGCAGTTCCTAGGTCTCCTACGCTCAAATCCCACACGAGGACTGGAATCTGCTGGAGATAATGCAATATGTAAGGATTGTCATACACCATGCCTACTTTCACGGCCAAATAAGCTAAGGCCGCTTTTGGGATAGTGAAAGAAACTGCCATGAAGTCCGCAATTTTGCGGCTTGTGTTAAGTATAACAAACGTCAAATTAGCGTAACAATACCCAAGCCTTGATTTGTTTGCTTCTTTATTTCTCAAGGAATAAAGAAGGCCCTGTCCCGGTAGGGACAAATAGAATAATTTAAACTTTCTTTTTTCTGAAAGTATCTGTTACAAAATGTTATCAAGATGTTTTTTTATGATGTTTTCTTTTGCATTCAAGAGCTCTCCTGCTAACAGTAGGATTGGTTTATAGCTGTTTCTGATGTAGGGATATCATGATTTTTTTTAAATTGCACTATGGTAAAAAAGACAGCTTTACACAACGGAACAATCTATTCCGGATATGATATACTACAACATCATGCCTTGCTAATTTCGGATGGCAGAATAGCGGGAATAGTGCCAGAAAATGAGATTCCGGATGGATTTGAGAAGATAGACGTAGCAGGAGATAATATCTGCCCGGGACTGATTGATTTACAGATTTATGGTGCCGGGGGGGATCTGTTTTCCGAAACACCGAGCGTGGATGCACTAGGGAAAATAGAGCAGGAATTATTAAGACAGGGATGTACTTCTTTTTACCTAACGCTAGCAACAAATACGATCCAGGTATTTGATGAAGCTATTCGCGTTTTTAAAGAGGTATCGCCTCGTGTGACACTGGGACTACACCTGGAGGGGCCTTTTTTAAATGCAAAAAAAAGAGGAGCACATCCCGAAGCGCTTATCGTCAAGGCCGACCTTTCTACGCTACAGCATCTGTTGGAAGGTAATGAGGATGCAGTCGGAATTATAACAGTAGCTCCGGAGTTGTTGGAGCAGGATTGTTTCGACTATTTAGTAGAAAAAGGATTGTTGATCAGTGCGGGGCATACTGATGCTACATTTCAGGAGGCTTCGGAAGCGTTTGATAAGGGGATCAAAGCAGCAACACACCTTTGGAATGCGATGTCGCCACTGCATCATCGGCGAGCGGGCGTACCAGGAGCAATATTTAACCATAAGGAGGTCTGTGCTTCAATAGTCGTCGATGGTATTCATGTGGATTATGAAGTGGTAAAGATCAGTAAAGCGCAGTTGGGAGAGCGTTTGTTCTTGATTACAGATGCGGTTACGGACTGTGACAGCGGAATTTATCAACATGTTTTTAACAAGGATCATTATGTGTTGCCGGATGGCACATTGAGCGGATCTGCGTTGACCATGTTAGGGGCTATCCGAAATTGTGTGGAAAAAGTAGGCGTTCAATTGGATGAAGCCATACGTATGGCGACCACTTATCCCGCTCGACTGATAGATAGAGCCGATATTGGACATTTGGGAGAAGGAGCAAAAGCGAATGTATTGGTTTTTGATCCACACTTTAATGTGAAAAAGGTTTACTTTGAGGGAGAGAAAGTGTAGTTTTGCGTACTATGACTTTAAATACGATTAAAAGCGCAGTCATTGCTGCACTATTAATTTCTGTTTTTATGTTTTCTTGTGCTTCTCGCAAGGATAAGAAAGCTCAGAACAGAAAGAAAGCAGAGACAGAGGTCTCTAATTCTCAGGCGACTGCAGTAGTGCAGAAGGATACTCCAAAGAAGGATGCCAAACCTCCATTAGTGGCTCAGTCGGCAGAGATGGCGCCACCGGTAAAGGCAAAGGAAGAAGAGTCTTTGGTGGTCGATTTACCCTCAGTACCGCGCGAATTTCGTGCTGCTTGGGTAGCTACGGTAGCCAATATCAACTGGCCTTCTAAACGCAATCTGACTACAGAACAGCAGAAGCAAGAAGCGATCGCTTTATTGGATATGCTAAAGGATAATAATTTCAACGCGGTTATTTTTCAGGCTCGTCCGTCTGCGGATGCCATGTATAATAGTCAATTTGAACCTTGGTCGTACTTCTTGACAGGAGAGATCGGTAAACGTCCGGAACCTTACTATGATCCGCTAGATTTTTGGGTACAGGAAGCACATAAGCGTGGGCTTGAGCTCCATGTGTGGTTGAACCCTTACCGCGCACACCACTCTAACGGAGGTACGGTGACTGCAGAATCTATGGTGAAACGTACACCGGAGAATGTCGTTCGATTACGTAATGGTATGTATTGGTTTGATCCTGCTGATCAGCGGACACAGGACCATGCATCGAAGGTTGTTAACGATATCGTAAAACGCTACGATATTGACGGTATTCATTTCGATGATTACTTCTACCCTTATGCAGAATACAATGGCGGAGCTGATTTTCCGGATGACAAAACTTGGAATGCTTATAGAGGAGATGGCGGTAAGCTGTCTAGAGGAGATTGGCGCAGGGATAATGTGAACCGTTTTATCAAACGGGTATATGAAGAGATAAAAGCGGAGAAGAACTTTGTTAAGTTTGGTTTGAGCCCATTTGGTATTTGGAAGCCAGGATATCCGTCGGGAATAACCGGTTCTTCACAGTATGATGAATTGTACGCGGATGCCAAATTGTGGCTTAACGAGGGATGGATTGATTATTTTACCCCACAGCTGTATTGGCCTATTGAACCACAAAAACAGAGTTTTACGGCGCTGTTGAAATGGTGGCAGTCAGAAAATAGATACAATAGACATTTGTGGCCGGGCTTGAATACGGTGGAAGTACGGTCATCAGATCGCACAAAAGAAATCGTGAATCAGGTTGCCGCATCCCGTGATATCGTTCCGAACAGTCCAGGAGCAGTACATTGGAGTATTGCTGGTCTGACGAAGAATCCTGCTATGCAGTCTGCTTTGAAAAACGGTCCGTATAAAGAGAAAGCATTGATTCCAAAGAGCCCATGGCTTAAGGCAAATCTATTGTTACGCCCTACTTTGTTGTTGACAAACCAGAAAAATACGGTATTCGCAAAATGGTTGCAAAAACAGCCGGATCAAGTGGCGCACTGGATCGTCTATACACGATATGGTGAAACGTGGACAACAGATATTCTTGATGCTGGAGTTACTTCGTTGGAACTGCCAAAACAGAAAGAGGGCAAAACACTATATGATGTGGCGGTACGTGCGGTAGACCGCTTAGGCAATGAAAGTGCCTATATCGCCAAGAGTGTACAGCATAATTAAAAAATAGCTTTTAAATAAAGAAGAATTATACATGGGAGTAGCTTGGATTATTAAAAATAAGATGCTTTCATGGAGAATAATAACAACAGTAGGCTTGGTCTTCGGAAGCATTTTATGGCTTTCCGGACAGACCAAGCCTACTGTCATAAAACGGCCTATACAATGGGATGCGGACCGTGAGCGCCTTTCGTTGGAATACCTGTTGAAAAGACACGGCATCCATACCGATACAGCACTAATAGAACCGCGTATAGTTGTAGTGCATGACACAGAGAACATGAGTGTAGCGGGAACAATTAAGACGTTCAATCCCGTATTTCTTCCCGGAAGAAGGGATTTGCAGACTGCAAGTTCTTTAAATGTATCGGCACAGTTTGTGATCGGACGAGATGGTCGCATCTATCAGTTGCTGGAGGAAAATCAATTTGCGAGACATACCATAGGCCTTAATTACTGCGCAATAGGCATCGAAAATATAGGTACCCCCAAAAATCCGTTGACGGACAAACAGCTACAGGCGAATGTAAAGCTTATCAAGTATCTCCGTAAAAAATATGCGATTGAATATGTGATAGGGCATCATGAATATCAGGCCTTTAAAAAGACAATGTGGTGGAAAGAGAGTAACCCAACGTACATCACGCAGAAGCGGGATCCGGGAGATAAATTTATGCGTGCGTTGCGCAAAGAGCTGGGGCTTCCCGTGACACTGAAAATCGCGCCATTGCCATCGCAATAGTTTGATAAGGTCAAAATTTAAAGAAGAATTTTATGCACCTCTATGACGGCGCAGGGCATGTTAGTTTCCTACGGAGATTACTTCGTAATTTTCCTTGATGAAAAGTAACCAAAAATCAAGTCTGTACCTTATTTGGCCGTTTTAAGAAAAAAACATCATATCATTACTCGATTTAAAAACGAAGCACTTCCTTATTCTTTGGACAATGTCGCCTTAGCGTATCGTCAATTGCAGGTATCGGAAGACGCTGTGACGATACGGTACAGCGACACGCTTTTGTATACTTTTGGCAAGACAAAAGTATAAGCCAGTCGCGGCTCGAGCGACAAAAAGATATTGATTTTATATCTTCATTTAAAATTACCAAACAGCGTCTTACTCAAAGGTAATGTAGCAAATGTATTTATCAAATCGTTATTGATAAAAAATTCATAGTTTTGTTTCGTTTAAAGTAAGGGCACTTGGAAAAAGAAGAATTTAGTGAAAGCAAGTGGGTTTCTCTTTTGATAGAGGGAGATCGTGTAGCTTTTTCCGAGCTTTATAAGTTACACTCTCCATCTTTATTACATAAATTGAATCAGCTTCTGCCTGACGAAGATAGCATGCTGGAGGTTCATCAGATAGCCTTTGTCCGTTTGTGGGATATGCGCGAGCGTATACAGCGGGATCAAGGGGTATGGCCACTATTGCATACTATAGCGCGTAATCTAGTTGTTGATTATTTCCGAAAATCGGCGTCCAATGAGGCTGTCCGTAAAGCGCTGTTGACACAGGCAACGTTATATTACGACCTGGAAGAAGAGAATGATACGGTGGAGCGAATGAGCGAGGCGCTGTCTACAGCAATAGATAGGTTACCGGCTAAGCGTAAAGAGATTTTCCTGTTTTGTAAATTTCAAGGTAAGAGTTATGAAGAGGCTGCGGAAGCTTATGGAGTATCTGTAGGTACCATAAAAGATCATATGGCCAAAGCAATGCGCTTCTTAAAAAGTGAATTGGGTGAAAAACTATTTAGCTTGCTTATGGTATTTCTTGGTTTTTGGATTAATAATAGATAGGCTACTATCTTTCTGAAATATCCCTCGTCTGGAATAATCCACATCATTTATACTTTTTTACGTGGTGGTTTGTTGATTGTGCGCAACGCCCATTCACTGCCATTGGAGTTCGTCTCTCCCTGTCGGTGAACCATGGAGTAGTAATTTTTTTAAAAAAATAATTTTTAGAGCATAGACTTTGTCGCACCTCCGCGTATATAGATAAATGCGCATCACAGTGCGGCACTAAAAAAACTGAAGTTATGTATAATAAAAAGCAAGTTTTTGAACAATACTTGGCAGGTAAATGTACGCCCGAGCAAGCTGCTTGGCTAGTTGATACATTTTCTGATGAGGATTTTCGTGCCGAATTAGAGCAGTATGTCGATGAGGTGTTTGAGGCTGAGTCGCGGCAAGAAGACCATATCGAAGAGCTGGCTATACTTTCGAAAGAACAGTCTCCAGTAATAGAAACCATGATTTTTGGAGAGGAATCTCCTTCAAGGGTACGTCCATTGGTTCCTTATCTGCGTTGGATAGCGGTTGCCGCAGCGGTGATAATCGGTTTTGTCGGTTATCAAAGAAGTCAGGATACCGTTACGCCTTCTGAAATAACATCCTCAGACGTGATCGCTAAGGAAACAGGAAATGTTGCAGCAACTGATGGAGTGACTTTAACCTTGCCCAATGGTGATATAGTCGAGTTGTCTGATGATAAGGAGACGAGGTATGCAAGTACAGAAAAGCAAGATGGAGATTCTTTTTTTGAGCTAAAAAAACTGGATGAAGCTAAAGAGCCAATGATTCAGCAGATTAATGTTCCTGCAGGAAAGACCGGAAGCTTGTTGTTGACAGATGGTACTAAGGTATGGCTTAATGCGAGTTCGAAGCTGACCTATGATGTCAATTTTATTGGTGGGGTGCGGAAAGTCGAATTAGAGGGAGAAGCCTATTTTGAAGTTGCAAAAAATAAAGAGAAGCCATTTTTAGTGTTTTCCAACGATCAGAAAATTAGAGTACTGGGGACACATTTCAATGTCAAAGCCTATGGGGATAACCGTACAACGACAACTCTGATGGAGGGAAGTGTTGAGGTGGCGACAAACAGCCAGGCATATACATTGAAACCTGGTCAGAGTAGTGTTGTAACCTGGGGAGGTGCTGATATGAAAGTAGGGCCAGCGCAAATGGATAAGGTAAATGCTTGGCGTAATAGAGAGTTTGCATTCTTTGATGCGAGTCTTGACCAGATCGGAAATGAGCTCTCTAGATGGTATGGGGTAGAGGTGCAGGTAGTGACACGCGGAAAAGGATATGGATTTACCGGGGTAATATCTCGAAATAGAAGTTTGGAAGATGTCTTAGAGGTACTGAATAGAACGGGACAGATTCGATATCATATTGTGCCAGTCGGCGTGACAGAAAGGAGGGTTGTCTTGATGGTATAACTTTACATGAATACGCATTCAATCTAACTAACCACTGCTTTGATGGGAATAAGCAGTTGTATACCGTAAATATTGAACTAATAAATTATTACTGAATGAATTTATCTAATGCCAGGGCATTACTGAAAAGTATGGCTTTGGGAAAACGTACAACTATCTTACTGGTTGCGCTAGCCTTTGCGCAAATGAGTATGGCGGCTTTCGCTCAGCGCGTTAGCATCAAGAGAAAGGGCATGACGCTTTCTCAAGTTTTTAGTGAAATCAAGAGACAGTGCAACTGTGATTTCTTTTACAATGAGTCATTGGTCAAATCCAATAGACCTGTAGATATCGATATGCAAAATGCAACGGTACAAGAGGTCTTGGACTATTGTTTTAAGAATCAGCCGTTGCAGTACAGTATAGACAATAAAACGATTGTGATTACTGCAAAGCCACAATCGATTGCACAGCAAAAAGTACAGGTCCGTGGACGTGTAATGGATTACAAGGGAAAACCTCTTCAAGGTATCACTGTAAGCGAAAAAGATAATGCCCGTAATACCGTAGGTACGGATGTAGACGGAACGTATGTTATTTCTGTAGCAAGTACAAACGCCACTTTGGTGTTTAAAAGTATGGGATTTGAGACATTACAGATACCATTACAAGGGAAGACTTGGACAGAAGTACGCCTTAGTCCAATGGAAAACCAGCTGGATGATGTCGTTGTGACAGGTTACCAGAGTTTGCAGAAAAAATCCTTGACCGGTTCGGTTGCTAGCGTCAATATGGAACAGTTGGAGACCATTTTCCAACCGAATATTGATAAATTGCTTCAAGGTCAGGTACCGGGATTGACGGTAATGAGTACTTCAGGTGCACCTGGGGCAATGCCACAGATCCGTATCCGTGGTACTGCCGCGTTGAGTGGTAACGTGCAACCGCTATGGGTTGTAGACGGTATTATCCTGGATGATGCAGTGAATGTATCGGTAGACGATATTATGACCAACCGTAACCTGATTGCTTCGGGTATCGGTGGGGTAAACGTCGAGGATATCGAAAGTATAAACGTGTTGAAAGATGCCGCGGCCACAGCTATCTATGGTACTAAAGCAGCTAACGGGGTAATCGTGATCACCTCCAAAAAAGGTAAAGCCGGAAAAACACGTATTAATTTCTCCAGTACTTTATCGATGGGTGAGCGCCCACGTATAGAGGATGCCTATATGATGAACTCTAAGGAGCGTATTGGTGTGAACCTGGAGATGTTGGATAGAAGTTTGTTTAACGCTACAAGTCCCCGTGTTGGAGAATATGGTACAGTTTCTGATTTTGAACGTTACTTTATAGATGCCAGTGACAAGCGAATCACCTGGAATCAGTTTGAAGATAAAGTACGGATGCTGGAAGAAGTAAATACGGACTGGTTCCAACATTTGTTCAGAAATTCGTTGACGAATCGCCAGAACTTGAGTATTTCAGGAGGTGATGAGAAAACGACGTTTTATGCATCCGGTTCTTATTTGAACGACCAAGCAACGGCTAAAGGTGTCGGGCAAAAGACCTATACGGGATCACTGAAAGCTTACACGTATTTGACACCTAAAATGCGTTTGGGAGTGATGATGGATATCAATGCCAGGGATAATAATAGCTTTTTTGCTCAAGATTCACGTGAAAATCCTTACGAATGGGCTATTTACACGACCCGTGCACAACCAGCATTTGATGAGACCGGAAACTACAGCTATTTCTACCAAAATACCTTGAAGTATAACTTTATGGAAAATAGAGATAAAGGCTGGAGAGATTCGAAAAACTTTGGTTTACGCTCATCGGTAGACTTCGAGTGGAAATTCTATAAAGATTTAACATTTAGTTCCCTATTTAGCTATTCGAAACAGCATACTACAGATACGGATATTGCCTTAGAAGACAGTTATTTTGTGCGTAGCCGTAAAAAAGACTATTATGACATTGTAGATTATGTCGGAGTTGAGGTATGGAAAGATGGAGGCTATCGTAAAGGTAAAGGATCAAAAAATGGCTCCATTACGTTTAGAAACCAATTGACGTACAACCCTTTTTTTCAGGAGAAACATTATCTGAATCTTATGGTGGGACAAGAGATTCGCAAGGCTAGAATCGAGGGCGAAACTACACAGATTTATGGTTATGCTCACGATCGTGCACACCAACAGATTCCGCAGTTTGACCTTATGAAGAAAATGGGGACAGCTTATTGGACTGAGCAATTGGACGAGTCGGCAGCAGTTTCTTATTTTGGAGCCTTAAACTATACCTATGACAATCGCTATACGGTGAGTTTTAATGCCCGTACAGATGGCTCCAACCGTTTTGGTTTAAAGACCAATCAATTGTTCCAACCCCTATGGGCAATTGGAGCAAACTACCAGATGAAAGAAGAACAGTTTCTACAAGATGTAGATTGGGTTTCGTATTTGACATTAAAGGGATCTTACGGTAGCCAAGGTAATGTGGCTGCTCAAGCCTATTCAGATTTAGTAGCCCGGGTTGGGACAGTTAGTGTGGATAATCCAGTAAATTATTTGGTAATCAGTGCGCCTAAAAATCCCTATTTAAAGTGGGAACAAACCTATACAAGCAATGTTGCCTTAGAGGCAGGTTTCTTCAAGCGACGCTTGATGGCCAATGTGGAGTGGTACAATAAAAAAGGTACCGATTTATTGGGTTCCAAACAAGTATCCCAAGTAACTGGATTCAATGAGATTCAGGTCAACTGGGCTTCAATGCGTAATAGTGGATGGGAGTTTTCTTTAAATACTATTAATATCGATACCAAAGATTTCAGATGGACGTCAAATGTGAATTATGGCTATAATAAAAACGAAGTGCTGGATGTTAACTCTAGACCTACTTATAGTGGTTTAACAGACGGTAAACGTTCTCAGTATGCTGCATCTGCTGTGGTAGGAAAACCGATAGATGGATTATGGTCGTACCGCTATGCTGGATTGAACGAAGATGGTCGTGCGACCTTCTATACGAATAAAGAAGGCGAAAAGGTATTATACGGCATGAACAAATTGGACGGATTGAAATATGAAGGCCCAGTAACACCAACAACACAGCTTGGATTTACTAATACCTTCTCTTACAAAGGTTTTACCCTTTCGGGATTGCTTATCGGTAGTTATGGTAATGTAATGCGTTTGCGTAATCTTGCTACGGGATGGGCAATGACGTTCCCTGATCCAACGCAGAATATGTCTCAAGAATGGGTGGACAGATGGCGTAAACCAGGAGATGAATTAACCACGGATATTCCAAAATTAGAAGATAGTGCATTTGAGGGAGCAGTTTCAGGTAATCTTCCTTATAATGCGACGATGTACGATAATTCGGATCTCAGGACAGTAAAGGGTAATTTTGTTCGCTTACAGAATTTATCTATTTCCTATGATTATTTTACGCCGAAGCTACGAGCAATGGGTATTCAGAATATTCGAATGATGTTGCAAGGAAACAACCTGTATGTATGGAAAGACAGTAAATTAAAAGGACAGGATCCCGAGGCACAAGGTAGTAAGATGAGTTACTCACAATCAAACTCAGTTGCGGTATCTTTTGGTAATACCTATCTGCCGGTCTCCAGATCGTATTCGGCTACATTACAAATTCAATTTTAATCCAGTAATAACATGAAAAATATATATAAATCTTTTCTTTTTGCTGCTGTGACCGTTAGTCTTTGTCTATCATCTTGTAAAGGTATGTTGGATATTACGCCGGTCAACAGTATGAAGCCAGAGACCATAAGTGATTACGAATCCATTTTATTAGGAGGGTATCCGCGGGTAGATTATTTTCTTAGGACAGAGTTGATGACGGATAACGCTATGGTTAATCTGAACACAACAAATACGTTAAGAGCAGATGAGGAGCCTTGGTTTGTTTTTTCATCTTCGCATATGTTAGGCGAACCTATTGATCCTTATTGGGGGCAGTTGTACAAGACTATATTCTATGCAAATACAGTACTAGACAAATTTGCAGGCATGACTCCAGACGCGTCAGAGAAAAAGAAATATGAGCAAGTAAAGGGAGAAGCTTATGCACTTCGTGCCTATGCGTATTTTTATTTAATTAACATGTATGCGGATGTATACGCTCCAGAGAACCTTGAGCTTCCGGGGGTGCCTATGCCACTAGATGCTGAAGATGTTAATGAATTTAGTAAAGATAATACCCGCGAATCTATAGGTAAAGTATGGGCACAGATCGCTAGTGACTTAAAGCAAGCCGAGGTTCTATTGCAAGGTAAGCCTGGTAATGATCGTTTTAGATTTAATAGCACAACAGTACAACTCTTGAACGCTCGGGTTGCCTTATTTATGGGTAAGTATGATGAAGCTATCGCCTATTCTTCCGAAGTAATGGCTTCAAGTCGACTCTCGAATATGAATTCTATGCAGGCCCGTATTGATCAACAATCTAATAAATATGCATTTTCGGGTAATTTCGGTGTTATAGATACGGATTATAACAGTGAGATTTTGTTCTTTACGGGTGGTAGAGGAAATAATAACTTGTTTTATTATTTTCAAGCAGCGGCTAAGCCGACCGAAGAACTGTTGGAACTAACCAAGCGTAATGGCGATTTGGTAGATTACAGGCAATACATTTTTGATTCTTTTGAAGACTTTGATGTACAAGGTGCTGCTTTGGTTGGAAAGACAGTCTATAATATGTTTGCTACACAGGATCGGTATTGGTTCTATATCGGACTTAAAGCAAGTGAGGCCTACGTAATACGTGCAGAGGCATATGCCCGTAAACAAGAATATGGTAAAGCATTGAATGATATCAATAAACTATTAGTCACGAGGTATAAAAAAGGAAGTTTTGTAGAGCTAAAAGATTCTGATTATAGTGATAAAGGAGATGTTTTAAAGCGTGTGCTTGATGAACGTCGTTTGGAAACAGCATTTGACGGAGGATTACGTTTCTTTGATTTGAGGCGATTAGGTAAACCGGAGATTAAGCATGTTTATAAAAATAGTCAAGAGTTCGTGCTGAAGAAAAATGACCCAAGGTATGTGTTACAGATTCCAATGTCTGAACAGAATAATTCACCGAATATGCCAATTAATCCAAGATAAAAAAGATGAAAAAAATATTTTCAATTTGCCTGTTGGGTACTCTACTCTTCGCAAATGCATGTAAAAAGGATGATAAGATAAATGGCTCAGAAGAATTTGGCTTTGAAGAACGGTTCTCTCCAAAGGAAAGCGAATTGCCTGAGATTAAGGATATGTTTAAAACATATAACGTATGGTTACGGCTTAACTTCAAAAATAGCAAAGAGGTCATGAATGCAATATTGATGCAGGATCAAAATAATCGTTTTGGAGCTACGCCAATCGATGAAGCAATGAAGCCTAGCGCTATTATGTTTATGGATACATTGTTGCATAATGTATCGACCGAGTATGTACAGAAAGTATTTCCTCGGGAATTTTTCTTTGTGAAGACCTATAATGGCTCTTACTGGGAAGAAAATATTAAAGCGCTAGGTCGTACCCGACTTATCGTATGCTGGCCTAATAAGGTAAAGGATGCACAGCCTATTACTGTACCAGAAACACACTACTACCAAGACTCCGTGGTAACACGTATGGTCTGGAGTAATCTGTCAGGGATGTTGGTACAGCGCATGGAAGAGGAAATTCCAGAATTTGAGGCGGCAGGTCTGCCTTATGATAATGGAAAGATAATGGATGAGATTTCTAAAAACTTTCCAGGAAATTCAGTGGAAGAAATCGAAATTCGTGACGCCGAATTGGCTAAAATGACCGCAGAAAGAGGGTATGTTTCAGCATGGGGTTCTAGGTCATACGATAATGATTTGGCGCAATGGTTAAATTTGTTGGTTCTAGAGTCTTTTGATAATATCAAAAAGAACTACCTAGACAATAGTCCGAAGCGAGCAGAGAAGTATAGAATACTCACAGAATACCTGAAAAAAGAATACAACTGGGATATCCAGGCCTCTGGAGATAAATACCGTGAAAAATTAAATAGCTTTCAATAGAAAGTAAGATCGGCAGGTCATTGGTACCTGCCGATCTTGATATATGCTAATACGTTAAAATAAATAGATAGATGAGAGTTTTAAAAATGATGTTGTTGTTGGCGTTACCAGGAGCAGCGATGGCACAAAAGTCAAGTTTCAGTATTGAAGGAAAGATACAGTCCCCTCAAAAAGAAGGTAAAGTGTTTATGTCCATCCGTACACCAAGCAGTGAAGTGTTGGATTCGGTAGCTGTGGTAAAAGGTAAGTTTTCTTTTAAAGGTGAAGCTAACGGTCCAACGATGGTATACATGATATATGATCAGGAGAATAAGGGGTGGAACCGTGTGAGCTATAATACGGATATGGTAGGTTTCTACGTGGATAAAGGGAAGACTGTAATCCAGGCTAAAGATTCTTTGAAAACAGCGGTGATTAAAGGTTCTGCATTGCAGACAGCCTATACTACATACCAAAGTCTATTGAAGGAGTCTGAGGATGGAATCAAAGATATTAATATGAAGTACAGCAGTGCTACTCCGGAACAACGCCAAGACGAGTCATTTGCAACACCTCTTCGTGATCAATATATGGTATTTGCAAACAAGAAACGTGAATTGCAAGAAGATTATATTGCGAAAAATCCTTCATCTTATTTTAGTTTGATCGCTATACAGGACCAATTGCAAGCAGGAAAGACGGTTTTAGAAATGGAGCCTGCTTATAATGCTTTGGCAACCTCAGTACGCGAATCAGAGGTCGGATTGGAGTTTGCGAAGCAAATCCATGCGGCAAAAAATACAGCTGTAGGAGTGATGGCGCCAGATTTTACACAGAATGATGTGAATGATAATCCGGTGAAGTTATCTGATTTCAGAGGCAAATATGTGTTGTTGGATTTCTGGGCTTCATGGTGTGGTCCTTGTCGTGCGGAAAACCCAAATGTAGTAGCCGCTTATGAGAAGTTCAAAGATCAAAACTTTACTGTTCTAGGCGTGTCGTTGGATCAGCCTGGTAAGAAAGCAAATTGGTTAAAAGCTATCGAAGATGATAAGTTGACTTGGACGAATGTGAGTGATCTGAAGTTTTGGAATAATGAGGTGGCTAAATTATATGGTGTACGTGGTGTGCCACAAAACTACCTGATCGATCCAACAGGAAAGATTGTTGCGAAAGATCTGAGAGGCGAGCAACTGCATGAGAAATTAGCTGAACTTTTAAAATAATAGAGCGATGGGAGTAAGATCAATTGTAGGTGTATTCGCACTTTCTGTGCTTTCTGTTTTTAGTGTACCAGGGCAGCATGCAGATAACGTCGTGCTGGTTGGAAAAGTAGATGCCAAGTACAACGGAACTAAAGTTTATCTCTATAATAATATTACGGGGGATAATGATACAACAATAGTGAAAGATGGTGCTTGGAAGATTGCGCGCCCTTTTACAGTGCCTACCAGGCATATGCTGGCTTCAGAAGCGGAGTCGAAAAAGCATGGTGGCTACGCTCCTTTTGGTGTTTTAGTGGATGAACCAGGAACTGTTGTTGTAGAAGGGGACTTAGAGTCTTTTTACACGTCTAAAGTGTCAGGGTCGAAATCACATGATGTGTTGAACCAATATTTTGAAGCTTTACAAGGGCAAAGAGGAAACGAAGCCTCTATTATAGCAGAGGTTGTCGCTAAAAATAATGATTCTTTTGGTTCTGCATTCTTATTGGAGCGTTATGGTAAAGCTATGGCACCAGAGGATGCATTAAAAGCATACGAAGGACTTTCTGCTGCCGTCAAACAAACTTATTTTGGAAAGTCAGCAGGTAACCAGATTAAAGGGGCATTGCTTTCTAAAGAGGGAGCCGTAGTGAAGGATTTTACGCTACCCAATGAAAAAGGAGAACAGCTGAATTTTGTTTCGTTAAGAGGTAATTATGTGTTGTTGGATTTTTGGGCTTCATGGTGTGGCCCTTGTATCGAAGAGTTCAAGACGTTGAAAGAAGTGTATGCCAAATATAAAGGAAAAGCTCCTTTCGAGATACTGAGTATTTCAACAGATAAAAGTGAAACCGCATGGAAGGGTGCCTTAAAAAATCAACAGTTGCCTTGGTTACAGATGCATGACAGATCAGGTGATGATGCTATCGCTGTAAGCCAATTTGCAGTGACTACACTGCCAACAACTTTCCTAATCGGTCCAGATGGTAAGATTGTAGCTAAGAATTTACGAGGCAAAGAGTTAGAAGCCTACTTGGTAAAGCTTTTTGGAAGTTAATGTAGTTTATTCGAGTATCAATAAAGATCAGCCACATGAGTTTACTTTTTAGAATATTTGTTACGATTGCACTGTTTTTGCCTGTCTTGGTGTATGGACAGTTACCATCCGATTGTGGAAAAGGAACAGTTGTCATCCGCTTAGATTACATTTCTTTAAATGGAGATACTAGTATATTTCAAAATAGTCGTTATGAGTTGTCTGGAAATATTGTCAAAAGACGGGCAGAAGGGGAGCCTCTTGTTTCAAAATATGAAGGTGAAGCCCTATTGTTAGAGTCCTATGTTGCAGAGCCTGAATATGATATTGATCTTAAGAGTCGAACGGTTTATGTGAGAAAAATAGAAGGATATAATGGTCAGGATACAGTTAGTCTGAAGGATTTTAGTTTTGATATGTTTTATCGGTACAACTTAATTATGGCTGATGAAAAGAATGAGATTGATACGATTAACCCTGAGACTATCGAACGCTTCGGAATGTTGTTTAAAATAGGACGCTACAGAACAAGATATCATGAGAACTGGTATAATTTTATTTATACCGATGAAAAAATGCCAATGGTATCTCCTTTATCTTGTTTTCTTTCAGAATTTAAAGGATATATTTTAGAGATTGATTTGCAGGCTGATAACCAAGGGGTTCCTAGTGGGGTGATTAAAGCAATTATTACAGATATAGAGTGAAAATTACCTTTAACTAGGTGATGAGTGATACTTAATAATTAGTGTGTATAAGCCGTTGGTGATCGTTTTCATCAGCGGTTTTTTACTTTTTAGGGTAAGTATTCGTGAATTCGAAGCATTTTATTTAAGTTTGGATGCCGAGTCGATGTGTAGGGTATAATTTTAAATCGCCAAGTTTTTAAAAATCAACTACTGTCCTAAATTGAACCAATCGATGACAATAGACAAGAAAAATGCTAGTGACTTATCAGCTGCTGAGTTTGAGGAGCTGTTTTTTGTACATTACGAATTTTTATGTCAACTGGTATACAATTATGTTGGCGACAGGGATGTCTCCAAAGATTTGGTGCAGGACTTCTTTGTCTATTTTTGGGAAAAACGAGATACATTAAAATATACGGTATCCTTCAAATCGTATGCTAGCCAAGCTGTCAAATACATTGCATACGGACACCTGAAGCGGGAAAAACTGCTTGCCGAAAAAATCGATAGTTTCTCTTATGAAGCTTTATCGCAGACTGATCAAGACTTCGAAAGTCTAAAACGCCTGGATGACATTGACCGTTTGATCGCGGAGAGCATTCGTAACCTGCCTGAAAAACGTAGAGAAATATTCTTGTTGAGCAATCAAAAAAACATGAGTTATGCCCAGATAGCGGAGTTGAAAAATGTGTCCATTAACACCGTAAAAACTCATGTCAAACTGGCCTATGCCGGGCTACGCAATGATCTGTCGAATGAGAAGCTGTTTTCACTCATTTTTCTGCTTCTTTTAAAATAATTTAATTTTCTATTCACCCTTTTTTCTATTTTTTATACTTACTCTAAAAGTATGGAACGAAAACCTAATAGCCACGATAAAGCGAATTGGATACATCAGTTGTTGGACCAATGGGAATATACGTCCGAAGATCCAGCCTCCCTTGAAAAAAAAGGAGTTGAGGCGGTGGATATCGATTCTCGGGAATTGGGACAGGACTGGTCCTTGGTCCGTAGTAAGACCATTGATAAGGGCCGTGTGCCTGTCATTCGGAAAAGAACGCCATGGTTGCGCTATGCAGCGGTGCTGGTTCCCTTATTGGCAGGTTTGGTGCTGACACTTTTCTTGATAAGGCAGGAAGGCAACAAAGATATTGGCGGTTTAGAATCTGCTTTAGACACTCCGGATTATAGCGTAGCCACTGCTGACCGTGGCGAACCTTTTGTTATCCTCGAAGATGGGACAAAGGTTAGTCTAACGGAAGCGAATAAACAGACGGAGGGTTTGCTGGGAGAGAACAGGACTCTTGATGGTAATGAGTTGAGTTACTCCACAGGCACAGCAGAGGGAGAGATCCGAGAAGCGAAGTATAACACGGTGGTCATTCCCAAGGGGATGGAGTATAAGCTGAAGTTGTCGGACGGTACACAGGTCTGGTTGAATGCCAATACGGTACTACGGTATGTGGTTGATTTTTCTGGACAAGCCGTACGTCGTGTTTATCTGGAGAAAGGAGAGGCTTATTTTCAGGTTGCTAAGGACGCTGCTCGCCCTTTTATTGTTAGCAAGGGGGATTTAGCGGTGCAGGTATTGGGAACCGAATTCAATATGAATACCTATGGTAATCGAATTCAGACAACACTATTAGAGGGAAAGGTTGAAATACAGGCGGGATTGCAAAAAGCAACGTTAAAACCGAACGAACAGGTCAATTATTCGGAATCGAATTCAGGTTTTCAAAAAGTCAGGGTAGACGGAGCGCGATTTGCCGCCTGGCGCAATGGTGTATTTGATTTTGAAGAGGACAAACTGGATTTTATTTTGGAAGTACTGTCCAATCATTACGATATCAATGTACAGTTTAAAGACGCGTCGTTAAAGGGGCTTCATTTTAATGGCGTGTTTGACAAAAAGGATTCTATAGCGAATATTCTGAAAAGAATTGAAAGAACAACAGATATTAAATTCACTAAACAAGGAAAGGAGGTCATCGTCGAAAAGTCGGGTAACTAACAAGAAGTAAAAAGGGCGATGTTACGAGCACCACCCTAGATTAATTTACGAAGCTGATGTGTGTACTACATTGGCATTAAAACTAACCAACTAAAATTAATGAAAAATACTCACAAAGTAAACCCTATTATTCCATGGGGAAAGAAAGTTATGAAGACAGGTGTAGGATTTTTTTTACTCCTGCAATTCATTAGTCTAAGCGTTTTTTCGCAGAGTATCTTACAGAGCAGTAAGGTGACTCTGAATATGAAAGACGCATCACTGAAATCGGTGCTTACGGCTATCGAGCGGCAAAGCAAATTAAACTTTGTCTATAACCACGAAGAGATCGCTAAAATCAATAAAATAACAATCAGCGAAAAAGATGCGGAGCTGGATAAAGTCATGAAAAGACTGTTGTCGGGCACGGGGCTGATATATACTCTAGAAGGAGGTAACGCTATTATTATAGGGCCTGCACCTAAAAGTAGTAAAAATGCGGATCAGGCAGTAGTCCCCACACAACTGGAAGGAAAGGTGGTGGATAATAATGGTAAACCTATTGAAAATGCGACTATTCGTATCAAAGGAGTAAACAATGTGGTGGTGGTGACGTCCTCTTCGGGGCGGTTTTCTATACGGATGGCCGCGGATAATCAGGTGCTGGCGGTTTCGCATATGGGATACAATCCGAAGGAAATTACCCTAAAAAAAGGACAGCAGTCGATCGAGATATCGCTGGATGACCTGTCTCACCGGATGGATGACATCGTCATTACGGGTATTTCGGAGGTAAAGAAAGAAATTTTCTCGGGTAGTTCCACCTCTTTTTCAGGAGAACAACTACGGAAGATGAGTTCTGCTAATATTCTGCAGGGATTAGGTTTGTTGGATCCTTCCTTCCGAATTGTTGAAAACAACCAGTTCGGATCGGATCCTAATGCACTTCCTGAAATTGAAATGCGTGGTGGCAGTGATTTAGGAGGAACTTATCCATCAGGGGATTTGCGTGGAGCTTTTTACGGAAATCCAAATTTACCATTATTTATCCTAGATGGTTTCGAAACGACGTTGGAACGGATTATCGACTTGGATATGAACCGTATTGAGTCGTTGACCTTGTTGAAGGACGGTTCGGCGGCAGCATTATACGGTACACGCTCGTCTAATGGAGTAGTGGTTATCGTTACAAAAGCTCCTGTAGAGGGCAAATTAAGAACGACATATAACATAAACTCGACTGTCGTGACGCCAGACTTGACAGGTTATAATATGTTGAATGCGGCAGATTTATTAGATTTTGAACTGCGCGCAGGTGTATACAATGGCGCAACAATTGGCGAACATATCACCAAGCGGGATCAATATAACGACCGCTTAGGTATGGTGAAAAGCGGGGTGGATACCTATTGGTTGTCCCAACCCCTGCGTACGGCAGTTGAACAAAGACACTCATTGGGTATAGAGGGAGGAGATCGTACCTTCAAATATAATGTAGGCGTTGGGTATGCCTCCAATCCGGGAGTAATGAAAGGGTCGTCCCGTAATACTTATCAGGGAAATGTCGGTATATATTATACAAAAGGAAATTTGTTGTTTCGTAATGACCTGCAATTAGCAAATACCAACTCAAAGGCTAGTCCATATGGTAGTTTTCAGCCTTTTGTGTACGCCAAGCCTTATTTTGCAATTCCTGAAGACAATAGTATGTTTTTATGGGAACAATTTACAGGAGGTCAGCGTACAGCATATATGCTTAATCCACTGTATAATGGCACGATCAATACGCAGTCATTAAGTGGCTATACGGAGGTGTTAAATAATTTTTCGGCGGAATGGCGTTTAAATAGTGATTTTAAAATTACTTCGTCTTTTGGTTTCTCCAAACGTTTTGCAGATTCGAAAAATTTTCGCCCGGCTAATCATACAGATTATCTGAATATCACACCAGAAATGGAAAGCTATTCCTTGCGTGGGGATATGAATGTGACCAATACCAAGTCGAGTAATTATGAAGTTTCAGCGTATGCGATTTATAATAAGACCTTTGGTAAGGGACATCAGATCTACTCCCAATTAGGAGCTAATATTAAGGAATCGGTATCCTCTGTCGATCAGGTTATGGCTCAGGGTTTTCCGAACCCCAATTTGGATGATTTGGCATTTGCTAAGGGCTATACACTTAATACCCGGCCAGGAGGATTGGATAATACCAATAGACTGGCAGGTCTATTGGCTATGATCAACTACTCGTACGATAGTAAATATTTTGGAGATTTCTCTTTCAAGTATGATGGATCTTCTCAGTTTGGAATGAAAACAAAATATGCTCCAGTATGGTCAGCAGGTTTGGGTTGGAATATGCACAAAGAGAAGTTTATCCAAAATTTAAGATTCTTTAACTCCTTACGTCTTACAGGATCAATATCAGAAACTGCTAGTCAGAATTTTGCCCCCTACCAAGCGATGACCAAGTACCAGTATCAAACGGATAATATATATGGTGAAGGTTTTGGTGCGATTATTCAAGGTATGGCCAACGAAGACATAAAGTGGCAGACAACCAAGCAGAATAAGGTGGCATTGGATATGATCTTTCTGAATTCACGTGTGAACTTGAGTGCAGAGTACTATTGGAAGAAAACGATGAATCTAATTCAGAGTGTTACCATAGCGCCATCTACGGGATTCAATAGTTTTATGGATAATGTGGGAGAGCTGAGCAATAATGGTTTTGATATTCGGTTGAGTGTTACCGCGCTAAAAGGTTTCGAAAACAGACCTCGATTGACATTTTGGGGTAATATCGGAGCGAATAAAAATATTATTTCTAAAGTGTCAAATGCGATGAAGCAGCGGAATCAGGTGATTCTAGAAGCTATGCAATGGCAATATAGTGGGGAGGATCCCAGTTCAACCTATCCGCCAAATCTATTCATAGAAGGGAGTTCGCGCTCGACAATCTATGCTGTCCCTTCACTGGGGATCGACCCGATGACAGGTCGAGAGCTGTATTTATATAGAGACGGTTCCGTCGGTCGTGATTGGCTTGCTGTCGAGCAGATTGGTATAGCAGATTCGAGGCCTAAGGTATCTGGTGGTTTTGGTACGACATTGACGTACAAAGGTTGGGATTTAGTAGTTGCAGGGAGTTATTCTGTAGGTGGTTATATGTACAATTCCACCCTAGTGTCGAAAGTGGAAGATATCGATATCCGTAATCAAAATGTCGATGCGCGCACCTTAAATGATAAATGGATTAAACCTGGAGATCATGCATTGTACCGAGCTTTTTCTTTCGTAAATGGTGAAACGCGCGTGGGAAGTACATCCCGTTTTGTGCAGAAGAACGATTACTTGACTTTGTCAACGATTACGCTAGGTTATACCCTATTAAATAAAGAAAAGCTTCGTAATTGGAAAATAGAGCGTTTCCGTGTAAACATGACGTTGAATGACATTGCGCGTATCTCGACAATACAAGTGGAGCGAGGGACGGACTATCCATTTGCAAGAAGAATATCTCTGGGTGCTAGCATAAGTTTTTAAGACAGTAATTTATTGAAATCATGATTAAATTTAAATATCTATATATAGCTAGCTTCATTGTACTGTTAGGATTTAGTAGCTGTAACGACTGGTTAGATGTACAGCCTAAGACAGAGTTAAAGCAAGAGGAACTGTTCACTACAGAACAAGGTTTTGAAGAGGCCTTGAGAGGTGCTTATGTTTCGATGACCGATCCTGCGACTTATGGACGTGAGATGACAATTGGGACACTTTCCGTAATGGGAGCAGACTACTCTGTCGCAAGTTCTTCACAAAATGCTAATTTGTATTTGCCTCCAGTTGAAAGTTTTAACTATGAATTTGCGCAGTTGAAAAGTGCGATTGGTCAAATATGGGTACAGCAGTATAACGGAATTGCATTGCTCAACAATATACTGGAGCAGATTGACAACAAGCGGTCTGTGTTCAGTAATAACTCTTATAATAGGATAAAGGGAGAAGCGTTGGCACTGCGTGCCTATCTGCATTTTGATTTGATGCGTATGTTCGCTCCTTCGTATTTACATAAAGACGATAAAGCATATCTGCCTTATGTTAAGCAATATGGACGAGAAAATACCCCTCTTTCCGGGATGGAAGAGTATGTAGGGCTATTGCTCAAGGACATTGAGGACGCTGAAGTATTATTAAAAGACGATGTCGTCACCGGGTTGCTCCCCGTAGATAGGAAGATACGGATGAATCGGGTGGCTACAAAAGGACTTAAGGCTCGCGTAATGTTATACATAGGCAATACGGGCGAGGCACATAAGTTGGCTATGGAGATAATCGATGCTAAGGAAATACAATTGCGCCAAGCAAATTATGATATTAGGTTGGATCGTACCATACATAGTGAGCATTTGTTTTCACTGTATTCGGACAAGTTTGAGGAGCGCGTTTTAGAACTCGTTTCTCCTAAATTAGGTATTCAAACTGTGGCTCCTTATTATTTTACAACAGAGGATAAACTAAAGAATGAAATCTTTTTAGGGAAAAGTACGGATATAAGGTATAAAGAACCTATGATGCTAAGGCATATGAATGTCTTGGCTCCGCATAAGTTTATTTACCCAGATGTAGAGTCTACTACACGGGGTGTGCAGAGATTCTATATACCGCTTATGAAAGTATCCGAAATGTATTATATAGCAGCGGAGACCGCTCCTACGAAAGAAGAAGGAATCAGGTTGTTGAATCTGGTGACAGCTAATAGAGGGCTATTGCCTCTGCCAAATACAGCGGATTTGAATCTAGAAATCCAACAGGAATATCGGAAGGAATTCTTCACAGAAGGTCAGACATTTTTCTACTATAAGCGATTGGCTACGAGACGGATTGCTGGCGGAGCTTTGCCTCAGATGACTAAAGAAGACTATGTATTCCCTATGCCAGAAGACGAAGTGATTTATGGTAGTAGAAATTAATTTGTACAAGTTATGAAAATATTGAAGTTAATCCCTGTCCTCTTTATCGTGTTATTCAGCTCCTGCGAAAAAGAGGTCGTACAGCCCTATGCGGGTGGAGACCGTGTACAGTTTAGACCTGTAAGCACGAATCCCAATATACGTTATATAGAAAATATTGCTTTTTCGTTTGCCGGCAAAGGCGCAATTGAGGAGCATATGATGCAGATTCCAATTCAGATTATCGGGGACATACGTGAACATGACCGCAAGGTTGCGATAACTGTGGATCCGGAAAAGACTAACGCCATTGAAGGGGTGGATTATATCCTGAGTGAAGACGTTATTCCTGCAAACGAGAGCCGCGGTTATATAAATGTAAAGCTGTTGAAAACGGATGCACTGGAGACGGATATTAAAGTTTTGAGTCTGCGTATTGTGGAAAACGAGTTTTTTAAACCAGGTGATAAGACGCAGCTTGCAAGTACGATTTCCTTTTATAATCAACTGGTAAAGCCGGTTGATTGGGACGCGTACATGGCAAGATATTTTGGGGCGTACTCAAAAAGAAAACATGAATTTATTCTATTCTACCTGGAGATACCAGAAATAAACTTTGCAATTGCAGGGCAGGAGAGTAAAGAAAATCACAAGTATTCTGGAACAGACATGCTGTACTTTCAAATACGGTTGCGTTCTATTTTGAGTGATTTAAATAATGGAGTTATAGCTCCAAAAGAGAATGATCCGTTTACGTATCCGTTGATGGATGCAGATGTAAATGGTAACCGAATTGTTTTTCCATAACCTTAGAAAGATTAAGAAATGAAAAGATTTTTAACGATTCAAGCCTTTTTTCTAGTCTCATTTTTTATCCTCGCCAGTTGCTATAAGGATAAAGGAAATTATGATATTAATCCGGTGGGTGAGATCCTGTTGGGCGGGAAGACGTATAATGCTGAGAATTATAATCTACAGCAATATGATACGTTAAAGGTAGACGCAGAATATACCTATACGGGTAAGGATACAAGCGCCCTTAAATTTAAGTGGTCTATTATGCCTATCAATGCCAAGCCTGATGATACGACCATTGTCGATATTTCAACCGAAAGGAACCTACGTTATAAAGTCGTGAACCGAGTAGGAGACTACACACTTCGTCTGAGTATTGAAGATCCATCATCAACGGTGGTGCGGAGTAAGATGTTCGGGGTGAAGATTCGTCCAAAAGGAGCAAGTGGATTTATGGTGTTATACCAAAATGTAGATGGTTTTCAAGATATCGATGTTATCGTAGACAATACTAAACCGGAGGTCGTTCGTGATTTATACACTACAACGAATTCACCACAGTTGAGCGGGGCTCATAAGTTGACTTACATCATGAATTTTGCAAATATTGCAGGATACGTATATGTACTTCAAAAAGACGGTGGACAACTGCTGAATGACAAGTATCAGTTGTTACAGCAGGCCAATGCTTGGTTTGACGTAGCCCCCACGAAGATCGCTCCTACGCATATACATCAGGATCCGGGACTCGGGCAAAATGTTTATTTTATAAATAACGGAAAAGTACATTGGCCCAATGGAATCAGAATGCCATTTATCTTTTTTCACTATGCTTCGGGAGACTACAATGCCTCTAAGGCCTTGTTTATGGGGACGTATGCATTTATCTATGATGATAAAAACCATCGGTTCATGCGTTTTGATAAAGCTTCGGGATCTGTAAATCCCTTTACAGCCAATTCGGAAGATAAATTCCCATTAGGTAATATTGGTAATAAGAGCTGTTTTTACTTTAATCATAACTCGGCATTGGGAACAGCAGCCAATGCGAACTTAAAGCCTGTTGCTTATTGTAGAGATAATGTAACCGGACAGGTATACGCTTACAGATTAGGATTCTTTCCAAAGCTGGCTACCTATGCAGAAAGTGTAAAAGAAATTACAGAACAATCATTTAAAGAAGGTACTGCTTATGTCAATGCTATAAATAATCCGCTAACCTATTACGCGCATCAGAATAAGCTATATCTATATGATATTAACAATAATACACATCGCCTTATTTATACTTTCGAGAGGCAGGACATCCGTATCGATGTGTTAAAAACCAATGGTACACAGCTTGTGGCAGGGGTAAACACGACTGATAAGGCGGAAGGTGAAGTGTATTTCTTTAAAATTGATGGCACAGGTAGTGTTGTTGGGAATACACACATGTCTAAGTATGACGGTTTTGGTAAGGTACAGGATATAGAAATGAAATTTAACTCTGGGGGCCTTATGGGACCTTATTGGAGATAGACTATGAATTTAAAGAAAATAGTATTAGGAGTTGCAGGGATTTTCCTGCACTCCCTTGTTATGGCTCAAGGGATTAGCTTTGAGATGGATAAAAGTTGGAAAGAGGTGGTTGCTTTGGCAGAAAAAACAGGTAAGCATATTTTTGTTGATGCCTATACGACCTGGTGCGGTCCATGTATAGAGATGGATAGAAATGTATTTCCGCAAAAGGAAGTGGGTGATTTTTACAATGCCAACTTTATCAACTTTAAGATCCAAATGGATAAGACGGTGAAAGATTCGGACGCGGTAAAAGCGCGTTATGCGGATGCGGCCTGGTTTGAAAAAACTTATACAATTGCCGCTTATCCCTGTTATCTGTTTTTTGACCCTAAGGGAAATCTGATTCATCAGGCTGGGGGAAGCCGGACTGGACCTGAATTTGTAACGCTCGGACGGGAAGCGATAGATCCCAATCAACAAATTGCACATATGCACAAATTGTATCAGGAGGGTAATCGCTCCGGAACGTTTGTGTTAGGGTATTTGCAGAAGCTGGCTTCGGCCAATGACCCAAAGATGGAGGTTGTAGCGGATGATTTTATCGCAGCGAACAGTTCTCCCTTGACGGAGACTGCTGTGGACGTGATGATGTTTATGACAACGGGAGCGGAAAGTCCGTATTTTCTTCAATTATGGAAGAACCGGGCTGAAGTAATCAGGATTAAAGGAGAAGAGAAAGGGCAACGTTATTTTTCTAGGGTAATCGAATCAGGAGTGATGTCTAAGGCAATGACCATCTCGGTCGACCCGGCAACTGGAAAGACCAACCGTGGAATCAATGAAAATGGTTTAAGGGCTTATTTTAATCAATTTTATCCTGCCAAACAGGCGAACCTGCAGGCTGACTTTAACATCGCCAAATATGGTAAATTGTTTGACCCACAGCTTTCTTACGAAAAAGCAAAAGCAATTGTAAAGGAGAATGGGACAACGGATCTGGAGGCGACTCAGATCCAGCAGTTGGCCAATATGGTCTTGCGTGATGGCAGTAATCAGGAGGATGTACAGCTTGTGCTGACGTTTGTTAAGGATTTTGAATCGGCGAGCGATTTATCCATGTTGCAGCTGTTTACTAAAGTGTACTTTTTTTCTGGTGATCTAACTAAGAGCTATGCCTATGCCGAGCGTGCTATGGACCAGCTGAAAAAGAATAGACCGGAGTATGAAAAAGTTTCGGCCGAGGAGTTTGTTAAGAAAGTGACTGCTGTGATGCCAACACCTCAGATTGTGACCAATTAAGAAGAATACGATGTATATATATAAGAAGATAATTTATCTGATCTGTAGCTTTATTTTATCGTTTAACCTTGCTTTAGGCCAGACGAGTACTTTCCCGGAGCAACTGGAGAGTGACTTTCGGTTTATGGGAGGACTGATGTATGTAAAAGCTACAGTAAACGGTAAGACAGGCTGGTTTTTGGTGGATACCGGAAGTAATGCTTTGCTATTGTTGAATAATCAGTATTTCAAAGGTGTACAGTCTAATCAAAAGGCATTGGGAATGGGAGATGGGCAAGCAATAAGTATGGTGAAAGTTGATTCTTTTGTATGGGAAGGTTTGAGTATTGTAGACCAGCAGTATCCTGCGATGAATCTGGCAGCAATGCAGGGCGACGCGGGAGAAGAGGTGTTGGGACTGATAGGTACAGCTCTTTTTAAGAATTATCAATTGCAGTGTAATTTTGCAACCCGTAAGATACGTTTGAGTAAAAGCAGTGTTACGGCCACCGATGTGCAGGGGTTGAAGCCTACTTTGACTTTGCCTTTTCAGCTGATCAATGGATTCCCGGTCGCACAAGCAAGTGTACAGGGTAAAAATTACAATTGGATAATGGATACGGGAGCGACGGATAATATATTGGAAGTCTCTCTGGAAGACAGTATCCGCTCCGTATGGAAAGAGTCTGCGCAGGTAGCAATGAGCCATGCGGGCACAGCTGCAACAGTAAGAAGAGGGACCCTCGCTAGCCTAACGGTTGGTGGATTGCGCATGGATGGAATCGGAATGACGTTGGCGCAGATGCCGGGATATGATGTTGAGAAGAACATTCTCGGGATCCTTGGTTTTCAGTTTTTTAAATACTTCTATGTTGATTTTGATTATTTGAAAGGTGAGATCAATTGCTATGATATGCAATTGGTGATGAAGCATAAATAATGGATTAATTGTTGTTGTGTTTAAAAAGGGCCCCTATTCTTTATGGAATAGGGCCTTTTTGCGTTTCAGTGGTTTCTGTAGACGGGGACTTCTCCACAAAATTCTTTACATAATTTTAGCTTCTCCCGGCTTTTTCTTATACTTGACCTCTAAATTTACACTAACTCTCCTAATAACGGATAAATCGCTCACATTGTGAAAAGGGAAGATCTTGAAATGGTACAGGCGATCAACGATGCTGATCCCAATGCTTTTAAGAAGCTATTCGATAGCTATTGGAAGAGGGTGTACCGCATGGCTCTTCAAAAATTACCGCGGGAAGAAGATGC
The DNA here is from genome assembly GCA_031277715.1 of Sphingobacterium sp. GTDB lineage: Bacteria > Bacteroidota > Bacteroidia > Sphingobacteriales > Sphingobacteriaceae > Sphingobacterium. Next base: position 6,334 of record JAITLW010000317.1, on the reverse strand, counting down.
TTCTGATATCACCCAGGATGTATTCTATATTATCTGGAAAAATCGGGGCTATTGGCATGTAAAGAGTAATATAGAGGCTTATCTGCTATCTATGCTCAGACATAAGATTTATGATTTCTATGCGCAACGGGACCGGCTTCCTATTTTTGTACCCCTCAATGAGCAGGAAGAATATTGGGATTATAGTTTTCAGGAGGGCGAACAGGAGGACTTTTCAGAAGAAAATCAATTGGTAAAGAAGGAAATTGATGCGATGCCTGACAAAATGCGGGAGGTATTTATATTAAGCCGGTTTGAGAATCTTTCTGCCCAACAGATCGCGGACAAACTGGGTATATCTGTACAAACGGTACGCAACCAGATCTCGTCTGCATTGAAGCGCTTTAAGTTGCGCTTCGGCGATAAAGCAACATGGCTGTTGTTTTTGTTTTTTATTAAGTTTTAAAAGGGATTTAAGGAGGGATTAAATGAAGGTTTTTATGCGCCTCTCTGCCGGCGCAAGGCATGCTACTTTTCCCTCAAAAGTAATCCAAAACTCGTCACTGTGCCGGCTTGCCACAACGGATTACTATTCCTAAAATTGGCAACCCGCTAAGGTGACATTTACCGAAGGTGTAAGTGAATGCTTATACAGGGTGCTAAACCATCACCTAAACTGTCAAATGATAAGTATTCAATTCGTATAAAGTGAAAATAGAGAGCCTAGGGTGTTGTCGCGTTAAGAAAACGGAAGAAGTCCGACGAGAATGGATTTAAGAAGTGCAACGGCTCAAATACATTCCGGACTTCGAACTGTTTTTAGCGTAACAATACCCAAGCCTTGATTTTTCTTAAGGTTTTGATCAAGCAAAACCTTATCACCAGTGCCGGTGACTTAGGCACAAAAAAACTCCTTAAACTTCTTCAGCCGCAATTTTTAATAACACATTAATAAAATTTAAAAAATTTACATTCCCATATAGTATGTTTTCAAAAAAAGACAGACTATAACTATAGAACTCAAAAATATGATGATGCGTTGGCTATCCAATAAACCGAATAACGATAAAAAAGATGAAATCTGGCGAGGTATTGTAAGCAAAGCCCAGCAAGATGGAGATCGTAGTCTCGATACGATTACCGAGGCTAAAGTATTGCCTTTTTACAAAAATAAATGGGCTGCTGCGGTAGCTGTGTGTGCGCTAGTGTTGTCAGCGTCTATATGGATGTACCGCAATGCCACGACACAGGAGTTGTTGGAAGAAAAACATCTAAAGGAAGTTTTTGCTGATGCTAGTTCTGTATCCAGACTGGTGCTTTCCAATGGAGATACCATTTTTCTGGATGCAACAAAAGGGTTAGATAGTAATATCGCGTATCTCGCGGACGAAAATTATGATTTGGATTTTCGAAAGCTGGATGAAAGTGAGCTTTTGGGCAAGCAACAGATGGTCGAAACTGGAAGAGGCAAGCAGTTACATATTGTTCTCTCCGATGGTACTAATGTATGGCTTAATGCTTCCTCAAAAATAACTTTTCCTGCGCGTTTTGAAGAAAACCAACGGGAGGTGATAATCGATGGCGAGGCATATTTTGAAGTGGCCCACAATAAGAAATCTCCCTTTTTGGTAAAGATGAATGAACAACAGGTAAAGGTATTGGGAACACATTTTAATGTTCGACAATACAAGGAAGAGGCTGCTAAGTCGGTCACCTTGTTGGAAGGGTCCGTAGAAGTAAGTGGATCAGACAAAAATAATAATAGGGTGTTAAAACCATCCGAACAACTGGTGCAGCTAGATGGGAAAGCGAAACCAACCGTTCGGACGCTTGCAGATGCGGAGTCGGTCATTGCCTGGAAGAATGGAGATTTTTACTTTGAAGACGCAGGTGCTGAGGCGATAGTGAAAGAGCTGGAACGATGGTATCCCGTGTCGATCGGTATAAAACAACAGGATGCCTCTAAGAAAATATCAGGGCGTATCAAACGGACCGATTCGATGAAAGAAGTGGTCGATATGCTTCGATTCTTTGATATCGAAGTACAAGTCGAAAAGAACTAATACAAAACTAACAATCAATCAACTATAATTTTTATTTAACCTTAAAACCATTATGAAGCATCTTTTCATGAAGTACAGGCATGTGAGGAAGTATCCTATCAAAACGATACTGCTGTGCCTAGCAATCTTTCAGGTGGGAATGGCCCTGGCGCAGATTAATATTTCTGTGAAGCAAAAGTCATTGACGGCTATTTTCAATCAGATTGAAAAGCAAAGTAACTATGTTTTTCTATATGACAAAGCAGTAGCAAGTTCTCCAACAATTTCTTTCGATTGTAGTAATTGTTCTATCGAGCGTGTTATCCAGCTATTAGAGAAAGAAACGAATCTCGAATTTAAAATTTCTGGACAACAGGTATTGGTAAAGAAAAGAACCGAAAAGGCAACGGTTACTTCAACGGCCGCTGTTGCTATGCAGACAGCACAGAAAGATACTATTCGGGGAAAGGTTGTTGATGAACACGGCAAACCAGTCGTAGGAGCGACTTTATTGATTAAGGGAACTAAAATTGGAACATCAACAGATAAAAACGGAAATTTTAAAATGCAACGAATTGCGCCAGCCCAGGAAATTGTAGCCAATAGTATTGGTTATCATCCTGCTGAGTTGATCGTAGGCACGGAGAAAACGGTCATGGTGGCATTAAAGATAAAGGCACAAGAGATAGAAGATGTCGTTGTCTCCACAGGTTTGCAGAAGCGTGAGCGTAGTAAGTTGGTAGGTAATGTGTCGTCCATAAAGGGTGAAGATTTAGAGGGGGCGGGTATAACGACCGTTGACAAAGCATTGCGAGGTAAGATGACAGGTGTCTACGTGCGCTCAGGTTCGGGAAGGCCAGGTGAAACAGGATCAATTGTAATCCGGGGGAGTAATACGATGACCGGTAGTGGAGAACCTTTGATTATTTTGGATGGAATGCCTTTACAAACGGGAGATGACGCAGGTATGGATAAAAGTAGTTCCAATATCAATAATCTATTGACCAATGGTATTGGCAATATCCCTCCTGAGGATATCGCTTCGATTGATATCCTGCGTGATGCAACTGCAGCATCTATCTATGGGGCGCGTGCAGCTAATGGTGTTATTGTTATCACGACAAAGCGTGGTGAAGTAGGGAAAGACTACATCAATTATACCACTAAGCAAGGCTTGACGATGCGCCCAAAAAATGGATTTAATTTCATGAACTCGACAGAGAAGATTGCATTTGAGCGTGAAATATATCAGGACTTTCATCCGGGATATGGTGGACGTGTGAATCAATTGCTTAAACAAGTTGATAATGGAATGATCACTTCAGCAGAGGCTGAAAGACAGATTGCGGAGTTGGGCCAAACTAATACAGATTGGATTGATGCCTTATATAATCCAGCTTATCAACAGTCGCATAATGTGGCTATGTCAGGCGGAAGTACAAAATTGCAATATAATGTTTCTGTAAATTATCAAGACGCGAACGGCACATTGATGGAGAACAAGTTCAAGCAAGGTGGTATGAATGCAAAATTGACGCGTAATTTTACCGAAAAGTTGTTGGTTGATTTTAACCTGTACTCAACGATTAAGAAAAACCAAGAAGGACAATCGAAATTAGATCCCTTCCGCTATGCTATGTTTGCCAACCCTTATGAGCGCCCGTATAATACCGATGGATCTTATGCCTGGGATCAGAGTTATAGGGATCTTCGTGGTGATATAGGGTTGTCGTCTTATATGAATTACGAAAACTTCAATATAGTGCGCGAACTGCGCGAAAATACCTTAACGACTGATTACGGTAACGTAAGGGGGCAGCTGGGGGTCGAATGGAAATTCTTAGATGGTTTTCAGTATCGGGGTTCAGCAGTATTGAATTATACGAATGTACAGACTATGGACGAGTCCCGTGCGGGTACTTATCGCTCTTATGCTGACAACTGGTTAAACAGTGTGAAAACTGTTGGTGCTGGGCTTTTAGAAAAATATAATCAAGGGTTTTTAGAAGAGAATTCGGGAAAAACGATTGATTATACGGTACGAAACACCGTAGAGTACAATAAGACTTTTGCACAGAAACATTTTGTACAAGGATTTGTCGCAAACGAGGTTTCAGAGCGTACCAACAATAGATTCTTTCACTACAATCCGGTGTACCTACAAGACTATCGCATGACAGGATATCCATCTTGGGACGATATACAAAAGACCAGGTACAAGGAGATGGATTTAAGTCGCTTAGGGGGTACTTATTATGAGAAAAACAGATCCGTTTCTTTTATAGGATCAGCAGCTTATGCTTATGATAATAAATATGTGTTGAATGCAAACTTCCGTTCGGATGGGGTGGATATCATAGGCTCTGCAAATCAGTTTACACCATTGTGGTCGGCTGGTGCCAAATGGAATGCGCATGAAGAAACTTTTATAAAAGAACAAGCATCTTGGTTGAATCGATTAGTATTCTCCTACGGTTATGGATACACGGGTAGTATCAACAGGTCGGTATATCCATTCCATACGTACAGACTCTCTGCTTTGGTATACGATGACGTTGTCAAGGCGAATGGCTTTACTTATGGTAATCCAGTTCTGAAGTGGGAAAAGAAACGTGATATCAACTATGGGGTGCAGATATCTGTATTGAATAGCAGAGTTAACTTAGAAGCGAATTATTACGATAATAAAGTGACGGATTTATTGGATAAAGTGATGTTGCCAGTTTCCGTAGGTCGTAAAGAAGCTGCTGTGAACGTTGGATCTTTGTCGAATAAAGGATGGGAGTTGTCAGCACGTGTTGAAGCGATCAAAAATCAGGACTGGTTATGGGAAGTTGGTGCCAACTTGACGACAGTAAAAAATAACTTGGACGAGGTGTATTACAAACGTACGCCGTCTATAGCTAGCTTGAATCCTGAAAATGTAGAAGGTTATGCTTTAAGATCGTGGTTTGGGTATAAATACAGCCATATCGATCCGACGAACGGCCATATGATGGTGAACGCACAACGCTTGGATGCGAATCAAAACGTAATAGGCGATGAATTGATTGACTTGTCTTCGATCTCAGATGTGGATTTGAAAACAAAGTATAGATCCTATCACTTGGGGCAACAGGATCCTAAGCTTTACGGTGGATTTAACACGCGTGTACGCTATAAAAACTATACCTTGACCAGTAATTTCGTGTTTGCCAATGGCAATATGATCAAAGGATTCCAAGATCGTAGAGAAGGACCTAGTCTGACCACAGACGATATCACAGCGAGTCGTACGAACCGCCTTAAAAATCAGCAATACCGTTGGAAGCAATATGGTGATGTGACGGATGTTCCTTTCTATTCGCAAAATATCTCAAATTATGTTGGTTATTTGACAGACAAGGATATCGAGTCAGGAGCTTATATTAAATGTACAGAGATTGCTTTACAGTGGCGTGCCAATCCATCGCTCTTTAAAAAGGTCATTAAGCAGTTGCAGTTAGGTCTGATGGCGAATAATCTGTTTACGATATCGCCGTATTCGGGTACAGATCCAGAGACACAGTTGGCATTTGGCTATCCCACTACACGGAGTTATACATTTTCTTTAAATATTGGATTCTAATTAACAAAGGATAAAGAAATATCCGGTAAGGATGAAATTTTAAACATATGAAAAAGATCATTTTATTATATATCGTACTTGGTGGACTCCTCCTCAATAGTTGTACAAAGTTTTTAGATTTACCTCCAAAAAATCAACGCGCAGTTGAAACTTTGGCAGATTTAAAGTCTGCGTTAGCGGGATATCTGGATGCTTTTGTGCGATCGAATACACAGCCAATTGTAGGTATTATGCCTGTGGTGACTGAGGCTCATCAGATGATGCTAGAGGCGCATTCTGACAATATTGATTTCGAAGCCAATATGGGGACCTATCTATCGCCAGGTAACTTTAATGCACAGCCTAGATTTTATGCAGATAAATTCTTAATGAATGATCGCGCTACTACAGACGCGATATGGACGAAGTATTATGAGGTTATTGGGTTCTTGAATGCGCTTATCGATCAATCTGAAGGCCTAAAAGAAGCTGATCCAGCAGAGTTGAAGCGTGTACAAGGCGAGATGTTGGTTCATAGAGCTTATTATATCTTTAAGTTGCAACAGTATTTCGCGCCAATGGATAAAGAGGAATTGGGAATACCTTTATACTTACACACGGGAAAAGAAGTGGTTGGTATCAGCATGAAGCGTAAAAACTCTTCTGAAATTTATGCGGTGTTGATCGGAGATTTGAAAAAGGCATTGGCTTTGTATGAAGAAGTAGG
>JAITLW010000282.1 GCA_031277715.1 Sphingobacterium sp. | reverse complement strand
TACTATTTTCGCCAATATCTTCCCATTTTAATCCTGCTAACTCGCCTACTCGCATTCCAGTGTAGATAGCCAATTCAATGGCATAATTAGGAATATAATCAGGTCGTTTTGAGTATTCCACCTCCAACAAAGCCAACATCTGTTTGACTTCGTCATCTGTGTACTGCTTTTCTTCGGTAGTTTTTTCAGTATTTACACACATTATTGTAAAATCTTTCAACTCCAAAAACTCAACAGGATTAGTGGTAATGAGTTTTTCAATCCGTGCATGCCTTATTGTCAGGCGGATATAAGCAAGCATTTTCTTAACAGCGTCCCTACACAACTTCTTATCTTTTATAGTCTCTAAGATAAATACAGTGATTGTATTTTCATTCACCTGGTCAATAGGGAGTTCTCCAAATTCAGAATACATAAAGAATCTTTTGAAGTCACTATCATATCGACTAATTGAGTTCACAGAGGGAAGTTTTAAATCCTTGACTTTTCTCATGCATTCAGAGACATCATTAAAGCTTGGAGTAGCCTTTGCTTTTTCAATCTTTGCATAATGATTAATAATTGCATTATTCAGTTTTTCTTCGGTAGTTCTCTTAACCAACTTACCCTTTGGTGGTGGTATATCTTCTCTTGGAAGATATGTAAACCACAGATTGTTAGTTTCACTTTGCCAGTAACGATAAATCTCCTTATGTTTTTTTATAATTTGTTTTTTGCCCATGTCGATTTGACTCTGAACGTATGCACTATTGGAATCAAGTATATCAACTTTTATGTTTTCTAACAATACTTTTAGGGAATTTCCCAAAACTTCTAGAGCGTGGTTGTGCAATTGAAGTTCTACAGTATCAAGTTTTTTCATTAAACCACGCTCCTTTCTAAGAGGTTTTATGAATATTATTTCTTGTCTTTATTGGATATAGATTTTAGGACTTGGTCAGCGATTAGTCTTTGGGATTGTAACTGTTTGCTTGAAGATTTTTCGTCAAACTCAGGTATACCCTGTCTTGCAAAGAAGCAACGTAAGGTGTGCAGATTGGTTCTTTCGTTGTGCACTTTTCCAGTGGCTGTATCAATGATTTTATAATGCTCCACATAGCCTTTATAGCGGTTTCCCTTGTACCCAGCGTGGATATTTTCTAAGTGCAGACCGCTTTCTTTTAAGATGCGTTTTATTCGGTGAAAGCTGTAGGGAATATAGCTGTATTGCCTTTTTAACTTGATTTTTTTGTGCATCATGAAATCTCCTTTGATATTACTTTATTGGTGGGGGAAGAGGGGCATGATTCCCCTCTATCCGCCATTTATGAGAAAACCCAAATGAGTGTGCAAGTGGGTGAAAGCGTTTGTTAATAAAGCTGGTTCTATTAGTAAAATCTTCAATTAAAAGGCAGCTTATCCTCATCTTCTACTGGTCTGAAATCGCTACCATCCAATTCAGCAAGGTCAGTTTTTTTCAGAAACGGAAAAAGGTCAGCTACATGTGTTTCAACATCTCTCGCAGTTAAATTATCTTTTGGGATATACATGCCTTTAATAGGGTTGTTGTAAGTAATGGGAGAAGTATATTTCATCTTTTTCTTATCCCACTGGCTGATATAGATGTGTGATTTCGTGAACTCAATATATGTTTGGCATCTCCGTTTTAGCTGTGTTATTGGCTCGCATTCCTCTGAAAAGACATTTTTGTAAAAATCTTCAATGCTTAATACAGTGGTTAATATGAGGATGCTACAATTAAGGAATTTATTATGGTATCTGCTTTTTACGGTTGAAGCTGTGTTGCTGTCCAACATCTTCAATAGGTCACTTAGGGAAAATGTACTCCCTCTAATGTCATCCGCAATAATTACATCTTGCTGTTTATAGCCATACATAAAATCATTTGAGCTTGATGATACAAAGTAGGACAATTTTTTTTCTTTTGCTATCAGCTTTGCGAATGAAGTTTTCCCTGACTGGCTCTCGCCTGTCAAAAAAATTACAGAAAGATTTCTATCTTGTTGTGTTGCTTCCAAGTATTCACTTCTAATCTTGAAGCCATCTTCTATCTGCCTTTTATATTTGTTAAGAACCATGTGGTCAATTTCCAGGGTCTTGTTGAACTCGCGAATTTCTCCAGCATGTATGCGTTTAAGAATCTTATCGATATCAGGTTTATTTGCTATACTTTCCATTTCCTCTACGTAGTTAAAGCTAGCCTTAACTTCCTCATAGGCGTACTGATGCTTGTCAGGAGCATTGCGATGACTAAGATAGATTAAAGCGTCCTCGTACTTGCCATTTATTCTGCTGATATAGTTTTCTCCCAAGTCAAACATTTTCGCGATATATTTGAAAGGATAGGGGTAGTCAAATTTAACTACAATATGCACATGTTCAGGCTTTAAATCTCCAATGTTATAAGTCGAGCAATCTTTGATTTCATCTGCCTCATATTTACACTGGTCATGCACTATGTATGCCCATTCTTTAATACATGATTTTCCCAAAATGGTTGGTAGCTTCTCTAAATTAAACAGGACGTTTCCGTCATTATCTTTTAAACGAGTGACCACCTCGCATTGTCGCATAGTTGTTGGTTTTTTCTTCATTTAATACTCCTTTTTCTACAAATTCTACAATTTCTACACGAGGCTGGACAAGCCCTCAGCCTCGCATAAAAGCCCTGGTGACAAGGGTTAGACATTGGATTACTACCGTTCTACATTATAAAAGTTGCAAAAAAAGGTACAAGTAAAACTAGCATAGCCAGTCAGCAACTTTTAATTGCTACAGTTTCGGCAAAGCCTCCACTTTCGCAGATTAAAAAGTTGCCGTACTTGCACCTTTCTTACTGCTACTTTTGTTTCCACAAATTTCTACAATAGTTTATGAAAGAGAAGCCTGTCTCATCCCTAGCAACTATGATGTAAACCATGTAACCGACAACGTTGACAGCCACATATGGCTTCACTGAATATAGAAACCCATGACCTCTGAAATGTCTCGTCAATATTCCATCAAATTTATCTTTGATTTTACGCTGTAACCTGAAAGTGCTATCATAGTGTTTTAACAGGTCTTGTGCCACGACAGAATAGACTACAACTGGAAAATGAGGGTGAAAATAACAATTATCTAAGTAAGCAATTCCATAAAGCGACAATATATCAAAAAGCAGCTCTTCTGCGTTTCCATAATGAATATCGTACCCATCAAATCCCAGCACAACAGGATGGTCGGTATGAACAGGGTATGATGGGTATCGTGAGGTTGTCATTTCTCGCACATGTTGCTTTTTTTTAAGGTAGTCTGTGAAATATTTCAAATGGTCATTAGTTGTACTTGCGAGAGCTCCTAAAAAATCTTTAACTACTTCATTTCTCATGATTATATCTTCCTTTCTTTAGTGTTATAATCTGGTGGTGCAGAAACTCCACCACCAGATTAGATTCTAGAATACTTATTGGTCTGAATATAGTTCATTTGTATAAGCAGAGCTTTCAGGTTGAACATCGGAGTCAAATTCTCCATCATCTAGCAGGTCACTAAGCACCAGCACACTATCAATGAGACCATCGATTCCAAGAGTTAACTCAACCAAACAGCCCCAATTCACGTCTGATAACGCCTGTAGAATTGCAAGCTCACTTGTCTTGCTTGCCGTCCATTTCGTAACAAGATTTTTGCCGATTATGATGCCGTGTATAAAAAGTCCTGCTTTAAGCTCTATCACTTCACCATCTCGATTTTTAAAGCTATCGTCTTTTTCTCTGTGGTTCTCATAGGTCAAT
>JAITLW010000156.1 GCA_031277715.1 Sphingobacterium sp. | reverse complement strand
CCATGCGAATGAAATGATTAGAATGTAACTAAATGATAACTATCTACTTTCAATATTACCAAAAAAAAGTGGTTGATAAAACATAAAAGTAGTACCTGCTGTATCTTTCCGGGAAGCCTAATGAAACTGACTGCATATTTCAGAATTTGAACTTGCTGAGTCAATATGGTCACTTTGTCTCCGGAGTGCATTTTCGTTGCATCGGAAACAATCGATAAACGGCTTTTCAGATATAAATCCTTGTAGACATGTATGGAAAGATAAAGGGGCATTTACAGCTAACATGAAGCCTATCTATGATACTGTACTGAAATCTATATATTTGACATTGAAAGAAATTTCTAAAAAATGGACAATGCCTATTTATAACTGGAGCATTATCCTAAATGAGTTCTTAACATTATTTAAAAACAGAGTCCAGTTATAGCAGTCATAACTGAACTCCGTATTTTTATTTAAATAATTGGTGAACAGCCCTCATATTTCATAACCCAACTATTGTGAGACAAACCTACATTTCTCGTGACAAGATTTCTTCTATATGTTCTAAATCAAGATTTCTTCCAACAATTTCTCCTTTTTTATTGAGTAGAAAATTAGTAGGCACACTCGAAACGAAATATAGCTTACTGATTGCACCATCCAAATCAATAACGTTATCCCAGACCAACTGATCCTGCTTTAAAGCATTGACCCAATGATCTCTATTGGTGTCTATTGAAATACCCAGTATAGACAGATTCTTTGCCTGTAAGCCCGAATAGTGTTCCAAAATCTTTTTGTTCTCAGCTCGACAAGGTACACACCAACTGGCCCAAAAATCGATCAAAACATATCTACCCTGATACTCCGACAAGGCCACTTTTCTTCCCTCTTTATCTGGCAAAGAAAATTCAGGAGCAATATTCCCTACTTGTATATGCATCCGCTCTTGTAGATCACGTTTTAAGTTTCTCCCTTTAACTGTCGTTTGAAGATCTGAAGATAAGGAAGATAATAGTTTTAAAGCTTGGGGAACATTCTGCTCCTTGCGAAAATATTGGGCCAAAAGCCATAGACTGTAATAACTATGAGGGTGATCTAAGATAAATCTATGTTCTGACTGGTACCTCCGAACAGTTAGCTCTTCGTGCTCTTCATTAACTCTGCTCAATTTTTTTAGAATGATAGACTCCTCCTCCGTATTTGCAAGATCTCTCAATGAATCTGACAAAGAAAAATATCTACTCATCGTATACATCAACGAGTCTGTTAGAGGTTGCATCTTGTCATCCAGCTCTTTTTTCTCATCATTCAAAAGTGATCCCTTAATATGGGCTACCTGCTTAGAATCCCCAATAAATGTTAATTCTGTATTACCTTTATCTATAAAACCGTAATATCTAATAGGCTGCGTTCTTTTAAAAACTCCATCCTTATTCGATGTTATTACGTATGATATATCTGCCCATATCGGTTCGGTCAACTCACCTTGAACCTTAAAATTACCATCTGCCGTCACAATTGAATCTAAACGAAGATCTGTGTCATATAGATTGAAATGAATTATCGCACAATCCCCCTTCCTCAAGTTTAGGAAAGATCCGTTAAGAGTAAATTGACTTTTCTCCTGTCCATAAAGAATGGTGGACAACAATAGTGCACTAAAAGACACAAACAATATGCGTATAAATATTAAGATTTTCATTTTTTAAAATATTTTTTGAGATGAATACCCTGGATTCTGGGTCAAACTGCGATTACTTAAGAACTCTTGAAATGGAATTGGATACAAAGCGGCAGTAGACCTCCATGTCGTCGGCTTAGCTTTTTTCATCACAGCATCCAATGTCCCCAATCGTTTTAAATTCAACCAACGATCTCCCCATTCGAAGCAGAGTTCAACACGTCTCTCCTTTTCTATTTTTTCAAGAACCGACTCCTTATCAAGAATCAGCGAAAATGGTTGGAGCCCTGCTCTATCACGAATCGTATTAAGGTCAAGCAGACCTTCTTTGACAAAGTCAAGTCTCGTTAGTGCTTCGGCCCTGATAAAATACTGCTCACTAAGCCGAAGTACCATGGTGTACTCTTCATAATCAGGATCCCGATCATAGAGTCTATACTTATTAACTTTCGACTCGCTTCCCGAACCTTCGGTTACTTGGATATAGCTTTTCTTTCTTAAATCTCCAGCTTCAAAAGCCTCAAGCAATCCAGCTTCAAAACCATCTGCTACTGCACATGTCCAATAATAAGGACTGATCGTATAGCCACCCAAGGACGAACCATACTCGTTCCAGAATTGCCAGATAGCCTCTTCATTATCTGCTTTAAATATATCCATCATCGAAATGAGGGCACCTTCGGAATCAAAAGTATCCAACTTGCCTAATTTATACCGGGCTTCATTACCAATCACTTCATTTGCATAGCGCAGCGCTTCTTCCCATTTCCCTTGATAGAGATGTACCCTGGCTAAAAATGCTTTAGCAACCCATCTATTTGCCCTAACACGCCCTGATGAAGGATAGCCATCCATCAATCCATTTTCAGCATCAATGAGGTCTTTTTCAATCTGTTCATAGACATCCTCTTTGGCTAAACGCGGGAGTCTACCAGTGACTTTATAATTAGTCTCCAAAACTAATGGAACATCACCAAAAAAATTGACTAGGTAGAAATAACAAAAAGCCCTAACAAATTTTGCCTCCCCACTGTATTGTAGTTTAGCGGCTTCACTCATACCAGAATATTTTGAAATCCCTTCCAAAATTGAATTAGCGACGTAGATCACCTGATAGCTATCCGTCCAAAAAGAGTTTGTTGTAGACATAGTAGGATCAAGCTGATTGTTATGCATCTGTATATACGATTGTCCGTAAGACATAGAGCTAGGCTTTAATTCATCCGAAGACAATCCCGTCATCAAAGGAATATCGAGAGAGTAGCTACTCCGTGATAATACCTGATACATTCCAGAAACAACACTATCGACAGATCGGTCATTGGAATAGACCTCAGATTCGGTCCTTATGTGCTTGGGTTGCACATCAAGTATCTTGTCACAAGATGTTAAAATCAAACAAAGAAAGGAGATTGTTATATAAAATTTACTTTTCATAGTTATTTTGGATTAAATACTAGTTCTCAAACCAAAAGTGAACGTACGGAGAATAGGCATATTACCTCCTGTTTCAGGGTCAAACCCTGGATACTTGGATATAGACAAAAGGTTATTTGCAAGTGCATATATCTTCAGCGACTTTAAATGGATTTTGGATAGTGCATTGCTTGGAAATGTATATCCAATGGATATATTGGATAGCTTTAAATAAGAAATCTTATTGTACCCATTTAGCGAAGTGTTATAATAATACGACTGCCGACTATCTGTCGTAAAAGCAGGTATATCTACAAAGTCTCCCTCTTGTTGCCATCTGTTGAGAAATTCTCTTGATTCATTATAGAGACTACCTCCAAGGTTTGTAGATATAAAGGGCATCAATTGTCCACTCTTAAATGTAAAGAATAGGCTCATATCAAAGTTCTTGTAATAAAAAGTATTATTAAACCCTCCAAAAAAGTCAGGAAGTGTGCTCCCTAATGGCACATAATCCTCATAATCAACTTGCCCATCCCCATTCCTATCAACAACATTAAGAAGGCCAGTTTTTGAATCTACTCCTGCCGTCTCAAATCCCCAAATGAGTGACAGGGGCTGACCAATAGCATAGATTTTACGATAAGAAGAGTTTTCTAAATCCGGAAACGAAATCAGCTTATTTTTGACCGCAGTTACGTTCAAGTTGGAAGTCCAACGAAACTCTCCTTGTTTTAGAATATCTGCATTCAATGTAAATTCCCAACCGCTGTTCTCGACCTCAGCTTTCAGGTTTTCAACGACATTACTCTTGCCGACTTGGCTAGCCACAGGATAAGATACTAATTGATTACCTGATCTATTTCTAAAAAAATTACTATTTAAGCTAATACGATCTTTTAAAAAACCTAACTCCAAGGCAATGTCCAACTTTCTATTTTCCTCCCAACGATAATCCTCGTTGAATAGATTATTCGGTAATAATACTGTATGCTGATATTTGCCATAAGGTTTAACATAGTTAACATAATATTGATAATCACCAATATTATCGTTCCCTGTCACACCATAACTCGCTCTTACCTTACCTAGACTTAAAAGAGAGAGATTGTCTGTAAACCAGTCATTCTCCGTAAAGATCCAGGCTGTACCAATTGACCAAAAATTACCATATCTTTTATTTGGAGCAAACCGAGAAGAGCCATCTCTCCGAAAGGTAAAATTAAGGAAATAGGTATCCTTTATCTCAGCTCCAATACGTGTAAATGCGGATAGGAACCGATAGTGGTTCTCTGTCAACGTAGTATCTTTAACACCTGCTGCAGATAGATCTGATAATAAGTTGTCATCCGAATATTGATAACCGTATTTGAGATCTCCATTAGAGACATTATCAATATATGTACCTCCAATAAGTGCTTTTAGAACCACATCCCCAATGACACGATTATAATTCAGCTGAGGCTCTAGACTAAAGGATGTATTGTCATTAAGCACAAAAGAGGAATTTCCTGTCGTATACTGTCCTGGCTGTTGTGATGCTATTGGGTTTAAGAGCATCTGCTCGATTTTTATCTTATTGTAGCCAGCATTTGCCTTTATGCTAAGACTCCTATTAATCTGATATCCCAAAACAGCATTCGAGTTAAAACTGCGACTAGTTGAAGACATAGTACGTAGAGTTTTGGCTATAGGGTTTGCTATTATCCAATTTAAACTACCATCGGCATTGTATAGGGGATAATTGGGAGGAAGAGCATAAAATGTTTTTAAATCTAAGGGAACTGTACTATTTTTATCACTAGAATAATTGAATGAACCGCTTGCTGATAATTTTTCATTTTTAGATCTAAAATCTAGATTAGTACGCACATTTCCTATTTTCAAACCTACATCTTCGTTATATACCGTTTTCTCATTCCTATATCCCCCCCCTAACATAAAACGGATCAATTCCGAACCTCCACTGAAACTCAGTTCTGCATTTTGAGTCTGCGCCATTTTGTTAAAATATGACCGTTGCCAATCAGTATGAGCCGTTTGGTCCCACAACAATAGATCAGGAAATGTCCCTTCCGTAATAGGAACTCCTCCTCTTTTAGCTGCTTCTCTGCGCATATTCAAATATTCGTCTGTATCCATCATGTCTAAAAACTTAGAAATCTTACCTATAGTCTTATAAACATCTAGATTAGCTACAACTTTTCCTGTCTTTCCCCTCTTCGTTGTAATCAAAACTACCCCATTTGCTCCTCTTGCTCCATATATAGCAGTGGCATCTGCATCTTTTAAAACAACTACATTGGCTATACTTGAAGGATCCAAGCTTTTGAAAGGACTGTCAAAGGTACTTCCGTAAGTCTCTCCGATAGTAGACAATGATGCTATAGAAGATGACACAAAAGGTACTCCATCTACGATATAGAGTGGATTCTGAGCCTTCCCATCCAGGTTCAATGTATTGACGCCTCGTATCTGGACTTTCACAGATGCACCTGGTAAACCACTGGTATTGCTTATCAAAACCCCAGCAGCACGCCCCTGAAGAGCAGATATTGGATCTGATGATGCCGCTTTTTCAATAGTCTCTGAACTGATACTCACGGAGGATCCGGTACTACGTCGCGAAGACGTACGCTCACCATATGCTAATATGTGCACTTCTTCAACGTCACTTTTCAACATTATTAACCGAATATCTCCGATATCTTGACTCGCCTTTATTTCCCGGGTGTGATAACCTAAATAAGATATCTGGATAATGAGATTGTTGCTTTTACGTCTTAGGCTAAACCGTCCCTCATCATCGGTGATTGCTTCCGTAACATCTCCTTTCACTTTAATAGTAGCACCGACCAAAGGACGGCCAGTTTCATCAATCACTCGACCTCGAACATACTCCTGTATATTCTCTTCAAATCGTCTGATGTTGTCTGCACGTAAGTTGCCTGTTGCAAGCCGAGGTCTGACCGCAATGGTCCTTCCCTCCAGATCATAAGTTAATGCCTGTTCGGCAAAGACTTGCTGCAGTACTGTTTTCAACTCAGCATTCCGTACCGTCACGGAAATCGGTTTAGTGGCCTTTAATGGGGCATCCGCATAGATTACAAAATCATAACCGGTCTGTGCTTTGATTTCGGTCAGGATTTTGATCAACGAAGCATTTTTCAACGTTAGAGTAACCTGTTGTGCAGATGTAGTTGCACTGAGGTGTACTAGTGAAATAGCTAGAATAAAAATAGTTAGGTTAGCTCTCATAATCCATTTTCTATAGTCCCTCTCTTTCGTTCGACCTAAAGCCGCCCCAAAAAGCATAAAGAACTCCTGAAAACACGGCAGAAGCCGCACAATTTTTCTTTGTAAAATTCTGTACATTTGTATTACGCTTGGTTAGTTGTATGATGCCTCTTCATTACTAGTGGCTAGGACATCATACGGTAATAATTTGTTAGTTTAATCAGTCTGATTAGGTGACCCGAGCGACTAAACTGTTCCGGATTCCAGCCGGAACAGTTTTTTTTCGTTCACCCTAAATGCTATGCTATCTGCTTACTACGACCCTCCTTCCTTTGATTTTAAAATGAACGCCATTTGTTTTCTCTAATAATTTCAAGACTTCGGCAATCTCCTTCTGCCTTGAAATATTCGCGTAGAATAGTCCATTGATTGCCGGCCCCTCATATATAACCTCGATATCGTACCAGCGCTCTAACTGCTTCATCACGGTTTGAATATCATCCCCTGTAAATACGAAATCACCATTCTTCCAAGCAAATACCTGCTCCATGTCGGCCTCTTGTACTTTCAATTTTCCACTTGCATTTATAGTCTGTTCGCCAGGACGAATGGTTTTGCCAACGGTCCCATTATTGACTTTTACAGCCCCTTCTTCGAGTGTGGTGATGACGTGATCTGCATCGTAGGTATTCACGTTGAAATGTGTCCCTAAAACCACTACCTCTTGATTCTCGGTACGTACAACAAAAGGATGCTCTTTATCTTTGGCAACCTGAAAATAGCCTTCTCCGGCCAGTTTAACTATACGTTGTACTGTGAGCGCAAAGCTCGTTGGGTAGGTTAACGAAGAGGATGCGTTCAAATAGACTAATGAACCATCGGGCAAGCGTACTTTAGTCTGTTCGCCCCGACTTGTGGTCAACGTGTTGTAAGATGCCTTGCCTGCGTCTGTATCTTTTATTTCATAAATAAGCTGACCATCTGCTCCCTTAGTGATCAGGACACCTGACTGCTCAGCAATGTCTCCTACTGTAAGATCATTAATGGCTATGGTACGCCCATCTGCCAGGGTCAATGTAGCACCGTCCTTGCCAGGGGAAATCTGATCGATGTCTGCAAGTGCTGTCGGAGTGTCCCCTTGTCGATATAGAATAAATACGGAGGTAGCGACTATTGCAACAAAGAGGGCGGCCACCATCGCCCATCTGTGCCATAAGCGTACAGGTCTCTTCGGTGCCAGTGACACTTCCGATATATCGAGTCTTGTCCATATCTGCGAACTTGCTGATTTAATAGCTTCCTCGGAG
The DNA here is from genome assembly GCA_031277715.1 of Sphingobacterium sp. Classification (GTDB taxonomy): domain Bacteria; phylum Bacteroidota; class Bacteroidia; order Sphingobacteriales; family Sphingobacteriaceae; genus Sphingobacterium. The sequence continues at coordinate 3,416 of JAITLW010000156.1, read as the reverse complement.
AGCGCCGATTCGTCTCTTTGATGAAGCTGAAAAAGCCACAGATCGACCTTAGCCTGTTCCTCAACAGTAAGTTCGGTTGTTCCAATTTTATCAAGAATAGCTTTAATATCTTCTTTAATCATATGAGTGGTTAGTCTGCCCTTTACATATAAGGCGTAATACGATAGCTTTTGGGGTAAGCATTTTCAAAAAAAACTTTAAAACAAAAGTAAAGCACTCATTTATAGCGCCAAATATTTTACTGATTCAGGACGTATAGTATAAAAATGAACAAACCTAGCTTATCCCGAAGCTGTTTGTTCGCGTGCTTGATATGGGTAGCGACTGTCTGCGGAGTGATACCTAAGCGTTCGCTGATCTCTTCGGCAGTAAGATGCTCCCTATATTTTAATTCATACACTTGACGCATACGGGCTGGTAATGCATTTATCTCATAGTCTATTAGATTACGAATGTCTTTTTCGCGAATGAGGTAATCCGTTTCTTCGCTGTCAACATCGATAAAATGGTCTCCTATTTCAATATAACGCTGAAAAGTTTCTTTCCTTCGGAAGATGTCGAAAATCCGGTGAAGTACGGATTTGTAGAGGTAACTGGATAATGATGTTTTGAGGGTCAGTTTTTGGCCATTCTCCAGTAACCAGGCAAAAACATCGTGTACTACATCCATTGCTTCTACTTCGTTCTTTAGCTTCTTGTAGGCAAAGACATATAAAAGCTCATTGTACCGTTGATAGATTTCATTAAATGCCAACTGCTCGCCCTGCTTAAAAAGGGAGACTATTTCTGAATCGCTATATCGGCTGTAATTGATCATTTCTTATTGCGGGTAGCAATTTACAAAAATAAAGAAGATTACGTCTCAATTAAAATAATTGAAGTCAGTCTCTCCTGGTAACACTCCCTTGAGCCTAAAAGGTCTATAACGCTATAAAACACCTTTACTGGCGTGCTCTACTCGGTCATAGGAAGGATTTTCAGAGGAACATCTTTCTGTGAATCTTTAATCTTTTCACTCCTCTTTATTGTTATTAAACGATGTAACACACTACGATCAAAGAAGCTAAATCTCAAAAACGGAGAATTCAGAAATGCACGTCACTTAACCCAAATTGCCCTTAGGTTAAGATCTCATCATCATATTTCCTAACAGAAATGAAGGAAGAAATTTTCTGAATTAAATGGACGTTGAGTAGTTTACAGGATTATCACTAGAGAATACTGTGATACGCCTAAGTATGCCCTGGCGATTTACCTCGAGCTAAAGAAGAAACACAAGAGTAAGTTTACTTCAATCATTTAATATCTTACAAAACACATTCTATATAATCAGACGTTATCTCCAAGTTAAAAATATATTAAGAGTCCAGTTCCATTTTCTTTTAAACAACCATATAGCATAATTCCCGTCACTTTGAGATACCAACAAAGTGACGGGAAGCTTTTTATCGTTTTAAATATGAAAATCGCATTTTGCAGTAGCTTTGTCCTATCTATCAACGATTCATTTGATTACGATTTTCTTGCAATCTCTATCATCGCAGACAATTCAGCAACAGCGGCGTCATCACCTCCTGAAAATCCCATCATCTTAAATCGGATATTCCCCTTTCCGTCAATAACAAATTTGGCAGGAATACCTTTCACACCAAATGCCGAAACAGCGGGATTGGTCTTTGTCTTAGCATCTTTCATATCCATATAAAGATCTAGGTTATACTTATTGCTGCTCAGGTATCCTTTTGCATCAGCAAGTGGATCCGCAACCCTTTCCCAGGTATGAATAAATAAAAACTTTACATTTTGATCATCTTTATATTTATCTACTGCCATCTGCATAGCCGGAAATGACTTAACACAGGGACCACACCAGGTCGCCCAGAAATCCAGTACGATGGTTTTACCGGCAAAATCTCCAAGCGAAACAGTATTACCATTGACGTCTGTCACTGTAAAGTGGGGGGCTGCTTCTTTCACCAGCATTTTAGATACCTCACTTTCTATCTTGCTCTGCATCCCTTGCTCGATCTTTGCAATATAGGCCGTGGCATCCTTCCCTGGATTTAGCTTTTCATAACTCTCTTTAAGGGCTAATTTCAAGTCTCCACTACCTTTTCCTGAAGCTATAAGATCCTCAAGTACAGGAAGAGCCTCCTGATGTTTTCCATTTTTGCTGAGCAACAAGGCATAATTACCTTTTTGTAGATCATTGTTGCTCTTGGCATAATCATACGCTTCTTTTGCGTACGTCAATGCTTCATCATACTTGCCTGTCTTAATTAGGATGCCAGAATAAAGATTCATGAATTCCAAATAAGATGCCCGCTTTTCGTTGGGTTGATTACCTTGATCTGCACTAGGAGCTGCAGGTATGCCCATAGCTAGGAGGCGCTCGATTTCAGGCCGTACGTAAGCTTCGGCAGCATGGACGTCCTTTGCCATCAAAGCCCTTCCATTTAACCGGATTGTTGCCGAACGGAAATAAGTATCTTTTACCATATTCCCGTATTCCTTCATTTTGGGTACATTACCCTCCGTAGCATATGCATTTGCGATAGAATAATACACATAGTCCAAATTAGCCGATGGGAACTTGTGTTGATTTGCTACATAATAATCCTCCTGAGCTTTGCCCCCTCGTAACGTGTAAACTGTATTCTGGAACTGTATAAGCGCCTGATTACCGCTCGGATATTTTGTTACCACAACCTGCAAGAGAGAATCCGCTTTTGCGTTGTTCTCGACGCTATAGTAATAGCGTAACAGTAGTGTTAGATTCTCTTCGCTACCTGTTTTCTCTAATTGGCTTAATTTATTTTTCAGTACAGACGGATCTTTCTCATCCTTTAGGGAATTAAGCACGGGATTTTCCACTCTACGCTGTTGCGCACTTATTAATCCAAAACTTATTGTTAAAAAAACAGTAAAAGTTACCTTCATTAAGTGTTTCATCGTTTTACTATATTTTATGTGTGTTTATCGCTTTTTAAACTAAAAAATTACTTCTGTAGATTAACTGCTTTAACTTTGTACTCTTTTGCCTTATTCGGCTCACCTGCTTTCTCGTAGAATTCGCTCATCTCCTGATATGTTTTCTTAAAGTCCATTGACCACGGATAATTATCCAACTGTGCTTGTAATGCCTCTACCCCTAAAAGGTACAGCTCGGGAGTTAATACTTCTGGTGATCTCATCGAAAATGAAAAAATAGCGTCAGAGACCGATTTCCAACTAGGCTCACTGCTAGACTTCCACCATTTACGGATATACGAAGCAGCCTGTGCAGACTGGGTGCCTATCAGACTGAAAACCATAAAATGGCCGAATTTAGGATAATATAACAGATCGGGTTCTTTTGAAAGCAGACTATCGAGTACACGCTTTGCTCCTACATAATCTTTGCCCATGTAAGGGTT
>JAITLW010000175.1 GCA_031277715.1 Sphingobacterium sp. | reverse complement strand
AAAGGGGCGAGAGCAGCACGTGCCGGTGAGGTTACGCTACGGGCAGTTCTAAATGGAGGTCTGGACTTATCGCAAGAGGAAGCTGTAGGTGACCTCATTGCTTCCGACTCTGCCGCATCACACCAAGTGGCGATGCAACAGATGCGTGGTGGTTTTTCGAATCAACTGAAGCAATTGCGCGAGGATTTGGTCCACTTTGCTTCCTTGATAGAACTGGAGCTGGACTTTGCTGAGGAGGATGTGGAATTTGCAAATCGGGATCAGCTTAAATCGCTTATACAGCAGATATATACGGTAATCGGCAAACTTATCCAATCCTTTGAGCAAGGAAATGTGCTTAAAAATGGGGTTCCTGTCGTAATCGCGGGTAAACCTAACGTGGGTAAATCGACTTTATTGAATGCCCTACTGAATGAAGAACGTGCTATTGTATCGGATATCGCAGGTACCACGCGGGATACTATCGAGGATGAAATCAATATACATGGGGTGACGTTCCGATTTATTGACACCGCTGGCTTACGGGATACGGAGGATATTATCGAAGCAAAAGGAGTGGAGCGTACACGGGAGAAAATGAAACAGGCGCGATTGATTATCTACTTGTTTGACCCGACTCAAGATAATATCGCGGTGGTACAGCAGCAGATAAGTGAAGTGAAGGATTTGAATATTCCTTTTGTAACGATAATCAATAAAAGTGATTTACTGGCAGAAGACGATAGAGTGGAGTATAATGTACTGAACCCATTGTACATCTCGGCGAAAAAGCAACTGGGAATAGATGAACTGAAGGAGGAATTGCTGAATCAGGTCAACCTTTCGAATATCAATACGGATGATGTCATGGTCACGAATATCAGACACGTAGAGGCGCTACAGCTTACGCAAGCGGCGCTAGAACGGGTTCTATATGGTATAGACAATCCGGTAACATCCGATTTTTTAGCAATGGATATCCGCCAATCGTTGCACCATTTGGGAGAAATAACAGGTACCGTAACAACCGATGATCTGTTGGAAAACATTTTCTCTAAATTCTGCATCGGAAAATAAACAACTGTATTTCAGAAACTTAACAATTAGTGTTTTGATCCAAAAAGAAGCTAAAAAGCTTCTATACAGGTTATAAAAAACGGCTTAGGCAACTTTACAAAGTTGCCTAAGCCGTTTTAGAAAGACGCCTAAGCGTTTTTTTATTTGGCCACGGTCATTTTAAGCCCTTTTGGGCGCAAAAAAAAGGGATATCTCCTAGAGATATCCCTTTTTGAATCGGTTCTCAATCCGAATAGCTAAGAGCCGTTTTTCTTAAACACCAGGGTCTGCATGGCGTTCTTTATCTGCCTGCCAGGATGGAAGAGCAGCTTTGGACTAAGGATATTGGAAGCGGTGACCTCTTCGGCCAAATCACTCCCTGTACTTCTCGTGCTGACACGGAAAGACCCCATGTTACCAAGACGGACAATATAGCCCCTCGATATATTACGTGGGATCTCACGTATCAAACTCTGTAATACAGCATACACGTCCGACTCGGTAATAGACGAAGCATGCGAGATATCCGCGGCAAGGTCTTCGAGACTAATTTCACCGGTATGTACCGGTCTCGCGTAAAACTTCTTTGGTGCTGTTGGGTCACTTGGATTCCCAATTTCATGAATGTTGAATCTAATTGCCATTTTTTTTGCGTTTAAAAATTAATAAATCAATTACTTATCCTCAGTGGGTGGTACCATTTCCCGGCTGATAGAATAAAGGTATAACGCAATTTGGTATAGTCGGTCGGTTTTGACGGGATTGTCGGACTTGTCTGTTTTGGCGCGTTTGTCGTTTTTGTCGCCCCGAAAAAAACAATAGGGAGTCAGCCCTTAGCAAATAAAGGAAAGTCGAAGAAAGGAAGGGGAGAGCTGCTTAGTAAGAAATAACGCGAAGGGGAGTTAACGAATGAAGTTGTACATATCGGACATCGGAATACCAAGGTACTCGGAAGCCTGATGCACCGTGACGAGCTGTTGCTTACCCAAGCCAAACATATCTTTAATCTTGTTGATGATACGCTGACACGTGCGTTCACTACGACCTGTAATCTTTTGCAGGTCGGACGGATAAACAGTCAATCGTTGTAATGAAGATTTCATCATAATTCAGTTTACTAAAAATCAAACATCAGTAAATCGAATATACAATACTACTTTCAATAAAGCAAATTATGTAACTGATTTTTAGATATTTTAACATTAATTAAGGGGATTTCTATCGTTGGTAATGCCCTCTGAGTGATTGGACTTCAATAATGGTATTCATCTAGATTCAGTTACTTATTTTTTTTCTTCTTGTTCTTAGCCTTGCGGTAATCCCAGGGCGCTATTGGAGATTTCTGCGACCAGATATTGACTTTACGGGCTCTTGCTTCCGCTTCGGCCTTATGGTACTCACGGCTCTTACTATATGAAGGGTAATCCCATGCCAAACCAGCCTGGAGCAACAGAAGATTCAAATCGGTATTGCGGTCCAGCCACACCACACCGACTATACGGCCATAACGGTCCTTGCTCTTAACTTCGACCTTAACGGTTTTATCCAGTGTACGTGAGCTCGTAAAGCTCTTTGCGGCGTGCGCATAGTCCTGTCCGATTTCTGGGCAATCTATACCGAAGAAACGTACTCGTATTTTCTTTTTGTACTTGTCGACTATCGTAAAGGTATCACCATCGGCTACCCGAACCACACGCCCTTCAATATATTTCTGTGCAACACCAGTAAAAACAAAAAATAGAAAGAGGCAGACCAAGAACGTTTTCTTCATGCGACAAAGATAGAAGAAACAAAACCCCAACAAAGGCTAAAAAAGGGCTTAAATCATAAGTAGAAGAGGCTAAGCGGAAAAAACTTTCACAAAAAAAATCCTGAAGCGGGGAACTCCAGGATTTTACCAAACCAATTATTAACCTAATTATGAAATTATACTCTATAAACGTAAAGAGCCATCAAAATAGTACAGTAGCCCAATCGTATTAACACTTTTTAACACTCAAGACCCGACTTTACATTAAATTAACTTTTTTTGAATATATCTAAAAAAAAATAGACATCTTCGCTAACGCAGTATACCAATTTGAATTCGAAAAAAGAGGCTAAGAAAATGCTATGAAAGGACCACTAGGGTATAGACTATTATGGGAAAGAATAAGGTCAGGGGATGAAGGTGCCTTTTTTGATTTATATGCGCAATTGTATAAGGATCTGGTAAACTTCGGTATACGTACCTGTGGAGATGTAGACCTCAGTACGGAGGCGCTTGACCAGGTATTCGCCAGTATATGGGAAAAGCGGGAAAGCCTGGACCGGGTGGAGAATGTACAGTCTTATCTACTGACATTCCTAAAAAGAAAAATTTTAAGACTACTAGAAAAACAAAATAAGATTAACACCGCCCTGCAACATCTAAAAGCGGAAGAGGATTGGACGGAGATGCCTTACGATGAATTTATAATCCGTGTACAGACCAACGAACTGGTAAAACTACGCCTAAAAGAAGCACTGGAAACACTGACTTTCAGACAGAAACAACTGATACACCTCAAGTTTTTCGAAGGATATAGCTATGAAAAAATAGCGGAAGTCACCCACATGAGTGTAAAGACAGCCTATAACACGCTGTACGATGCATTGAAGACCTTGCGAGAAGAATTAAAAGAATTTTAATTCTCTAGTAAACAGGAAGATACAAATTATTTCATTTTTCTTTTAGGCAATCGAGCGAATTATAGGCACTATATTGTAAAACCGCTTAAATAATGAGCCATAAA
>JAITLW010000149.1 GCA_031277715.1 Sphingobacterium sp. | reverse complement strand
AACAAGTACCTTCAAAAAATAATGAATGCATAAGTACAAAAGCTATTCCAAATCGTATTCTAGAGCAAAAAAAGTACAATATTCACTGTTTTCCGGGATAATACAACTGCCACTAACGCTGACATTTGACACCTTCAATTGCCGATCGCACAGTAAATATTACATAAAGTTAATTTGTTCCTAACCACATTCTTCTTAGCTTCGCATATTATAATTTAATGCTATGCGCACTTTCAAAACACTATCTTTAGTTGTAGTAACTGCATGGACATTAGCCGGTTGTAGGACTACCTACGTCCCAAGAGTAAGCGAGCCGACTACATATTCCATAAACTCATCCCTGCCGGAAGACAGTACTATTATTCAATACTACACTCCTTTTAAAATACAGATGGATCGGGAAATGAATAGACAAATTGGTTATTCGACACATTTTCTAAATAAAAGTAGAGCCGATGCAGAAAGTCTTGCAGGCAACTTCTTCGCTGATGCACTACTTGCCATGGGTAAAAACATAGATCCTGATGCGCAGATGGCTATTGCCACCAAAGGGGGAATCCGCTCAGAAGTAAAACAAGGTCCCATCACCGTAGGCTCCATGTTCGAACTTATGCCTTTTGAGAATACAGTCACTATACTGGAACTATCAGCCCAAGACATTACAGTCCTTGCCGATTTTATAGCCAAAACCGGAGGTCAACCTATAGCAGGCTTCACTTTAAAAATCAAGGGCGACAAGGCCTCAGACATCCGTATTAATGGCAAAGAAATCGACCCCAAGCAATCATACAAACTGGTTACCTATGATTATCTGGCCAATGGAGGAGATTATATAGAAGGTATTACCACCCCCATTCACCGGACAAATAGCAGTTTGCGCGTCCGTGAAGGGCTAATACAGTATGTAGAAAAAATAACTAAAGAAGGTAAGAACATAAACACCGAGCTAGATGGAAGAGTTACAGTCATTAAATAGAAGATTATTTCTAAAAAAAGCGGCAACTTTAGGTCTTTTAGCTTCTCTAGCCCCTTTCGATAGTTTTGCTAAAAGTTCATCGAAATCAAAAGATGTTAAAATAACCATATTACATAGTAATGATGTACATAGTCGTATTGAACCATTTCCAATGGATGGCTCAAGGATGCAAGGGCTAGGAGGTGTCGCACGCCGAAGTACGTTAATTCAAAAAATAAGGTCAGAAGAAAAAAATGTCCTGTTGTTTGATGCTGGAGATATGTTCCAGGGTACCCCCTATTTTAATTTATTCGACGGGCAAGTTGAACTAGAGCTGATGTCAAAACTGAAATATGACGCCGGGACATTCGGCAACCATGAGTTTGATAATGGTCTCCAAGGTATTTTAAAGCACTTTGACAAAGCTAACTTTCCTTTCATCACCTCCAATTATGATTTTTCCGAAACTATTCTTGCAGGAAAGACCAAAGAATATCTCTTATTTGAGAGAGATGGCGTAAAAATCGGTGTATTCGCACTTGGAGTCAATGTAGAAGGACTGGTCGACCCCAACGGTTACAAAGGCATGAAATATCTTGCCCCTATGGAAGTGACCAATCGCATTGTTCCTAAATTAAAAAAAGAACTTAAGTGCGATCTTGTGATATGTCTTTCCCACATGGGCTATTCTTACAAAGAAGATACCATCTCTGATTTAAAACTTGCAGCCAATAGCAGGGATATCGACCTAATCATAGGTGGACATACCCATACATTTTTAGAAAAGCCTACAGAAGTTAAGAATCTCGATGGCAAAATCACATTGGTAAATCAAGTTGGTTTTGGAGGAGCAAGCTTTGGACGAATTGATTTTATCCTCAACCCTCAGACAAAACGCAAACAGATATTGCTGAGCAGTAATTATACAATTGACAAAAGTTTAGAACAATCACTTGCCTAGATTTTCATAACAGCATTGAAAGCCCTCATACGTCTCTATATAAATTCTTATAAAGGATTATCTCCTGCTGCCTGGCTATTGGCCCTGGTGATGCTCATCAACCGTACTGGTTCTATGGTTATTCCATTTTTAGGGATATACATGTCCTCAGAACTCAACTTTTCCAAAACGCAGATTGGTTTGGTCTTGGGCTGTTTTGGGCTCGGCTCAGTAGCGGGTTCTTGGCTTGGAGGCTGGCTTACAGATAGATTTGGCAACTTCAAGGTACAGACCTGGAGTCTTATTCTTGTGATTCCGCTGTTTCTCATACTTCCTCTTTTTCGGACCTTTGAGACTTTAGCAATAATGATTTTTATACTGACACTTGTAGCAGACACTTTCAGGCCTGCCAACTCCGTGTCAGTAGCACGATACGCTAAACCTGAGAACATTACCCGAGCCTACTCTTTAAACCGTATGGCTGTCAATCTAGGTTTTTCCATAGGCCCTGCCTTAGGTGGTTTCTTGGCAACTTTTTCCTACAACTGGATCTTTTACGGCAACGCTATTGCCGCCAGTATTGCGGCCATCGTATTTATTTACTTTTTCAGAAACAAAAAGGGGAATAACAAGTACAGTCCCCCCCAGCCCCAAGAAGCCCCAACAAACAACAGTACACCAGAGAAAAATGCCTACCGGGATGGTTTATTTATAGGATTCAATATTTTCTGTTTCCTCTTCTCTATGGCATTTTTTCAGTTGATAACTACTCTCCCCCTATTCTACAGGGATGTCCATCATCTCGATGCCAGTCAGATTGGTCTACTCCTTGGCTTCAGTGGCTTTGTTATCGTTCTATTCGAAATGGTTTTGATACACCTTATCGAGAACCGTATGACGGTCAGACAGATTATGCTGATCGGTACAGCTATTGCTGCCGCATCTTACTATATGCTCAACTTTGATTTTGGAATGGTGTGGCTCTTTCTGGCCATGTTGGTACTCTCTACCGGCGAGATGTTAACACTTCCTTATACCGCCACTATTTCTATACAACGGGCCGGAAAAAACAATCAGGGTGCATATATGGGTTTTAATTCGTTGGCATTTGCTGCCGCCAATATTTTTTCTCCCTACCTAGGCACTTATGTAGCCGAACATTTCGGGTACCAAGTACTATGGACAACCACAGGAACAGTTTTATTGGTAGTGAGTGTTGCTTTTTACTGGATAATATCAAAGATGAAGGAAAATTAACCTACATTTCGTTCATAAGGTACACGTGTCAAGATAGATCTTCCTAAGGTAATCTCGTCTACATACTCCAACTCTCCACCAAATGCAATACCGCGAGCAATTGTGCTCACCTGTACATCAAACTCGCGAAGCTTGCGACACAGATAGAATATCGTCGTATCTCCTTCCATAGTCGCACTGAGGGCCAATATAATCTCTTTAACTTCTCCTTTTCGCAATCGCTCTAGTAATCCTTCTATTTTCAAATCAGAAGGTCCTATGCCATCCATAGGCGATATCAATCCACCAAGGACATGATACACTCCTTGATACTGATTCGTGTTCTCAATAGCCATCACATCTCGCGTATCTTCGACCACACATATAGTCGATTTATCCCGCTTTATCGATTGACAGATTTCACAGGTTGGATCATCTGATATATTATAGCACACCTGACAATAGCGAATCTTTTCTTTGAGTTGTTCGATGGACTGCGTAAAGCGACTTACCTCCTGATTAGGTTGTTTCAAGAGGTGCAACACCAACCGCAAAGCAGTCTTGTTACCAATTCCTGGCAAACGGCCAAACTCTTCGACGGCGTTTTGCAATAATTTGGAGGAGAAGTTCATTTGGCAAAAATAAAAAGTAATTTTCTATTTTCAGCATTAACCGATTCTTTTCAATTCTGGTATTGCATACTCTTTTCTGTTTGATTATATTGTGGCATATTGTTCACGATATCTACGTATATATGACAGGAGAGACTAGAATTAGAAATTCATTTGCCAATAAGACTTGGCAGGAAATAAAAGTTAAGGACTCATGGCAGATTTTCAAAATCATGTCCGAGTTTGTAGATGGTTTTGAGAAGCTGGCGAAAATCGGGCCTTGTGTATCTATTTTTGGTTCGGCACGCACACCTGAGACCCACCACTATTATGAGATGGCAGTAGAGATTGCCAAACTTTTAGCAGAGAAAGGTTACGGTGTTATTTCAGGCGGTGGCCCTGGTATTATGGAAGCAGCCAATAAAGGTGCTTATCTTGCAGGTGGTAAATCTGTAGGTTTGAATATTGAACTTCCTTTCGAACAATTTCACAATAAATATATAGACAGGGACAAAATTATGGAGTTCAATTACTTCTTTGTCCGCAAGGTAATGTTTATGAAATATTCGCAAGGATATATTGTCATGCCAGGAGGATTTGGTACTATGGACGAACTATTTGAAGCTATAACGCTAATCCAGACTGGCAAAATCGCTCGCTTCCCTATTATTTTAGTAGGTTCGGATTATTGGGGTGGACTATTGGAGTGGGTAGAGAAAACCATGCTTAGCAATGCTTACATTGCTTCAGAAGACCTCAAGTTATTCCGCTTGGTGGACTCCGCAGAAGAAGCCGTCGAACATATCTTCCGCTTCTATGACAAGTATCTATTGAAACCGAATTTTTAAGAATTTTCATTTACAAATAACAAGCCCCTTCGAGATTTCCGAAGGGGCTTTGCTTTTACCGTTGAAATAACTACTAATTGAAGTTAAACCTTACTCCAAATTGCATGTAATACGTTGACGAAATTGTTTCATTCGTAATGTACGTTTTTTCAGGTAAGTTAGTTCCATTTAGCATCAGAGTATACTCTGGAGCTACTGTTCCTCCAGGTGTCAATGCATTAGCATTACGTACGTTTAACATCTGACCTCTTGCCAAATGACGAACACCCCAAGATCTATTAACTAAATTTCCCACATTGAATATATCACAGAATACTTGTAGAGAATTATTCACTCCACCGATATTCTTAATTAACTCTTGACTAATTCTTAAATCAAATTGATTTCTCCAAGGGAGGACACCTCCGTTTCTTTCCGTATTTTTCCCTTTTCTTGATTTCAAATAATCATCCCCTTCAACTAATTCAAAGAAACGATCACTTTGTTGTTGTGCTGTATATTGTACTTTACCGCCACTTACGATATCTACAAATTTAATCTGCGAAGCATTCTCTGGGATAAACATTAAATCATTATCATTTCTGGTATCACCATTAAAATCACCACTGTAAAAATAAGAGTACCTTCCTTGATCTGCCCCTTCGTAAAATATAGTTACTGATGTCTTAAGGTCTTTTATCCAAGAATTAGCATAGGATAATGATCCCACTAATCGATTTGGCAAAACATTGTCAGTATATCCCAACTCTGGAACGTTCGGATTATTATAATTTTTACCACCTTCCCAATAACTAGCTAATTGAGAACCTCCTCCGTCATGAAAATTACGAGCTCCACTTCTCACGTAAGCTAATGATCCTGAGAAACCATTGTCAAATCTTTTCGAAAGCTGAATCATTGCAGACCAATAATGTCCTCCCTTTGCATTTTCTAACATATTTACATGAAATGCGGATGTACCAGTTTGTGTCAACTGCATGCTCGCATCTTTTTTGTAAATATATTTATCCGCATTGGCTCTAGGATATAGCATTCTATGATCATCTAAACCTGCAACATTCATTGCCGTTGGTTCAACAAAATTCAATCTGCGACCAATAGCTGCATTAATGTCTTTATTATAGATACCTTCAATAGTTGCATCGATACCAAATGGTAATCTATAGTCTACTGCTAGACTTGATTTCCATGTTGAAGGAAATTTCAAATCAGGAGACATTACAGACACGAAATCCCCATACATTCCCTTTGTAGCATCTACCTTATTCTCTGGATAATTAGCTGTTATATCAGGACTAAAGCTTGGTTTAGTGTTCGTAACAGTTGCTTGTAACAGTTGATTATCACTCGATTGCGACACAATCCACACGAATGGAATACGCCCAGTAAACACACCTGAACCACCTCGGATTTGTAATGTACGATCACCGAATACGTCATAATTAAATCCAAATCTTGGTGCAACCATAACTCTTGATTTAGGCAACGCCCCGGTATTAATTATTTCACCAGACGGAAATTTAAGAGCCTCTACCAAAGGGTGGGTTTTGATTTCCTCAGCTTGTGGATAAGTTGGCAATTCTAAGCGTACGCCTGCTGTCAACTTCAAATTTGGCGTTACTGTATATTCATCTTGTAAATAGAATGAATACTGGTTAAATTTAAAGCTTGGAAATGCTTGAGACCCGTCTTCCGTAAGAGGGTAAGTTAATGCATAATGAAATGGAGTTGCATTATTTTTAAAATCATTCCAAGAAGCATATACATAGTAGCCTGCCCCGAAACGTTGAAAACCATTCTTAGTAATACTCGTCTCATATTGCGCTCCCATTGTGACATTATGCTCCCCAAATACTCGATTAACATCGTAATTAAACAACATAGTCTTTACATCACGTAAGTTACCATATGTAAATGGTTCATAACCGAATGTAGTTAGTACATTTTTGTCAGGAGTGCCATCAAGAATATCAACCAACGGGAATAATGATCCTCCCGAAGTACGAGGTTCGTTCTGATGAATATATGAAGCCCGTGCGGAATGGTTATACTGTCCTGTCTTACCTAAATACTCAATAGTTCCAGAGTACATATTACTTTCCTGAAAGTAATTAGAGTTCTGAAAATGTAGAGCATTGATATTAGTTCGATTTGTTCCAAAATTAGGAATTCCCGAACCTCCTGTTGACGGACTTAAGTCAGAAGGAACAGATGTTTTCACCTGCGAATAACGAGCATTTATCTTATGATTTTCATTGATATTCCAGTCGATCCGAGCAAATATTTTATCATTTTTTTCTTTATTCGAATATCCCTGATAAGGACCTGTATCATAGCTGTAGGTATTCTTCAAGTATGCACTTACCTCATTTAAGAAATCCTCAGACGGCTTCGCGATATAAGAAGCTGAGCCAAATGGGTTAGATGCAGAAGATGCAACTTTGGTAGGTCCAGGTTTTACTACGGCATTTCTTTCGGCATTTACGAAAAAGAACAATTTATCTTTTATAATTGGTCCACCTAAACTAAAACCAAAATTCTTATCTTTCAAATCTGCGATAGGCGTTGCAACATCGTTCACTCGGGTACCTTGTTGATTTTGAGTACGTCCCGTATAGAATGCTGTCACAAAAAAATCATTTCTTCCAGAGCGTGTTACCGCATTAATTGCGGCTCCAGTAAATCCAGATTGACGTACATCATAAGGAGTAACATTCACAGATATCTGTTCAATCGCGTCTAAAGATATCGGAGATCCTCCCCCGGGAATAGCGCCACCGATACCAAATTGGTCACTAAAATTCGCACCGTCGACAGTAAATACGTTAGAGCGATAGTTTCCGCCTCCAATGGCATTACCATTGGCCTGTGGTGTGAGTCTTGTAAAGTCATTAATACTTCGGCTAATAGAAGGCATATTCTCGATTTGCATCCTGTTAACTACAGTCGATGTACCATTTTTATTACTTTTACCCTGTCTGCCAGTCACAGAAACTTCTTCCAAAGCAGTTGTAGCATCACCAAATATTGGATTTAACACAAAAGCTTGTCCCAATTGAAGATATACATCTTCGTAAACAACTGGAGTCTGTCCTACATAAGTAACTTCAACGCGGTAAGGTCCCCCCACACGCATATTGGCTAAATTAAACCGGCCAGTTGAGTTAGCGGAACCAGAATAGGCTGTTCCTGATGGCAAGTGGATTGCTTTAATTGTTGCTCCAACTGTAGCATGGCCAGATGATTCGGTCACTATCCCGCTCATGCTACTTGTAGTAACCTGCGCTTGGATGGTACCATAACTGGCCAAAACCAAAGCGAAAAAAAGTAAAGATTTTTTCATATTTATTTTTAAGATAGTTAAATCGACAACAAAACTAACAAGAGTGTTACCAAAAAAACACACTTAACATAAATTTAATATACAGTAAATCAACGCATAACACAAAACCTTAGGTTCATATTTCAACAAAGTTTACACTTATTTCAAAACATCTTAGAAATAAGCACAGCTTATTAAAAACTTAATTTTATTTGGTGTCAAAAATTATGTTTTTAACAAAAATTAACATTTATAAAATCATCAAATTATTTCACGACCCGAACGATCGAACGTAACAATGTTAAATTTTTAAAACAATTTCCTAACTAACATTTTTCCGTTATAAACAACAAAATGGCTGAAAATAATAAATACTTAAAAAAACATGTATTTTACTTCAAAACAATGCTTTATCGGAACATAAAAAAACCTACCTTTGCGCCAAATTTATAGTTAATCTAATAATGCAAAAAAAATCCACCCTCTTGTATGCTACCTTAGCATGCATGCTTACTGGTAATATTGCTTTAGCCCAACAAGTAATAACTGGTAAAATCACGGACGGGAAGCACCCTATCGCCGGAGCAACAATTCTAGTTTCTGGAAGTAAAATTGGAACATCATCAGATGCCAATGGTAATTTTACACTAAAAACAGAACACAACACAGGACAACTAGAAATCAAGTACATTGGTCATGCGTCACAATCCCTTACTTTTTCAGAAAAAAGTACTATCGGAACGATTATTTTAGTTCCTACGGCAGACCAATCCCTTGACGAAATCGTTATTGTCGGAAAGGGCGTGATTGATATTGCAGAGGGTAGACAGACACCCATTGCGGTATCCACAATCCGCCGTGATGAAATTGAAGAAAAAGTAGGTGCTCAGGATATTACAGCTGCGTTAGCGAATACACCTTCTGTTTATATCTCAAGTCAAGCACGTGGCTTTGGTGAATCGTCAATGACCACGCGTGGGTTTGACCAATCCAACACCGCATTCTTACTAAATGGCCAACCGATCAATGGTATGGACAATGGTCGGGTGTACTGGTCTAACTGGAATGGCTTGACCGATATTGCATCTGTTATTCAGATCCAACGCGGTTTAGGTTCTTCAAAATTGGCTATCTCTTCTGTAGGTGGTACCACAAACTTCGTTACAAAGTCTACAGACATGAAAGAAGGCGGTTTCTTCAGCCGCTCTATTGGCAACGATATGTACCGTAAATCTACTTTGGCATATAATACAGGTTTATTAAAAAGCGGTTTTGCAGTATCAGCTATGATCACGGACTGGCGTGGAGATGGTTATATGGACAGAACTGGAGGTGCAGGACAAAACTACTTCTTGTCTGTTGGTTACAAAGTCAACGAAAAGCATAACCTAAACTTAATGGTGACAGGTGCACCACAATGGCATAACCAAGGTTACACATCAAGATTAAGCAATTTTTTAGAAAAGGGTCGTAAATTCAACGACAATACTACAGTCATCAATGGTATCGAAATGAATCCCCGTAAAAATTTCTACCATAAACCCGTTGCTAACTTTAACTGGGATTGGCAGATTTCCGATAAGTCATCTTTATCAACTGTAGTATATGCTTCAATGGCGAGAGGCGGTGGTCAGTCTTACCAAAAAGCGGATAAAACGTTTACAGCCCCACTACTGGTCGCAGAAGTTAACAACCATCAATGGTATGGTATTGTTTCCAATTATAATCGCAAGTTGAATGATTACTGGAATTTCAATATTGGTTTTGACTTACGTGATTATAAGGGCGAACATTACAAACAAGCAACAGACTTGTTAGGAGCCAATAGTATCGGCCATCAAGGAAATGTGAATTTACCTGGAGTTACCAACATCACTAACACTTATACAACAAACCCTTGGAAAACGTGGGGAGATCGTCCTAAAAATGCGGAAGACCGCTTAGGATGGGATTACGATCAAATGATTCGTTATGGAGGTATTTTTGGACAACTTGAATTTGCAAAAGACGGTTTTACCGCTTTCTTCCAAGGTTCAGCTTCGCAACAACAAAATATCCGCGAAGACTATTACTTGTATAAAACCGGAGAAGGCAGATCTGAAAAAGTAAATAATTTTGGATACAATGCAAAAGGAGGTTTGAGTTACACTATCGAAAATCATACGCTATTCGGTAACGCTGGTATCTACTCCAGACAGCCTTATCAGAATAACATTTTTATGAACTATAGAAATGATATAAACACCAATGCTGAGAATGAAGAAATCATTGGTTTAGAGCTTGGATATAAATTTGCGTCGGAATACTTTGATGTAAACCTTAATGCTTACCGCACAACATGGGACAACCGTGTTACTGGAAGTTCTAGCCGCGCTACAGCAGCTGATGTTAAAAAGTACAATCCAAGCAATGATCCTTCTCTACTTGTAGAAAATGATTACATATATTTCTCTAACTATGGCGTTAAACAAGTACACCAAGGTTTGGAATTGGATTTTGTAGTACGCCCCTTCAAAGGTTTTAGGTTAAAAGGTTTCGGATCACTAGGTGACTGGAAATATGATGGAAATGCCACGACTATAGTTCGTAATGAAGCTCGTGTTGAACTGGCAACAACTAACCGTGACCTAACTGACGTACACGTAGGCGATGCAGCACAAACTTCTTATGGTGCTGGAGCAAAATACTCGCTACCAATGGGATTATCTTTCGATGCCGATTATAGACGTTACGAGCGACTATATGGTAGCCTTCCGAAGGTAGGTTCTACGTTACATTTGCCAAACTACGAATTAGTAGATGCTGGTATTTCCTATAAACTACAAATCAGTCACAAGAACACATTAAGCTTGCGTGCTAGTGTCAATAATTTATTCGATAAGTTATACATCACTGATGCTACATCTAATGTTGAGCCAACAGCCACCTCCGAATACTGGAAAGGGATCGAAACATCCAACTTTGTATTGATGGGATGGGGACGTACTTGGAATGGATCAATTAAAATGACTTTTTAATCATTTTATATTATATCATAAAAGAGGGGCTGTCTCGAGTATTACGAGACAGCCCTTTTTTATACAGCAAAAAACTATTACTTCACATTTCTTAAACTAAAACAGGTTCAACTTAATACCAACTAAGGTACATTTTATTATATAATAAGGATTTTATTCGGACTTTATTCGGAGATAACAGGGACTTCATTCGGACCAAAGCGAATAAAACCCCTGTTATTTCCCTTGTGTATTCCGATTTATTACTTGTCAAATAATAACGTAGTAATAACATGTTCCCTAGCTATTAGTATTAGCTAATAAGCTTAAAATAATATAGGAAGAGCAGAAAATAGACCAATGGGCTCTGCTCGTGTAAAGCTCAGACCTTTAAATGATGCTAGATATTAAAATCAACGTAAGAAATAAAAGCAAAACGGCCTCCAGTGGAAGCCGAGGCTTAATGTATCTAAAACGGATTTTCTTAGAAGTAGACTTTATCGTTCATTTGGACTTTAGCGTGGCGAAATAGCCTCCCCCTTTTCTATTTTATGAAATATTACTGAATGAATCCACATAATCGATAGAGATTATCCGTTCGTTCATCATTCGCACCCGCTGTCTCCGACTCGATATCTCGTATACTACCATAAGCTTATCCCCCTTCTTCTCAATCCCTTTCCGCAACGAGTTAATACCACTTTCTTTTAGAAAAGTCTCGAACTCATACAGCCTGGATGCTTTGTTATCTATAAACGTAACATAAATCGTTCTCGAGAAATAAATATTAGACAATACCGTTTCCATCTTCTGAAATAATGAAAGCACCACGACCATCAATATTGCCAGGGAAATACCGAGCAAAAACTGCCCAAATCCAACCAACATCCCCACTGCTGCCATAGTCCATATTACAGCCGCTGTAGTCAAGCCCTGAACAGAGAACTTACCGCGAAATATCACCCCCGCCCCCCAGAAACCAATCCCAGTAACAATGTTTGCCGCAATCCGATCGTCAGCCATATTCCCTAGACGCGAAGC
>JAITLW010000055.1 GCA_031277715.1 Sphingobacterium sp. | reverse complement strand
GGAAACCGGTGACGAAGGACCACAGGGAATACAGGGGCCAGCGGGATCGGATGCTACGATTAATAATGTCGTAGCGACAGGGGATCTGACGGGTACCTTTCCTGGCCCACAGGTCGCAGGTATACGTGGTAAACAGGTCAGTACTATAGCCCCTTTAGCCAATGATATTTTAAAGTTTGATGGTACACAATGGGTGCCGTCAGCATCAAGCTCTTCTTCCGGCTTAACACTACCCTACGATGCGACTGAAAACAATGCATCCCCATTGTTTTCCATTAAAAATACAGGGGATGGGACAGCAATATCAGGAACACTCAGTAGCAGCAGTTCAAGTGTGGTAGCGGTGCAAGGCTGGATCGACAATACCGCAGCAGGAGGCTTTTCTACCGGAGTAAAAGGGATCAACAACGGCACCGGAGGGCTAGGAATAGGCGTTTGGGGTTCGCATGCCGGATCAGGCTGGGGTGTATACGGTAGTACACCCAATGGACTAGGTGTCTACGGAAGCGCATCTGCAAATGGTACCGGGGTATATGCAAATAGCGATAACGGTGTAGGTCTCCAGGCAATTAGCAATAACGGTAGGCCTGCTGAAATCTCTATAGTCAATACCTCGAATAACAATACTGTACTCAAAGCAAGTTCCGTAGGCAATGGAACTGTTATAGATGTCTCGACCACAGGTAATGGAAAAGGAATCCATGCCAATACAAAATCGGGTTTTGCAATTCATGGTGTTACGGCATCACAAACCTCGGCGGGCATTGTTGGAAATAACACTAGTGGTGGTGAAGCTATAGTGGGACTTACGAACAGTAATATCGCTGGAGCCGTGGTAGGCCGTAATGATGGCGCAGGTTATGGTGTACGTGGTTTTGTGTCAGGGGATAATACAGGCAAAAGTATAGGTGTATTTGGGCAGGCTGGACTTAATAGTGGTATAGGACGTGCAGGACGATTTGAAAATTTGAACTACACCAATTTAGCCAATACATTGGAAGTAGAAACCTGGGGGAATGGAGACATCCCCAATAACCAACAGGGCAATGCGGCCTCATTTAAGGTAGACAATACGAATAGTGTAGCGGCAGCAGTCCGTGCCGAAGTGAATACGATATTCGGAAATTTTGGCGCAGCGGCTGTATTTGGTACTGCTTCGGGTACAGGTGGCCGTGCAGGCCTCTTTCATGCATCCAACCCTAATGGAAATGGTCAAGCCCTAACGGCTATTTCGGATGGTAACGGGAACGCTATAACAGCTAATGTTGCAAAGAATGGGAATGGCGTCGAAAGTTCCATTGCTGGTACGGGAAATGCTATATATGGATGGGTACCGAGTTTTGCAACAGGAAAAGCAGGTAAATTTGCAAACTTTAACTTGGCTAATTCATCCGATATCTTAGATGTAGAAACCAATGGAACCGGCAATGCGCTCCTGGTAAACCATAAGGGGACATCCGGAAGTCTGGCAGTATTTCAAAATAACGGAACCAATGTCGTACGGATCACTAAGACCGGGCAGGGTATCTTCAATGGTGGTACGCAAAACAGTGGAGCAGACATCGCGGAGGCCTTTGATGTGATCGGCGAGCGAAATACCTACGAGCCTGGCGATGTACTCGTGATCTCGATAGATGAGGATCGTACAGTGGAAAAATCATCCGACGCCTACTCTACATTAGTGGTAGGTGTATATGCGACCAAACCTGGGGTATTGCTAACCGAAGAAGATATGGATACCGATCTCTCAGACAAGGTACCTATGGGAGTAGTAGGCGTAATACCTACAAAAGTATGTACCGAGGGCGGAGCCATACAACGAGGGGACCTACTGGTTACCTCCTCTAAACCTGGGGTAGCCATGA
Source organism: Sphingobacterium sp. (assembly GCA_031277715.1). Taxonomy (GTDB): domain Bacteria; phylum Bacteroidota; class Bacteroidia; order Sphingobacteriales; family Sphingobacteriaceae; genus Sphingobacterium. The sequence continues at coordinate 21,769 of JAITLW010000055.1, read as the reverse complement.
AGGCTGATCCCGATAAAGTAAAAGTAGGCCAGGTGATCGGCAAAGCTTTACAGCCGTTTGCAGGAACTGGCGTTGATAAAATAAAAGTATTCGTTAATGTAAAGTAAAATAAGATGTATAGTAAACTATTGATTCTAGGATTCATTTTGTGTGCAAACAGTTTATTTGCCCAGTCAGAAACAACGCGCAGTGATAAAAAAAACTTGAAATCTCAAGTCTTAGATACTCAACGTACGATCTCTCCGCTAGCGACAACGAAAGACATACGTAGTCAAATAAAGAACCGACAGGAGTTGCTTAATTGGATTTTTTCGACATCTCCAATAGCAGGGAATACGACTAATAGCTCTGCTATGCAATCCAGGTTGGTCTCGACTACTACCACCTCTGCGAATGTAAAACTGGCTTCAGATCAACCCATGGAAGAAAGAAAAATAGAAGTGGCTAAAGACGTCCCCAAAGTCAGTAATCAGGGGCAATAATAACGAAGGGAAGGCCTATCGTACGTTAAATTTACCTATGGGAGCACCAACTAGCATCGTTCCTAAAGAAGCGGGATGCTCCTATTTTTTAATTATATTGTAACCTTTCTGTTGGATAGATACACTAATCTATAAAACCATAAAACTATGACTCAAATAATTGGTGTATTTATTCCTATCGCATTATTTATATGCATTACGATTTCTATTTATTTTGTATCTCGTTTCAAATACGATGCAATAACAAAACTAGGAGGTCCAATACCTACCTCTCCTAAAACGAAACAGTCCTGGACAAAAACCGGCATCGTGGTCATCGGCTTTTCCATAGGATTATTGCTGATATGGGGAGCGTACACTTGTGGGCTGCTTGAAGACAAAGACAGTGACAGCTTTTTTATTATTGGACTAATTTCATTGGTCGTCGGAATAGCTATATTGATAGCTCAAAAGATAGAAGACAAAGCCAAACAGTAGATGGATGGTCTATACATACAGAAAGTATTAGCTGGCGACAGTAACTCTTTTGCCTATTTGGTAAAAACATACCAAGATATGGCATACTCTATCGCGTTGTCTCTTACAAAAGATGAGTTTCTTGCAGAAGAGGTCGCCCATGAGTCTTTTATAGAATGTTACAATTCCCTACATAACTTTCAAGGAAAGTCTAAATTCAGCACTTGGTTCTATAGAATTATTGTGAATACAGCCTATAGAACCATGAAGAAGAAATCTGTAGAATTTATTGATCTAGACTTGCCAGTACATGATGTACAAGATGAAATCATCCCTATTGACAAAATAATCGCCGAAGAACGAAAACAGTTAATCAATCTCGCTCTAATGGAAATTCCCAGGAATGAGAGCTTAGCCCTACGCTTGTTTTATCTGGAAGAACTATCGCTAGAAGAACTATGTGAGATTACATCCTGGACAAATTCGAATGCTAAGGTAATCTTACATCGGGCACGCAAAAGAATAACCATAGTACTAAATAAGCTTTTAAAGAATGAATACGATGAAGCATGAAGAGGATCCATTAAATGAGCTGATGCCCTTGTCTAAAGTCAAAATCCCTGTAGACAATTTTGAAGATCGGGTGATGAGCCATATAAAATTGATTGAAGCCAAAAAAGCAGGTGTTTATAAAACGAAACTGTATTCTATCATCTTCTTCTTGGCGGCCCTGATCTTTGGCTTTATGCTCACGCATTGGCTTACACATATTATGGTCGCATCAAACATTAGTGCCACTTTCAAACAATTGCTACAGCTATTTTCACAAATTATCTATGTGGCGCTTATCGTCGTGTTCAGCAATAAAATTTTTGCATTGATAAAAACCAGACGTTACCTGAACGAAAGAGTTCAGGCATCTCACAACCAAGAAATCTAATTCGTGATTTGCTATTAAAGATGGACACGCTAAGCGTAATACGCAGGAAATTAAATAGCACTCGCGAATGTAAGCGCTATACTAAAACACTAAATATTGGTTACGTACTAACCGATATTTAGTGACTTTCATAATAATATCAATCGTCATTCCAACTACGATCAATGACTTTAACAATCCTTAATTAACTAAAAAAAGGCTGTCAACCGTAAACCTAAAGTAACATACTTGATCCGCTCTGGGACAGAAAAGCTATTAGACTCCATGCCCAATTCTTCATTAACGTCTACAGCATCTGTAAAGTGATAATGAATCCTAGACTTGATTTGGTTATAGTTCGCATAGGCCGTGACACCAAGTTCCCGATTGAGTTTGTATGTAAATGCCGCTCCCGTATTCCAGCGAAATGCAGGTTTTGGCTTATACCTTGCGATTACTTCTTCGGTATTTATTTTCCGGCCATCCTCTTCTGGCCCGCTATACTTAAGATAAACTTTGCCGCTCGATGTCGCCGTATACCCAGCAGTAGCTTTTAATGTAAGCAGGAATCTATCGGAAAATTCGTACGCGTAATAGGGACCTACCCCTGCTGAAAGAAATCCCATAGACTGCGTCTCGATATCATACTGCTGTGGCCCTTCCTCTTGCGATAACCACTCCTCTTTGATCGGTTTGACCGGGAAACTTGAGAAGCCAATATCCCCACCTATCCCCCATTTCTTTGAAAAGAAATAAGCCCCTTCAAAACCGCCCTCAAACCCCTTCTGTTTACTGTCATCGAGGCCAGATTCCTCAAAAAAATTAGTCGTTGCTAAAGCGGCACCTAGTTTAATAGCTAAAAATGAGGGATTGTCATTACCTTCTACCCGAGATAAAAGCCCTAAATTATCACCCTTGTTTTTATAGAACTTGTCAATAAAAAAGTACCCCAGTTCACTGGATAAAATACCAATCCCTGCTCCGGCGAGAATATCTGGTAACCAATGCCTATTATTGAGACTCCTCCCAAGACCGGTAAGCGTGGCTGAGCCATACCCCGCAATACTATAGGCAGGATTGACTAGACCATACTCCTTATCGAGAAAACCTGCATTGGCAAATGCCATGGCAGTATGCCCTGATGGAAATGAGTTTCTCTTAGAACCATCCGGTCTTTCCACCCTGGATGTATACTTAATAGTATTGACCAGGATTCCCATAATCACTAAACTCGCAGCATAGGAAAGTGTGGCTCTTCCAATATTATTTCTACCTTTTACGCCTGCCAGTTTCAACGCGTACACGGTAGCTGTGGGCGCATACTGCAAATAATCATCATACTCCGTTTTGAACACAGGCAAATACCTATTGCGAATGTCACGGATATGTTCACGTGCACCCCAGTTAGCGGCGGCCACGGAAAACAGCAGAATGGGAGCCGTTGATTTTTTTGCCCACTCTTTCTGCATGAAAGTCTTATTAATCGGGATGATACTTCCCTGGTCATTTGCCAGACTATCTTTTGAAATAGTATCTAATGGAACTAAATCCTGAGCATTAAGAAATGTAATATGGAATGATAGAGCAAGAAGGTAAAGAGTTTTCTTCATTATAATTCTCGTAGACTTAAAAAAAATAAATAATGGTGCTACGTGGCATTTATTCGGCTGAAAGATTTTTAGGAAGTGATCTCCTTCTTTTGACTCCATCCATGACATAGAAAAAGCCTCCTGCATTGCCGGACATGTTCCCTTTTACGTTACCTGAGGCAGACGAAAGTAGCCCCTTCCAATCGGTCTCGCGGAAGACCCCATACAAGAATTTGGAATAGGCAGGGGATACAGAAAAGAAATAAAGATCCACACTATCGGTGGTATTAAAAACATGTGATATAGAAGGCGAAAGGATTTGTCCCAGCGCATTAGGTGCGCCAAAGGGATGACTATAGCTATAATTAGGACTTCCTTCCTTTGGAAAAGGCTGCCATGTAGAGGGGGCACGCTGTAAGAGGAACAGCCCTGCGTTGCGCCTGCCAAAATTATGCTTTGCATAATTGATTTTCACGGTGGATCCCTCGACAACAAACTTATCCATCACAGCATTTCCTCCTCCCATAAACTTAAACAAAGAGTCAGTCGCTTCATAAGTATTGCCTTCGCTATGGATAGTAAGGTGATATACTGTAGGCCCATCAGCTCTGACAGGAACAATGCCTCTATAAACACCCTTGTCTGCAGTTTGTTCAAAATAAAAAACATCGGTCCCGTTAGACACCGTCACGATAGCACTATCCAGATCCGCTGCATCCTCTTCAAATAAAAGGAAGGGTCTACTTAACTTGATATACTGTACGCTATCCAACGTAGAGATTCCTCCCTCAACAATAAAATCCCACTGGGGACCTTCTGACCAAGAAAGGGATTCTTTATTACAGGAAGTAATAATAAAAAAAAGTGAAAGAAAATATATTTGTCTCATATTAAAATCGAACGGTGTACCTCAACCCGAAAGAAGTTCCATCCAGGGTTCTTATATTATAAATATCCTCTAATGATTGGTCCTGATTAATCGTTACCATAATCGGATATTTCCTATTGTAAATATTAAAAAGACTAACCGATAACTCTTGAAAAAGCTTTCGCTTAAATAGCTTCAAACTAGACACTTTCCAATCCACGCTCAGATCAGCACGGTGATAGGTGGGTAACCTAAACTTGTCATCATCATCAAATATTGGAACTCGAACTCCCTGATAATCATAAAACCCAATTGGAAAATAGGTTGGTCTACCACTTGTTATAGTAAAATAGTACGATACAAACAGATTAGGCACAACTTCATAAATACCTTTTAGCTTGAATGTGTGCGGAATATCATAACTAGATCGGATTGCCTTCCCTTCATTAATATCTTTTATCTGCTTTAGGGTTCGAGCCCACACATAAACTGCATCCAATTCTAGCTTTTGTCGCTTAAATATATAACTAAGCTCAGTACCATAAGACCGGCCTTTCCCAAAAAGAAGCTGTGATTCTATTATCGGATTTAGTATCAGCTGCGCCTCGTTGGTCAGGTGAACCTGATTCTTTAAGTCTTTGTAGTAAGACCCAAGCACAACAGTGCCCCATCGACTTTTAAAGCTGTAACCTGCAGAAAAATTGTTTGCTTCCTGTGGGCGGATCCGGTGAGAGGCTGGTATCCAAGACTCTAAGGAGGAGGAAGATAATTCTTCATTTTGAATCAGTTGCATATACTGGATCCCTCTATTATAGGACAGGTGAAAGGAATGTGAAGAAGATGGTTCAAAAACAAAAGACAACCTCGGTTCAAATCGAATATCAACAAACTCCTCATCCGAAATCATACTATTTTCGGGAAGTCTCTTATTGAGCATGGACCGCCCTTTAAAACGTTGAAAAGCACTTAGCCGAGCTCCATAATCGAGTCGCGTCCGCTCCGAGAGTTTTCTGCTCTCACTTCCATAAACAGCATACTCATTGCCCAAGATCCGTGGAATACTGTGATCCCGCATAGAGGTAGACTCTCCTGGGATAAACTCATGGAAAACTGCAGAAGCTCCAAACTGTATCTGTTGGCCCGGTTTTCTATAATATGTAAAATTGCCTTTGACTGTTTTGTCCTTGACACCTGTGATCCAAACATTCTCATGCAAAAGATCATCGATATCCAGTTTCAGATTATTTTTATAGGTACTATAAACGAAAGAAAAGTTAAAAAACAACTTAGGGTTGAAAATATGATTCCAACGCAAGGTGGATGTCACATTTCCCCATTTATTCATAAATTCTGTTTGTGTCTTGACCTTATCCCGCCCCCAGTACAATGAGTAATATATCTCGTCCTTTTCAGACAGGGAATAATTGAGCTTGGCATTGAGATCAGAATATGAACCGAGTAATCCAAAGGGCTTATAGTCTTTTTTTAACAGATTAAAGTAGGTATTACGGGAGGTCACGATAAAAGAGCCCTTCTCCTTAACAATAGGCCCTTCTATTCCAAACCGAGACGCTAACATACTCGTTCCTGCCCAAGCATGGAACTCCTTTTTATTACCTTCAGCCATCCGGATATCAACGACAGAGGACAGCCTACCCCCAAAACTTGCTGGAATTGCATCTTTATGTACTTGGATATTCTTTATTGCATCGGGATTAAATATCGAGTTAATCCCAAAAAGATGTGCACTATTATATATAACGGCATCATCCATCATGATCAGATTTTGATCTTTTCCCCCTCCTCTAATCAACAGATTATCACTACCATGATACATTTCCGTAACTCCAGCTGTCATTTGCAGCGCTTTTAAAACATCGGCTTCTGCTTTATAAAAGGGTAAAGACTTGGCTTTTTCCCAATTCAAACTATTACTGGATGCGCTACCAAAATCAGAAACACTAGATTTTGTCCGCTCACTGAGCGTAATCTCTGGTACCGATAGCTCGGCAATATCCAAAGAAAGCATATAGGCCTCATAATCTCTATCCAGTCGGATCGCTATCTTTTGGGGCTTGTAGGATACGTGCGACACGATAATTTCGTAATGGGACGCTGCGGCAGAAAGGCTAAAAAATCCATAACCATTTGATTGAACTGAAAATCCGCTTCCTTTTAAAGTGACTGTCGCTCCAACAATATTCTCCCCGGAAGCCCGGTCGATCACCCGGCCACTAACCGTATATATTTTAGGTTTTGGCCGTAAGATATATATACTATTTAACCTTTGGCTTTGCATACTGGATTTTTCCAATAGGTATTCGAAAACGACATCAATAGAAGTAGCAACAAACTTTTTAGAAATTCGTACTGTATTATCAATCTGACTTGGTTCATACGAAATTGAGAGCCCGCTAACCGTCGAAAAATGAGTCAGAGCTTCATACAATGATTGATTTTCGAAATTGATGTCTATCTTTCTCGTATTTGCCTCTTGTGCTCCTAAAAAACTTATTTGCAGTACTAGAAACGCTAAAAAAACAACTACTCTAAACAGGCTCTGCATAGAAGGTGTCATTTATTTATTGGAGATCACATAGCCACTTTTACCCTTCGTGACTTGCAGATCGAGTGTGTGTGCAATCGACAACAAAATATCATCGATGGAACTATTTTCAAAATACCCTCCCCATCTTCTGTCTTTTAACCCTTCTTCTGAAAAGACAATCTCCGTATGATACACATCCTTTAAAGCTTCAGCGACCTGCCCTAATTTAGCATCAGTAAAGCGCACCTTTTTGTCATGCCAACGGACAAAATTCAGCTGATCTACACTATCTTTCTTGAACACGTTATGTTTCTTATCGTAGACCCCTATCTCATTGGCCTTCAAAATCAAATCTTGGACTGACTTGTCCCCCTGTTCTGCCATCGAAACAATCCCGGTTTCTACATCGACCTTAATTACCTCGGGATCAACGGACAGACTAAAACTGGTCCCTATATCGGTGATTAATAAATTCTCTGCCGATATTTTGAATGGGCTCTCCCCTTTCAATGGAGCAATATCTACAAAAACACGTCCCTTCTTTATTTCAATCGTTCTATCTTTCAGAAAGTTGTGTTCTGAAAAAAGTATTTCAGTATGTTCTCCCAGGGTAATCGTTGTTCCATCAGGCAGGGTCTGCACTAGACTCCCTTGTCCTGTAGTCTGTAGAATAATAGCCTTATCGTGTTTAAAATAGAAAAGATACAGCATAATCCCCACTAAGCATACAGCGGCAATGGAAACAATCGTACGGATATATCGTCCTCTATTCTTCATCTGGACGATATTAGCATCATCAGTCTTATCTACCTTATCAAAATCTAATTTCTTCCAGGCATCCTCTACAGATACATTACGATACTCGGCCAATAGATCAACACTACCGATCAATCTTACTGTATTTTCATATTCAAGTTTGTTCTTGACCGAGGTATTAATCCAGTCATGCAAGCGACAAGTCTCTTCCTCTGATAGTGTTCCTTCTATCTCTCCTACAATAAGTTCATAGGGTATCTCTTTGAAATTTAAACTGTCCATATGATAAAGATTAGAAAAGAACCAAAAAGTCCCATCGCAAAATGAAATAATATGAAAATTAATATGGCAATCCCGTTATTATCGAAGTAAAGGCGTATTTTTTCATAAGCAATACTAATATGATTTTTCACCGTCTTTAGGGAAATCTGCAATTCGTCTGCAATCTGCTGTTGTTTCAATTTATCAAACTTACTCATGACGATTACCTTCCTACACTGCGGAGGAAGACCTTCTAGCGCCTTTTCTAGCTGCAATAAGTATAACTCTAATTTTTCGGCCTCATCTTCACCCTCCATATGTCTCTCTACAGCATAAAGGTACTCCCGCTGCCTCTCCGTTTCTAGTTTATTCTTCTGAATATAATTTAAAGAAGCGTTGACAATGGATTTGGACAGATAGGCTGCTATCGACTGTGTAATATGGAGCCGCGCCGCATTCTCCCATATTTTCAAAAACACATCATTGGTGACCTCTTCTGCGACAAGGGCATCTCCAAGATACTTATAAGCCAGGATATACATTCTCCTATAATATTTTTTATAGAAAGCCTCGAAAGATTCCTGTTGCTTATTTACTATCCCATGCAGAAGGTCGTGCTCAAATTTATCTGTCATGTCGCATTTATGAACTAGCGTTTTCTCTACAAAAGAATCACTTTTTTTTCTTTTAAAAAAAATCTCCATCGTTGCATTTTCCGATGTACAAAAAGGACAAGCAGATATACGGAGAGAATAGATATTTTTTAAACACAAGCAAAACACAGACCAAACTGATTTTCAGAAAATTAACACCTACAAAATCAAGTCTGCATAAAAAAATAAAATTTAACATCTTTTTTGAGTAGGTCCTTTTTGAAAGTCTGCTGTCTATCTGAGTAAATAGAACAAACAAATGATTCAATTCAATAGAGTGAGTATTTTTCTTACCGTATCCATGCTACTGCTAACACAACTCTCACTTGCTCAAAAACAGATTAAAGGTGTAGTCCTAGACAAGTCCACGCGAACCCCTGTATCCTACGCAACAATACATGTTACCGGCCAAGCAGGAAAGGGAACAAGCTGCGACAGAGAAGGGCGCTTTCAAATAACTATAAACGATACCAGCAAACGCTTGACCGCGGGGGCATTCTCGTACAACTCGGTGATTCACCCTATTTCTGATAAAAGTATGCTTCAAACGATAGAACTTGAAAAAAATGACTTGCAACTTGATGAAATCACAGTCACCGCATCTAGAAAGGTAAAGTATAGAAACAAAAACAATGAAGCTGTCGAGTTAATACGCCGTGTAATTGATGCCAAGGAAAAAAATGACGCTCGCAACCTGGATCGCTACAGCCAACTGGCTTATGAAAAGCTATCCATGTCGCTTTCTATTGATGAGGCGAAGGTGGAGAAATCTAGATTATTACGAAAGTTCCCTTTTCTCAAAAAGAACATCAATAGAGAAACTCAGGAAGGTAGAGCACTTGTTCCTATTTTTCTTCAAGAGACCTCTACCCAGGAAAACTATTTAAATGGTAAACTCAATGCAAACAAGGTTATCGCTAAAGTCGAAAAAAGAGTTGACCAGAAATTTGATGAGGATGGCTTTGACGAATTTATGGATAAAATCTATGGCAAGCCAGACCTCTATGAGCACGATATTCAACTCGGCAATCGACGCATCCTAAGCCCCATAGCGGCGGAAGGCCCTCTTTTTTACAAGTATTTCATCGTTGACACCATCAAAACAAGCTCTCCCTGGCAGATCCAGCTGTCTGTGTCTCCAAGAAATAAACAGGATGTACTGGCTTCGGGCATGTTATACATTGACCTGGACAGCAACTATGCTGTAAGACAGGCTAAGTTAAGGCTAAGTGAAAAAGCCAATATCAATTGGGTCGATAATGTGGCTTTCGAGATGCATTATCAAAATGCACCTAACGGTAAATATTTTCTATCCAAAAGTATGATGACATTAGACCTCGGAGTCTTTAAAGACGGAATGCAGGTATTTGGTGTCAAGACCTTTATCGCTTCTGATTTTAAGGACCATCTTTTCGATATACAGAGCAGAGAGAACCGGCGTACAGACAAGGCTATTAGTGCTTCGACACCAAGCTCTTCGTTGATGGTAAGGCCGGAAAAACTAACCGGCCTGGAACAAGCGAGCTTCGATAATGTAGACAGTCTTCAAAATAATACTTCATTTAATCGGTACATGAATTTTGCTTCATTCCTGGTATCTGGATATCATGACCTCGGCAAGATAGAAGTCGGTCCATTAAATTCAACGTATAGTTTCAACAATATCGAAGGCAACCGTTTTAGAGTGGGCATGCTCACCACGGATGCTTTCAGCAGGAAGGTCGTATTTGATGCTTATCTGGCCTATGGAAGTAAAGACAGAGCCTTTAAATATAAAATCAACACCACATTCTCGCTTACAGACAATTCAATCTACACGTTTCCTGTAAAGGCAATCAACATGAATTACACGTATGACATTGAAACTCCGGGGCAACAGCTGAATTATCTATCTGACGATAACTTCCTACTGTCCTTCAGAAGAGGAGTAAATGACAAAATGTGGTATAAAGGCAAGTATAGCCTAGAATATCTACATGAACTGGACAACCACCTATCGTTCAAAATTGGCCTAAATCGGCAGACAATAACGCCTAATGGTAATTTAAAATTCAGCTCAGACATAGGTACATTTAAATCTCTGACGACATCCGAAATAACAGGCGAAATACGTTGGGCGCCCAATGAAAAATTCTTTCAAGGAAAAAGATACAGACGTATCATCAATACAGGGAATCCAATATTTACCCTGAGAACAGACATCGGAATAAAAGGAGTAATGGGCAGTGAATACAACTACCAGAGGTTCGTCTTCAACACAACAAAAAGATTTTACCTCTCCCAACTCGGCTACTCGGATATACAGCTGGAGACTGGAATTATATTTGGAAAAGTCCCTTACCCATTGTTAACGATACATAGGGCCAATCAAACATATAGCTACCAATTGAGCTCTTACAACCTCATGAATTCCATGGAATTTATCGGAGACAAATACGCTGGGCTTAACGTACAACACATGTTCAACGGCTTTTTTTTAAACAAGATCCCTCTTATTAAAGCGCTACAATGGAGAGAGATAATCACCTTCAAAATACTGACTAGTTCGATGCGCAACGACAATCTTCCGTCTCCAAATGCCCCGCTTTTTAATCTCCCAACCAATATACATGGTGAGACGATCAGCAATCGGCTGAACGGGACTCCATACATAGAAGCGGGCGTCGGTCTGGCTAATATCTTCAAATTATTAAGAGTAGACTATGTCCGTCGATTCAATCATCTCAACTACCCCAATGTATCCCGCTGGGGAATCAGGGCAAAACTATATCTGGACTTTTAACAACCTGTATACGCAAAAATAAACTCGTTTTAACATGGGAAATAAATTTTCGACTATTTTAAACGTCGCGCTACCACTGATCTTTTTACTACTATCGCTCTGGTTTTTTATACAGAACAAACATGAATTCGCCGCGGCCATTGATCTCGCTCAAACGGGTTCTTGGTTTTGGCTTGCCGTAGGTTTTCTACTGACAATCGTATACATCGCACTACAGGCATGGATGTATATAGCATGTTTTAAAGCCTATGACCAAAAAATCACACTTGGCCAGGCCATTCAATTATTCTTGAAGCGAAATTTTATAAGCGTATTCCTTCCTGCCGGAGGAGTCACCTCGTTAGCTTTTTTCAACGATGATCTCGAACAGCAGGGAATGGAGAAAAAGGCCATACATAAGGCTTCCTATATCTATGGTCTCGTCGGAATGTTATCTTTACTGGCATTAGCCTTCCCCGTATTATTCATCTGGGGCAAAAAATCAGGCATGGATTATACAACGATGATAATGGCAACCATCGGCCTTTCTACATTGTTGCTTTTCATAACATTTTCCATTTCTAAAAAAGGTTGGCTGTATCTTTTTCTTCTACGTAGGTTCCCCAGAACAGAATCATTCTTGAACAGCTTTACCAACCTGGGGATCTCAAAAACAGACCTCACCAAAATTATAGCCATATCTTTATTGATCGAGGTTATAGGAATCTTACATGTCTATATCGCCATGCTATCCATACACCTCCCTGCAAGCTGGGCTGTCTCTATCACAGGATATACTATCGGCACATTGTTACTCTGCTTTTCTCCATTTCTAAAAGGAGTCGGCATGGTAGAGGTATCAATGATATTGGTTATTGCAAATTTTGGATTTCCAAACGATCAGGCCATATCGACGGCACTTATGTACCGTATTTTTGAGTTCTGGCTCCCGTTGGTCTTTGGTATTTTCGCATTTTTAAAAGTACAGAATACTATTCCAATGCGATTATTTCCTGCAATAACTGTTTTCTGTATCGGCATCTTAAATATCACCTCGGTCTTTACTCCTGCCATTTCATCAAGATTTATACTAATCAATGAATTTCTCCCATTCTGGGGCACTTATCTCTCCAATACCTTAGTATTAATATTCGGAGTTTTATTGATTGCCTCGTCTGCCCTACTCATGCTCGGCTATCGAACAGCCTGGTATTTTGCACTGATATTAGGCATATGTTCTATAATCGGAAACTTAACAAAGGCTCTTGACTATGAAGAATCGATTATATCACTCGTACTGATTGCTATTCTATGGCTCACGCGAAAGCACTATTTTATATCATCCATAAGTGTACCGCGTTTCCACCGCTGGAAACTATCTATTTGGATGATTATCGTTGTGCTTACCTACGGAACCATTGGTTTTCTACTACTGGGTCCCCAGCACTTTGGCTCTACATTCACGACATGGGAATCCATACAAAACACATGTAATACTTTATTACTATTGACAGACCGTATTTCTACACCACAGACCAATGTCGCATGTGCATTTATGTACTCGCTAATAGCACTGGGATCCTGTAGTGCACTTTATCTCTTTAAAAACTTGTTTATACGCACTTCGTCAAAAGAGGAAGAAAACGACGGCACACTCAAAAATGCCTACGACATTCTCGATAAATACGGAAAATCGCCGTTGGACTATTTTAAACTGTATAAAGATAAAAGCCTCTTCTTTGGAAAAGAAACAGAAGGATTCGTTGCTTACCGCTCCTTTCTCAATATTGCTGTTGTATTAGAGACCCCTGTCTGTGCTGATAATCCGACAACCATAGTCAAGTTACTTAATGAATTTGAAACTTACTGTAAGGACAAAAACTGGCGCACGGTCTATTATCGTGTAGACGAAAAAGACATTTGCATTTTTAGGGATATGGGAAAGAAAAGCTTACCTATTGGGCAGGAGGCAATTGTGAACGTAGCCAGTTTTTCTTTAGAGGGCAAAAAACGAAAATCATTACGTAATGCCATAAATGCAATTGAGAAAAAAGGATTTGTTTCTAAAATATACCACGCTCCGATTTCCAACAATATTTTACAACAATTGCAACAGGTATCCGATTGCTGGCTTAAAGATACAAAAAGGAGAGAGCGGGTCTTTTCCCAAGGGCGATTTGATAAGGATGAAATAAAGCATCATGATATAATCACGCTAGAGGATCAAGAAGGGCAAATCCTAGCCTTCCTTAATATTATCCCCAACTATGTGCCCAATGAAACAACGTATGACCTAATACGAAAAAACAATGACGCACCAGGAGGAAATATGGACCTTCTCATCTTAAAACTAATGGAATACTGCCGCGAAAAAGGTCTCGACTATATGAACATGGGTATGGCTCCTTTTTCAGGAATAGAAAATAGTAAGCCAGGTATCTCCCTGTCATCTGTTTTGCACCGTTTATATCAAAAAAACAACCTGTTCCGCCAACACCGGGGGCTGAAAGAGTTTAAAGATAAATTCGACCCAGAATGGCGAAGTAAATTTTTAATCTATGACCATGATTATGATCTTCTGTCTATCCCATTAGTGATGCACAAGGTGATGCAGGATTTTATCTCTCCTGTATTAAAGGTGTCTAATAAAAATAAACAATATACTTCTTAATACATTTTTTCATGAACCATACTATTCTCAATCTCTGTAAAAAACATACATTACTGATTTTCTTTTCTGTAGCATTCGGTATGCTGTCTAATGTAAAAGCTTCTGTGGCACTTTCGCCCTATCTGAACAGTAAATTTTCAGTTCAAATATTCAATGCACACACAGGAGGCAGTCTCATCGTGTTGCTAAGCGGGGATGGAGGAAACACATCTAGCAACCTCAAACTTGCGGAAGCATTGGCAAAGACAGACACCACAGTGCTCTTAATCAACTCAAAAAAATATTTTTGGGATCAGAAAACACCAGAGCAATTTGCCACTGATATCGAAGAGTTAATCCTTGAATATATGAAAAAAGAGAAAAAAACTTCTTTCTCTGTCGCTGGGTATTCTTTTGGTGCAGATGTTGTTTCTTTTTTACCCAAAAGAATATCCCCTCAGTTGGATAAAAAAATGCAGCATGTACTTCTTTTTTCCCCTTCTGAAACAACAGACTATGTGATAAAAATTGCCGACATGCTTCCCTTGGTTTCGAAAAAACGTAAATATAATGTCATTGAAGAAATCTCAAGCCATGGAAGGAAAGTTGTCTGTATACTCGGAGGAGATAAAGAAATGTACCAAAAACTATCTAATACTAAAGTGAAAATACTGCAGTTCTCCGGAGGCCATAATTTCAACAATAATTTTGACAGTGTCGTTCGTGAACTAAGAAAGTCTATTTGATTCTAAAGACTAATGTTTATCTTTAGTAAAACAGGGGCGTCAATTCCTGCAACAAAATTGGGTAAAGACGCAAGTACAAACAGCACTATCATGAAGTCTAATTATTTCATTTTATTCTTACTAATAATAAGCGGCACAATACATGTGGCTTACGGACAGCTACGTGTTGTAGAAGAAGTCGAAAGAGAGATATACCGATCCGGGAAGAATACAATCTATGAAATAGGTAGTTTCGAGCTAAAAAACGGACAGCGAAAGATCTATTACCGCAACTATAATGAAAAAAAAGAGGAGTTATCCTTTGGTGAAGTGCTCTTACAGAGCCGTCAGGATTTTGACTACCTCTATACGACCATCATGGATGGGTTCAGTCAGAAAGCAGACTTGCCCATCAAAATGGATCTAGGAGACTCATACCTCTTTCTGCACTATGAGAAAGTAATTGGAGGACGTATGCTGCGAATAGGCCACGCCTATAAGAGTGCTCCTTACCAAAAAATGTTAAGCGATAGATTAAGCGAGAAGGATGTCAATAAGTTGTTCGGAAAGTAGACGGCAAAAAACATCAAAATGGACGAGGAGAGCGACAAAATTCGCTTTAGTATTTCGACGCAAATGTATTGCGTGTAAAAGCGAATTTATGTAGGTTTGATATAACACATCATTTTAAACAATGAACAAGAATCTATTTTCAGGAATATGGAGTCTGATGCTAGTTGCAGCAGTTCTGACATTTACCGCATGCAGTAGCTCTGCCGAAGACAAAGCCGAACGCCTCGATCGCGAGGGAAAAACCGAAGAGGCAATCAAGCTTTATCAAGAGGCCATCGATGAGGGCAGTGTCGGGGCTATCAGTAAGCTCGCGCTACTATATAGTAATACCCATCAGCCCGAAAAGGCTAAGGAATACTATAAGATGGCAGTCGAGAAAGGAGATAAGGAGGCCGCAGGAATCCTTGCCAATCTCAGCCTGAGGGATGAGAATTACGAAGATGTGATTACCTACTTGAAACCTATTGTAGATGCCGGGGATACAACGCAAGTCTATACCTTGGGAAGTGCTTACGTAAAATTGGGAAAATATGACCAAGCGGTACAGGTATTACTAAAAAATAAAAACAGTGTATACGTCAAAACGATATTGGGCACGGCCTACTACGAACTAGGCGATAAGGAAAATGCGGAAAAATATTGGAAATCGGGTGTATACGACCACAAATCGGGCGGCATCAACTCCTACAACAAACTTCTGGAATTGTACAAGGAGCAAGGACGAACCGCAGATTACAACGCACTGGAAGGCGCATATTAATAAGAAATCGCAGTATAGCCTAATAGTAAGGAAATAATAGTAGTGCTATCTTAAAAAAGAAGGCGTTGCCAATTGGAGCAACGCCTTAATAAATTATAAGTACTAAAATCGGAAAAAAGGATCGAAAGCCCTACAGTATAATCGCGTTAGCCTTCGTAATGAATCGACCAGTCAAATGGTGTTGTACAAGGATCGCATTCAAATTTCAATACTTTACCTAAGCTTTTAGCTTTTTTCCCTTTCTTTACAAATACATAGGCGAGATCCAAATACTCTTCGACCTCTCTTCCACTTTCATCCCTACCTTTTAGTATAACAGAATAGTATTTTCCTTCGTCATCTTTTTTGTAAAACACTTCGTTTACCGTGATTTTTTGAGGCAGATCATCATCACAGCAACTGCACCATAGAATAACAACAGGTTCCTTCTTTAGATAGGCGACTGCGGCTTCTGCCTGTCGCTGTGTCAATGCCTGAAGCTGATCCGCTCGGGAAACAAAAGCAGTACACAGTAACGCAAAAAGTAAAATAAAATTCTTCATATTAAATATTTAAAAAAAGGTGTACAAATATTATGCCTTTTGATAACAAAAGCGGATGCTATGAGCATCCGCTTTATTACGAGCAATAAAGCTCCCAAAGAATTGAGGACTTGCTATCCCAAAAATCCTTAACTAGTCGATAGCAACGACTTTGCCTGTTTCATCAATCTTGAAACTAAAAGGATAATAATTTTGACTTACCCTCCGACCAGTCTGTGTCTTTCCTTCTCCTTTCTTAGTTGTATTTATCGTAAAGCGTTGTTTTATCTTCCCATTATCGTCAACAGTGAACCCATACTCTGCCAGTGCATAATTTTCGTACTCTTCAGGGATCAAACCTACTGCTTCGCCGACTTTATAAGGTATTGGATCTACATCAAACTCCTTAACTGCGACCGTTTTTGTCTTGGCTAGGTGCTTCATATTCTGCTTCGAACCAAAAGTCTCCTGCGGTCCTTTAGCACCATCCGAAGAGCTAAAAACCTCTTCCATCTGCTTATCTCCATCCCAATAAACAACAGTCACTGTTCCAAGTTCGCCATACAATTCATCTTTTGCTTTGATGACCAATTCCTGTACCTGTTTATCCGCATCAAAATGCTTGTCGATTAGCTGTTTTACGGCTTTACCACCACCTTCGTTTTGTGGATAAACACCATCTCCACAAGAAGTCAATAAGAACACACCTGCTAAAGCTGCCAAAATTGTAGTTTTCATCTTTTTCATTTTATGATTAATTATGTTCATTTAGTTTGTTACCATATTCTTTGAACTATCCAAAGCTACAGATATTAACCACAGTTCTATGGAAAACGACATGATGATTTACAATTCGCAAGCATCGCGTATAAAAGCGTACGGATTGTAAACAAAAAGTCCTTAATCTACTGAAAACTGCTCCGTCTTTATCAAACTCCCTCCTTCATCATAAAACTTCCATTCGCCCCACTGCCTACCATTCCTATAACTCCCAGACAGACTGACCTGACCATTGGTATGATATTTTCGTAAGTCAACGCCAGTATTTCCATCATCATCTTTACTGTATAACAACACCTGCGTCAAAGTCCCCGAGTCGTCATAATGCTTCCATTCGCCCGATGGATCCCCATCCTTATAGTTACCCGCGTTGCTTAGTTGACCATTCTCATGATAAAACTTCGCCGAACTTATTTGGCCAGGCTTATCATAAATCATGCTTTGGCGTAAATTGCCCTTATCGCCAAACATTTTCCATTCACCTATTTTCTTACCGCCCTCATAATTGGCACTATCAGATAGTTGTCCATTCCAATGGTAATTTTTCCACTCGCCGGTCTGCTTACCATGCTCGTAGCGACCAGCTTTTTCAAGTTGCCCGTTATCAAAATAATACTTCCATTCGCCATCTTCGACATAGCCCAAGCGATTACCAATCCGTTTTAATTGACCTTTATCATTGTATTCTCTAAATTCACCCTTTGGCTCCCCCTCCTGATAATTCCACAGCTCCCATAGTTTACCATTGAGGTGATAAGTCCTCCATTCGCCAGTAGCCTGATCATCTTTATAAACACCTTCTTCGCCAAGCTGTCCGTTTGATTGATAACCTTTAGAGACTCCGGTTTTATTCCCGTTCTCATATTGCACAATCTCCCGCAGTTGCCCATTTTCATGATAAGTTTTCCACTCACCAGTCCTATTTCCTGCACTATCGAATTGCCCTACTGATTCTAACTTTCCATTTTCAAAGAAAGACTTCCATTGCCCAGTTTCCTTCCCCTTAGCATCAAACTGTCCACTCACCTTAATCTTGCCGTTAGGATAAAAGAGCTTGTGTTTCTTTTGTCCGAAAACAAATACATACGTCAGAAGTATAAAAGTCAGTATAATCAGTTTTTTCATCGAATTTTCTACTATTTATAACACCTTAGCTTCGCCTCTTATTGTTCCTATCCTGTTGAAAAAACGAACTAAAAACTAGGATCGGTGATGGGATAATATTTGATCAAGACATCTTTTCTAATATTATCCTTGCCTAACTTTTGACGAACGACAGACGTGTTCACCACTGTGATGTATTTCACAGGGTCACCATTAGACTCGTAGACGATAACCTCCGCAAAGCTCACCGATTCCGGATCGTCTAAGTCTTGCTTCAAAAGGCTCAAGTCATCCGCATCTAGGGCTCTGATCAACT
This sequence comes from Sphingobacterium sp., assembly GCA_031277715.1. GTDB lineage: Bacteria > Bacteroidota > Bacteroidia > Sphingobacteriales > Sphingobacteriaceae > Sphingobacterium. The sequence continues at coordinate 3,047 of JAITLW010000055.1, read as the reverse complement.
CTTCCTTATCCGTTATGTAAGGTATTTTCACAAATGGCTTACGTTTCGCCATCCACGCGTCATTTTGCTCCGAAAAAGGCTCGGATGCTTTACCAAACATCACAGCCAGTACGACACTCGTCAAAATGACCGCGAATTCACCAAACCACAGGCCCCACAGCACACCACCACTCACCATCGAACTACCCTCTACGCGGAATGTACCCACCTCATTCAAAGCAACAATTTCTTCTACCAAGGCTTGTGGATGCGTAAACAAAAAGAATATATCCTCGAAGAGTAGAGAAAATGCTTCCTGGTCCCGGTCCAGCGAAAATCCATTCGGACTGTACATAAACTCATCAAAGAATATCCATTGCATATAATACGCCAGCAACCCATAGAACACCCCAATAACAGCGGCGACTTTGATATTCCTGATTTTTCCCAAACCAATGCCTAGGTCAATAAAAAAGCCTAGTCCTAGACCGAACATAACGGCTGATATCGCCGCAAACCAGATATTGGGAATCCAATGGTTGACCAGAATGTATAAAAGAGGTAAGAGAATACAGCCTAATATTCCAAAAAGAACGGTTTTCAATACTCCTGTAACGGAAGCTACCCCTGAGGGAATGTATTTTTTAGTCATGAAAGTTAATATTTGCGGCAAAAGTAAATAAAATCGGAAATTGATAACAAACTTGATGCCGCTTCTCCAGACTAAAAGATCATCTGATAGGATAAGCCTACTTTTTGTGATTGATAGTAAGGCATTAGCATGCTTTGTTTATTCCCCTTTTTTTTATGAAAAAGCGTACTGACTTTAGGATAAATCCAATACGCCAACTCGGTCGACAGGATTCCTACACCCGCCCCAGCAACGATATCCGTCATCCAGTGTTTATTATTCACTACCCTATATACACCGGTAAAGATAGCAAATGGATACCCTGCCAGACTCAATAAGGCATTGCTATCCCGATATTCTCTATACATAAAATGGGCATTGGAGAATGCTGTAGCCGCATGACCGGAAGGAAAAGATTTACGGTTCGATCCGTCAGGGCGCTCTTCTGCGATCCAGCTTTTGGCGGGCGTCACGATTGCTGCGGCAATCAATTGCGAAGAGGCATAAATGATGGTCCGAGCGCCCAAATCGTGCCTACCTTTTACACCAAAAAGATTCAATCCATAGACCATTACCCCTGGAACATATTGCGTATAATCGTCCAAAACGGTTCGAGTAAGATTATGCTCCGCCACCTCTTTTCTAATCCCTAGATCCCACTTTTTCATGGCGGGGATGGCAAAACTAATCGCACCTGCGGCGATCAGTCCGGATGGAAGGATGAGCTTCTTGGGACTTAGTTTATAAATAGCTGTGTTAACGGTACTGGAATCCTTTAAAGATTCACTTCTAAGGCTATCAAGCCCAAAGGATAAATTATAACTCCCGATTATATAAACGAAAAAAAGCACTCTCAATATCATAGATATAGTTTATTTAATATTAAATAGGAAGGCCAACGGCCTATGTTATGACACACTCTATCCCCCCACTGCTATGAAATAAACTGTAGGCAAATGCCCAGTCTGAATAACGGATAGGGAATAGAAAAAACGGCGTAGACTAGAAAAAAGAAAAACAAAGCATACAAGCCACATGATATGACTGTACACCCTTCCTTATCGAAAAGTCTACGAAAAACTAAGCTGTAAGAAGCTTTGGCGGTTGCCAGACACTTGCGGTACCCTGCGAGATAAAATCAAAATCCGAGGAGGCCTGATGTTTGATCAAGAAAAAATGGATAGGGACCGCCAAATCAAGGGAATGAAAATGAAAGGCAGTTATCGTAATCCCACAGCAAGAACATAGGCAAAAAGGCGAGCACGTATCGTCTTGATCTTGACTATGACTGTGGGGGCTTTCGGTTTTAATCTGTTGGGAATTATCACAGCTATTGGTCAAATCAGAACAGGGAACCATAAAAAGTCCCATCATAAAAACCAACAGAATTGCGGATAAAAGCCTCATTATGAAAACAAATATATAAAAAAAACCGATCACAATTAGTGACCGGTTTTATATAAATTAATCTTTATAGCAGTATATTACTTACTTGATTAAGTTATATACTCATTAAACTATAATCCTCTAATAATTCGCTACACAACGTACACAGTGTCCATTAAGTCCGGAGTCTGTGCCGTTTGAAAAGTTGGCATTTGCTGAGCCAATAGTCAGGCGCAATGGATTATTGCCCGCACTAGAGCTCAAAAAAGATACCCAGTGGTAAGAGTATAACCCCTCTTGCTGGAAAACTTTACTCGCTTCATTCCAGCGCCCACTAGGGAGGATATTGAAATCGATCTGCGCACTCAACTCTTTAAACAAAGGGTAGGCTCCACTAGGAAAGTTCGCATTGCCACCATAATTGAAGGTAGTCCCACCGTCCCAAAGACCTCCTGCAGATTGTGGTGTACTACCTTTGAGGTAAGGCCCCACGATACCCCAATTGGTCAATGTAATACTGTTTACAACCCCTATCTCTCTCCCCCATCCAATGATGTAACCATCTTTAGCCGAACCTACATCTGACAATGTATTGCCCGGTATATTATATTCTGCCTTAATAGACACCAATAGGTCATACCAGTCATTGACGTTGGCAAGATGCCAGCCCTTGGGACAAGCGCCCTGGATCTGTATATTGGCAGAGCTCGCTGTTGTACCGTCGAGTTTGAAAGCATTACCGGCATCATCTACGCCTGCATAACCAAATTTATAAGGATTTTCTGCAACTGTCGCTTTGGAAATACCAGTGATTGCCTCCGCCCATGTATACAGCCGCCCATAGACAGCCGACTTATTCACATTATTATCATAAGCCCACCCCAGATTACCATCAGCACCTTTTTCGTTCAGATTTTCCAACATCCAGGTTTTGGAGCCAAATCGTTTGGTCTTATAGCCATCGAGGCTCGGCGGCGGGGTCAGTATCGTAACCTCTTTATAAAACCATCGTGTATAACTGCTTTTATCATTCTTAACAGCAGTAACGCCT
>JAITLW010000048.1 GCA_031277715.1 Sphingobacterium sp. | reverse complement strand
CAATATGCCTGGTATTTCCGGGTTAGAGGTACTTGAATGTTTGGAAAATCCTCCTATGACGATTTTAACAACGGATTATTCAGAGTACGCTTTGGAAGGGTATCGCTTGGATGTTGTTGATTATTTGCTCAAACCTATCGCTTTGCCCAGGCTGTTGCGTGCTATAGAGAAGGCTCAGGCCAAGAAATGTCAAGTCGCTCAATCAGAACAGACCATAAATGAGCTATATATTAAGCATGAGGATTGTTATGTGCGTGTTGAACCTCAAGAGATCCTTTTTGTAGAGGCTATGCAAAATTATGTGCGCATACATACCGCAAAAGGGACTTATGTATCTCATCAGACTTTAAGTGCTATCAGTGAGAGGTTGGGAAATAAATCCTTCTACCAAATCCATAAATCTTTTCTAGTGAATACAGCATGTATTGATAGTGTCAAAGGTAATCGAGTCATGGTTTATGGTCAAGAGTTGCCATTGTCTAAACACAGAAGGGAAGATTTCTTTAAGAAAATTGTGAATATCTAAATCTTAGAAATGGATGGTTGCCTTTAACATGGTGCTATGATGAGATAGTTCTGGTGTGATATTGACATTTCTATACCCCTTAGATGGCTTTAATAGTTTTTTTATTTTTGGAGTAAGTATATAACTCAATTCGGTCGATAGGATGCCGAAGCCTGCTCCAGCAATAACGTCGCTAAACCAATGTTTATTATTGGCAATGCGTAATGCGCCAGTTCCTGCTGCGATAAGATACCCTGATGAAGCAATCCATATATTTTCGTCTTTATATTCCTTAAAAAGCATATGTGCGCCTAGAAAGGCTGTCGCGGTATGACCGGATGGAAAGGATTTTGAATTAGAACCATCTGGACGCATAACTCCAGCGCTACTTTTCAGGGTGTGTACACTTAATAGCGTTAATAGTGCCGCCGTGCTTAAGAACTGCGTGCGCTCGACGATATTGTGTTTTGCCTGTAGTCCGGTGAAATCCAAAGCATATACGGCAAGTATTGGTGTGTACTGTATGAAATCATCAATACGGGTACCTTTGGGGGATATTCTGTTGGCATATGCTTTCGTGTCCCTATCTAGGTGTTGCAGGCCAGGAATGACCTGTCTGGCTACACCATAACCAATCAAGCCACTAGCTATTAAAAAAGGTTGATAGCGTGTTGGAGATGTTGCTTTTAGTTGAATAGGATTTATGGGGTTTGTGGTGCTATCGGCCTTTAACTGGAATATAAACAGGCAAAACAATAGTATATAGAAGAGTATGAGCTGAATTAATTTGTACATTATCTTTGCGTTTTTTTGCAAAGATATATACCGTTAAGGCAGGTCTAAAAAAAGTTTGACCACTGTATCAAACGTATTGATAAGTGGTCAAATAGGAAGGATGAACGGAAATAGGTTTAACGTTCTATGTCTTTTAAACTGTTCATTTTTTTATATTCTAAGAATCCTTTTATATCTTCAAAGTGCTCACGGACACGTTTATTTCCAAATTCAAATACTTTGGTTGCTAGTCCGTCGAGGAAATCTCTGTCGTGGGACACTAAAATAAGGGTGCCATCAAAATCTTGAAGTGCGTCTTTGATGATGTCCTTGGTCTTCATATCCAAATGGTTGGTAGGCTCATCGAGAATCAATACGTTGACAGGCTCCAAAAGGAGTTTAATCATAGCTAGCCTGGTTTTTTCACCCCCTGATAGGACTTTTACTTTTTTAGTCGTATCGTCGCCGCTAAACATGAAAGCACCCAACATATCTTTGATCTTGACACGGACATCACCTATAGCAATCTGATCAATGGTTTCGAATACCGTTAACTCTTCATCTAGTAGAGCTGCTTGGTTTTGTGCAAAATACCCTATTTTGGCATTATGACCTACTTTTAGGCTTCCTTCAAAGTCTATTTCTCCCATGATGGCTTTGATCATGGTTGATTTTCCTTCACCATTTTTACCGACGAAAGCAACTTTCTCTCCACGTTCTATTACCATCGCTGCTTTTTCAAATACGACATGGTCACCATACTTTTTAGTGAGCTCTTCTACCATTACAGGATATTGGCCTGAACGGGGCGACGGTGGAAATTTTAATCGTAAAGCTGAAGTATCGACTTCGTCTATCTCGATTATTTCTAGTTTTTCCAACATTTTGACACGAGACTGTACCTGTAAGGTTTTGGAATAAGTCCCTCTAAAACGGTCGATAAATTCTTGGTTGTCCGCTATAAACCTTTGCTGTTCTTCGTATGCTTTTAACTGATGCAAACGACGGTCTTTACGTAGTTCTAGGTAATGACTGTATTTTGCTTTGTAATCGTAGATACGTCCCATTGTTACTTCGATAGTACGGTTGGTGATATTGTCTACGAAGGCTCTATCGTGGGAGATAACAATGACGGCTTTGGCCGAATTGATTAAAACATCTTCTAACCATTGCATACTCTCGATATCCATATGGTTGGTCGGCTGATCGAGAAGGATTAAATCTGGTTTTTTTAACAAAATTTTGGCTAACTCGATTCGCATGCGCCATCCTCCAGAGAACTCTGAGGTCTGACGTGTAAAATCTGTACGTTCGAAGCCTAATCCTTTGAGTACTTTTTCAACTTCAGCGTCGTAGTTGGTCTCTTCGATAGAGTAGAACTTTTCACTGAGTTCGGACACACGCTCTATTAGCTTCATGTAGTCGTCCGTTTCATAATCGGTACGTACGTTTAGCTGTTCATTCAACGCTTCTAATTCATCACGCATCTGATAGACTTCTTCAAAGGCTTTTGAGGTCTCTTCGAAGACGGTCATATTGTCCTGCGTTAACAAATGTTGTGGCAAGTAGGCAATGACAGCATCTTTCGGCCCTGATACGTTGCCGTTTGTGGGTTTGCCAGCACCGGCAATGATTTTTAATAAGGTGGACTTGCCAGCACCATTCTTGCCCATAAGGGCTATTTTATCATTTTCATTGATAGAAAAAGATACATCGCTAAAAAGAGTTGTCCCTCCAAATGATACGGAGACATTATTTACGTTGATCACGATACGCCTATGTTAAAATAAGTTGCAAAGATAGTATTTAGAAGTTAGATGTCGGATATCAGATTTGAGATATCCGGTTTGTAATTTAAAACGTTAAATAACAACTACTCGTATACTAATCCCACATTGTCAACCCAGAGTCGGCTATCTGTATTACCGATGTAGGCCCCACCGTTGCTAGATGAGAACTGTACGATAAGGTGTGTGACCGTGTCCTCTTTTGTTCCCCAGCCTTCTTCGCGGATGGGCACCATTTTGCCTTTGCTGTTCTTGGTGTAATAAGCTTCTGTATTATTCCTCAGTCTCATATCTGTGGTGTAATAGCTTTGTTTACTGATGTCTCCATAATTGACGGGGATGCGATATTTGTTTTGCCAGCTGTTTATGGTTTTATCCATCAATTTCCAGCCTGTACCTATGCGTTTTGCGTATACATTGCCATCTTTGTCTTCCCATCTTTTCTGTAGGAGGATCTGTATTTCTGCTTTATCGGTTCTTTTTGCATCCGATCCATTCCCCATACCGTTGACATATCTAGAAGCACCTCCTGTGACGACTTTGTAGTCAAATTGTAACGCTTTCGGTTTTTTTGTAAACGGAATACCTGTAATAAGTTTACTCTGTGGGTTTTTTGTACTGGTAATCGGTTCAATCATCTCGCCGAGGAATATGGTGCCGGATGCGAGCACGTTGATGTTGATAACCCCTAGTACTTTTACACGTTCGATGCGTGTTTCTAAACGGGCAGCCTGTCCATTGCCACGTGCTTCGGGAAATACGGTAACACTACCTTTGGTGATGCCACTAACCGTAGCCAGTACTGATGAGGTGGCCCAGGGGGAATTTTTATTTTGATAAGGTGTATTGACGGGAAGTGTTTCTTTTGCGTCTGTTATCTCATAAAGATATTGTGTATTACCACCGATGACAAAGGATTCTTTTACTTCCCGTTTTAACCAATTGTCCATATGGCCTAAGGGGAGTAGTTCTACTTTCTCTCGTTGAGCTGCCGCAAATAGGGGAAAGAAACTCGTTATTAAGATTAGGATTTTAAACTTTGTATTCATTGTGTTTATTGCTAGTGGCCTATTGTGTGCCATTAATTTATTACTCTTTGATTCCTCTTTTATCGAACATATCGAAGTCCTCTCGTTTCAGATTCATTTTACGATAAGGGACAGCGATATCGTGATCGTTTAGGTAGAGGCGGGGTTTGGGACGAAAGTTTTTACTTACTAAAGATAACTCCGTATCTAAATAGGGCGTCTGTACATGCGCCATGTTGAGTACTGTGTGGAATACCGTACTACTGGAAATGGGTTTTTTACTATTGGTGCTTACCGCTTGTATTGCTTGGCTATGGTCGGCGATATAAGCATCCGAAAACCACATGACAAATGGAACTCTTAACTGATAGTATGTTGGAGTCGGTGAGGCGTGTAGAAACTTATTTCTATCGTCGTCCATCAGGTCTTCACCATGATCTGAGGTATAGAGCAAGGCGACCTGTGAATCGGTTTCTGTTAGGGCTTTTATAGTTTGTGCCAAAAAGTAATCCGTATATAAGATGGTATTGTCATAAGCATTGATTAGACGCTCTCGTTCGGATTTACTGACGTTAGTGATCTTGTCAGGAGTGTATTTTCTGAATTGCTCTGGATAGCGCTCCATATATTTGAAGTGTGATCCATAGGTGTGGAGAAGGATAAATAAGTCACCTGCATTTTCCTTAATCTGTTCTTGCATGAGGGCAATTAACTCTGCGTCATAATGATTTTGAGTGACACCTGTCTTGCTGTTTGTCGTGCGTAGGGTTTTATAGATGTCTGCGCTTTTGGTGAAATACTCAATAAAGGAAGCGTTTTCGGCTTGATTTGACAGAGAAATGGTGGTAAAACCAGCTTCCTTAAAAGCTTCTATTATACCTTTTCTCTGATATATACTGTTGTAGTCCTCGATTTTGACATCCGACAGGAGCATGGATACACTCTTGTGTGTGGTGTTGGACTGCGTCAATGCATCTTGGAATACAACTAAGTTGTCTTGTTGTTGAAGCTGCGGGTTTGTTTCTCTCTCATAGCCGTACAGGGACCAATTATCAGCTCTGCCGGTTTCCCCGATAATCAGTACATATATTTGTCTTTTTGTACTGTCGACCTGCTCTCTTGTGGCTTGGAACTTAAAATCCTTCGATGTCTCTGGGTAGTGTTTTACTTTGTCCCATTTGTCGAAGGCAAAAACTAGATTGTTAAGAGCGCTAATAGGATATATTTCTTTTTGAAAAACCAGTGTGTCGTTGTTTTTTGGTGTACTGGAATAGGAAAGTAAGAATGTAACTACTAAAAATAAACCTGCGGGAACTACTATTTTTCGTCTAAAACTCTGGCTTAAATAGTTTTTCTGTCTCCACTGACGAATTGCTAGAATCAGAGCTGGTACATATAATATCAGGACTAAAGCGATAGAAGGTAATAGGCTTCCGAGTAGTTCGTTGATTTCGGATGTATTTGTGGAAGCTACATTGAGGAACATGTCTACTGCAATTACATCTTCACCATAGAGGTAGAATAGTACAATCTGAAACGCATGTAAAAATAGGAGAGGAAAGGCTATTAATAGAGTTGCTCCTGTGTTTTTTACGAGTGAAAATAGGACCATATACAATCCCAAGGGGAATGCTATAATAATGAACTTTCCTATACTGTCTATGGGTTGTGTCAACGCAAAATAGAAGCTTGGAGCCATATTGACGAAGATATAGTACCAAAACAGATAGATTGGGTTATTAGTTATTGCTTTCATTAAAATGATTCGTAAATGTTAAAATAGAAGCCGTTCTGTCCTTTGCCGAATCCGTAGTCAAGCCGTACGTTCACTCTATTTTTAAATTCCCACCTATAGCCTAATCCATAAGTCGGTAGTGTATGTGACCAATCCATCTTCTTTAGGGATGAAAACACATTGCCAGCACCTCCCCATAGCGCTACACCGTGGCGTCCCGTTATTTTCTGACGAAGCTCAACCTGGCTATTCAGCTGATTCCTATCGCGGTACTGTCCGATGAAGTAGCCTCTCATCTGTCTAGCGCCTCCCATTTTTGAAATCATCGTCCAAGGAGTTGCTTCACTGTTAAATTCGCTATTGAAATCAAAAGCTATAAGTCCGTTTGTCCAAACATTTTGATAGGCCCGTGTGGTGAACTTTATTGTGTTGAAATAATCCTTGCTACCGAACGCGGAAGGAAAAAATGTTTGCTCATATTGGATAAATAAACCTTTGCTCGGGTTGGGTATAAAATCCCTACTGTCGTAGGATAGGAGAAAACCAGCCCCTACAGCGGTATTATTTGTGCTTCCCTCAGGCTTAAAGCTAATGTCTTCGAAGCTTTTACTACGAATATTCTGGGCGGAGACTATTAATCCAAAGTAGGTGTTAGGAAGTATTTTACGTTGGAGATCAAATTTTAGTCCTAATTGATATTCGTCGTATTCTGAATATTTATCGGCTGCTCCTGCGTCGTAACCTATACCATAAAACCGGGTTGGCATATACTTGAAGTTCATATCGTAATTGATACGGTACTTGTTCTCTGGAAAGATTGTAGTGTTCTGCACGCCTATGGCAAAAAAACCGTTGGTGGTGATATTAGCGTATATAGCAACATCGGATGGAGGGAGGCTCAAATCTTGTTTGTCGATTCGGTAGAGACCTGATGCGATCAGCCCCAATCCCAGTTTGGTATCTACGGAGTAGCTAGGCCCTCCTATAAATGATATATCAAATTTGCTTTGTGTCTTATCTTTTTTTGCTTCCTCAAAATAATTAACGAAGCGTTTGAAGAATGTTCTTTTTATAGGTATACTGTCTTGTGTTGTTTGTGTGCTATCTTGAATTCCACTGTCCATATGGACGGTTTCTTGAGCCGATAATGTCGTTTTTGTTATTAGAAGAATAACACATAAAGCCGTCCGTGTAAATATTTTTGTCATCGCTGGATATCTATGATCGAATATGTATGAAACCAAAACCAGGCTTAATCCTGTTGTGTAGATGATGTAATCTATAAAAATAGATTGTGTCACATTAAAGACTATCTCCGTTTGAGAAACAGCTGTAAGTGGCTTGTTTGAACACAAGGCAAAGGTAAAATAATTTTTATTGACCTAAATGGTTACAAAGTCAGAATAAGGTAAAAAGCTTGGAAGGGTGGTTATTCTTGGGCTAATATCTTATTAATAGGCTTTGGCTTGATGTTCTGGGCAGTCTATACGAAGATCTGTGGTAGCTAAAGTTTGATTTAGCAATCGGCAAAAATGAAGTGTTCCGTCATCCGAAGATTGGTAATAGGAACAGCTGATACACATTCTCTGAACACTTATTATTCCAGATTGATTGAGATGGGTGACAATTTCTAGAAGACTGGATAATAGTGTTTCTTTGCTCGTATCGTTTAATTTATGGATAGGTGTTCTTATTTCTTCTGTAAATAAGGAGGTCTGTCGGGCAATTTCTCTTCCTTTGTCTGTTAGATGGATGCTGTAGCTTCTTGTATCCTGTTCCTCATATTCCTTGACAATAAGTTCTTTTTGTTCTAATGTTTTGACGGTTTCGCTGATCGTTGCCTTGGTCATGTTGAATTCTTCAGCGAGGTAACTTACTTTCCGATTTTCGGTACCGTGGTGAAGTAAGAAAATTAAGAGCTGTATTTGAGTAGGCGTCAGAGGAAATTCTTTGCTCTGACGCCACAGTAGTACACGAAAAGATTGGGTTATTCTTTCCAATGAAGCTACAATTTTGCTTTCTATATTGCTGTTCTGTTGTTCCAGATCAAAATCGGATCTGTTCATGGTGTATGCTGCTTATTTACAGTTTTCCATTTCATAGATGAAAACTCCTTTTTCTTTTATTTCATTTTGCCACTCGGTTCTGACCTGTTCTACATGGCAGAATTGGCACTCGTGGGCCGTCAATGGCTGCCCTTCCTGATTTTTACTTTTAAGGTAATCTCTTCCATAATTGTAAATTACAGCAGCATCAGTTATTGCTACTGGTACAATAATGTCAAAGTGCATAATCGTACCATCTTTTTTTGTTACGTAGGTATCCCAAACAGCTACTTGCATTTTTATTGATTTTAATAATTGTGTGATTCTATTTTAATACTAAAAATGCCCCACAAAGATAGTTATCCTATCTAAGTGGGGCAAGCTTTTAACCTTTTACATCTGCAATCGATGCACCAAAGTTGATGTGTAACACATTGCCTTGTGGTGTTACTAAAGCAGGTACGGACTTTACGCCAGCTTTCTCAGCTTCTTCTATCCGGTCTCTGACTTCACCGATATGTACGACTTCTACGTTGTCGATTCCTACAAGGTTGACGATGTCGTGCTCTGCGCTAATGCATACAGGACATCCAGCATGGTAAAAAACTGATTTTGACATGTTCACTAAAATTTTAATCTGTTCCTGAGGCAATATTGCCTTATCCAAAAGTAGTTAGGATTCCTAACTATATCAAGAAGCAGCGCTCTATTTGTTACTGGTCTACCTTTGTTTTTTAATTCTGTACCACCTTGAGGGGCTTGTTGTTTTAAAAACCGTATTTTACTTTAAGTATATTTTTCTTTGTGTTTACTTTTAAAACTCTCATTCCCTGAAGTGCTGCCGTATTGGTAACATGAGTGCCTCCACATGCATAATTCAGGTAGTTGCCTATTTTTACAAGTCTAATGCTTGTGTCCGCCTGTGGGGTGAAGTGAGAAGTTCTAAAGGAGTCTTTGTAATCGGAAGAGGCTGTTGAGACTATTTTGGAATGAATTGGAATCTTTTGGAGGATAAGGGTATCTAAGATGCTGTTGATGGCTTCTATATTAATGTTTTGGACTGTATTCGCTGTGTCAAACTCTATTGCGCTATTACTAGGATAGTGTGAACCTTTGATTGGGGTAAGATTGAGTTTAAGCTCTTCATATATTATCGAGGTGATAAGATGTCCAGCAGTGTGTAGTTGTGAATTTACTGCTCGCTTGATGGGATCAATTCTAAGGGTAATAATTGCATTGTCTTCTATTTCCTGTCTATCGATGTAGATTTTTAGACTATTGGCATGAAAAGCTCCTTTGATTATCGGGCTTGTTGTATTACCAATGGTTATCTCTGCAGTGTCGCTTTCTTGTCCGCCTCCACCCGGAAAATAACAGGATTCCTGAGGTATCACGAAGAATCCATTTTCATCCATACCGTGACCAAGAATCTGTGTTTGGTTTAGCGCAGTCTCAGGACTGTTGTAGTATATCAAGTGCGTTTCCATATTTTGTTTTTTGTATTTGACAGGTGTAAAGCTGCTGTATTTAAAGGAAACAAAATAGGAGGTTCATAACATTTGGTAGCTGATTAACATTTCAGGCCGTTTATTGCTCCTTTTCTATAGTTGCCAGGTGTTAATCCGTATTCATTTTTGAATGTTTTAATAAAGTGACTTTCATCTGTAAATCCACATTGGTAAGCGATGCTTGCGTTGGAGAGGTTTCCCTGATCGAGGAGTTCTCTGCTACGCTCAATCTTTCGTCGGCGGATGAATCGACTAAGGTCTTCACCAAAATAGCGGGGGAAGGTCCGTGAAAGATGGACCGCTGAGATTCCTATTTGCTCGGCCAATTGCTGTAAGTCTAATTGGTTAAAGTCATAAGAATCAGATATGATTTCTTGGAGTCTATTGACCCACTTGGGAGGATGCCCTAAAGTGATTTTTTGTGTATCGCGTTGTAATAGTGCAAAGGCCTGTAACAACATGCCTTCAATTGCTATGGGAGTGAAGGCATCTTGTACATTGAGTTCTTTGTATATATTTTGGAATAGGGATGTAATCTCGGGATGATGTATATTTATGTTACCCTCTATGATATTGGGATCTAACTCTTTTTCATGAAACCATTTCTTTTCAATCTCGATATGAAAATAATTGACACCTTCGGAAATGCTCTCATTGTAGTGGGGCTCTTGCCAATTGTGATACAGCAATGTATTGCGCGAACATTGTATTTTCTCTTTTTTATTGACCTCAATAAAATTTCCTTTGACGCTATAAAGGAAATAAGCGTTCTCATGATAATGCCAGGGCACGTGGGAGTTAGGGGCTATTACCGCTTCGCTTATAATTAGATTGTTGAATTGAATCTTTCTTTTGCTTTCACCGAAATGTTCGCCTAATGTTAATGATTTCATGTTTTTAGCTTTAAATATCGTTTTCTTCGGTATATTGTTGTAACATCTTACGTGTTCTGCGTTTGATACGATCGACTAAGTTTTTTGGCGCCAATACTTTCATAGATTCTCCAAAACCTAATATTTCGCGTTCTAATTCGAAATTCAATACAACATCCAGTCGTATCAATACTGTACCATCAGCTTTGGTCTCCAATAGTTGTTGGGAGGGGTGTAGCGGTTTCGTTATGACATAAGGAGCATTTTTGGAATCGACACGTAATATGACACGATGCCCTCTGTCTTTTTCTGATCTTGTGACACCGATTGTATCTGCATAATAACGTTCGAAATCTATACCATTGTAGGGCACATATCCTGATTTTTCCATCTCGTTCAAGTCTTCTATACGGTCTAGTGCTAGTGTAATGAGTGTATTTCCTTTTTTTGGTTTACATAGGACAAACCACCTATTTCGATATTCCTTGAGTAGATAAGGATAGTATACAGTTTCTTGTTCGGTTTTTGATTTAAAA